>JBDUBY010000131.1:0-54713 GCA_040003735.1 Parafilimonas sp.
ATGTTTATGGAAAGTGAAGTAATGTATGGCGATAAAAGCGAAGTGCCTGAAGAAGAATATTATATTGAACTCGGCAAAGCAGATGTAAAAAAACAAGGTAGTGATGTTACAATCGTTTCTTTCAATAAAATGATGAAGGTTGCTTTAGGCGCTGCTGCAGAACTGGAAAAAGAAAATGTACATGCAGAAGTAATTGACCTTCGCACAATTCGTCCATTAGATTGGATGACCGTTTTAGAAAGCGTAAAGAAAACAAACCGGCTTGTAATTGTTGCTGAAGAATGGCCAATGTGCGGTGTTGCCAGCGAGCTTAGTTACCGCATACAAAAAGAAGGTTTCGATTATTTGGATGCGCCTGTGCTTCGTTTAACGAGCGCCGATGCACCAATGCATTATGCGCCAAATCTTGTTGCAGCATATCTTCCTGATATTCCAAAAACAATAAATCTTGTGAAGGAAGTAATGTATATGAAGAAGTAAGTTAAAGTCAAAATTTAAAAGTCAAAAAGTATAACTGTTTCAAACTGCTTTATAACTTTAGCCGGATATTTATGATACCGGCTTTTGTATTTTATAGCGTCACGGTTGTGTCACTCACTTGTGCAGTATATTTTTATGGCATCTTTCGTTTCAATTTAAAACCTCCAAAACATCTCAGTAAGCTTTTTCTGGTTTTTACTTTTTACTTTTTATTTTTTAATTCTGCTTCTGCCCAAACAGATTCTTCAAAAAATTTTACTGATACAACAACGCTTGAAACAGTTACTGTAACTGCATTCGGCGGTTCATCCAATTGGAAAAATACGCCTGCTGTTGTTGCCATTATCAATAAAAATCAATTGCAACGTTTCGATATTAAAACATTGGTTCCTGTTTTAAATACAGTTGCAGGTGTAAGAATGGAAGAAAGAAGTCCGGGCAGTTATCGTTTATCAATTCGCGGTAGTTTATTGCGTTCACCTTTTGGTATAAGAAATATAAAAGTGTATTGGAATGATATTCCGCTTACTGATGCCGGTGGCAACACTTATTTAAACTTAATTGACGTAAGCCAGCTTTCTTCAATCGAAATAATTAAAGGACCAGCAAGCAGTATGTATGGTGCAAATACAGGCGGCGCAGTATTATTAAAATCGGATCCATCAATCATTCAAAAAAACTTTAGCGCAAATATTGAAACAGGTTCTTATAATTTATTGAATGAACAAATCAATTATAATCACCAGGCAAAAAATTTCTCTTTCAGCTTACAACAAAGTCATTTGCAGAATGATGGTTATCGCCAGCAAAGCGCTTTAAGAAAAGATGCAATACAAGGCAATTTAAACTGGAACATCAGCAACAAAGAGCAATTATCAGCTTTATTATTTTATACCAATTTGCATTATGAAACCCCCGGCGGAATTACCAAACAACAAATGGATTCTTTACCAACTTTAGCAAGGCAACCAACAGCAACTTTGTTAGGCGCTGTTCAGCAAAATGCAGGTGTATATAACAAAACAGGTTTTGCTGGTTTTAGTTTGCATTCGTCGTTTAATAAACTATGGAGTAATACAACATCAGCAACAGTTAATCATACAGATTTTAAGAATCCATTTATAACAAATTATGAGCATCGCCGTGAATCAAATTATGGTGCAAGAACTGTGTTCGAAATGAATTGTTTAAAAGTTAAATGGCTTACAGGCGCTGAGTGGCAACAGAATATTTCGCACATAAATAATAAAGATAACAACGGCGGCACGCCTGGTAATTTACAGTATGATGATGAAGTGCATGTAACGCAATATTTTTTGTTTACCCAACTTAATATTCAATTTAAAAAACTTACAGTGCAGGCTGGTGTAAGTGCAAATCAGCAATTATTAAAATACAATCGTGTTTCAGATTCCGTATATAATTTCTGGCAACATCAAAACACAAATATTTTAACTGCACCAAGATTAAGTTTGTTGTATGCAGTCGGTAAAAATGTTTCATTGTATGGAATTTTATCGAAAGGATTTTCGCCGCCAACATTGGCAGAAGTTCGTCCATCAACAAACCAGTTTTATAATCTGGAGCCCGAATATGGATGGAATATAGAAGGCGGTTTAAAAGGAAGTGCGATACAAAATCGTTTTGAGTTTGAAGCTTCTGTTTATTCATTTGATTTAAAACATGCAATCGTTAAGCAGGAAGACAGCACTGGTGCAGATTATTTTTTAAATGCAGGCGGCACAAAACAAACAGGTGTTGAAGTTTGGTTCAATGCATATTTAATCAGGAACAATAACAAGTTTATAAAAACTATTGTTGTTGCAAATAGCTTTGCATATCAACCTTACAAATTCAATAATTATATATCAGGAACAAAAAATTATTCAGGTAATTATTTAACAGGCGTTCCAAAAAAAGTGAACGTTTCAACGCTTGATGTTTATACAAAACCTGGTATTTATCTTAATGCAAATTTCAACGTCACTTCTTCCATTCCGCTTACAGATGCGAATGATGTTTATGCAGGCAATTATAAATTACTTCAAATAAAAATCGGCTTTAAACAACATTATAATAAAGCAACATTTGATTTTTATTTTGGTGCTGATAATCTTTTAAACGAAACCTATAGTTTGGGCAACGATCTAAATGCAGTTGGCGGAAGATATTTTAATCCTGCACCAAAAAGAAATTATTTCGGTGGAGTGAAGCTCGGGCTTTAAATATCAAGAATAAAATAATCACTTCACCAAAACCGCAATTAATACGCTTCCAATCGCTGCAATTAAACCACTGTCGATATGATTATCAGATGTCCAGTGACCATCTGTTTCTACGATTGTGCCGTTGTATTCGTCGTCTAAAAAAATATCAAATGCCGGGTTGGCTGAGGAATTTTTTTCTGATGAAGCAGGAATTGCTTCGCCCTCATAATGTTTGTTTCCATAATCAAAGTTTAGCGCGAGGCCTTGATTAGTATCCATAGTATGTGTTTGTGATTTACGCAAAGTCGCACAAAATTGTTTAACCAGCAATATTTTATTATTTTTTAATATTATAAAGTGATGATCAATTTAAACTACTGTCGTTAAAAGTATCTCCCTGGTTTATATCTCCGGTTGTATAACCTTTCTTAAACCAATACATTCTTTGTGCTGAAGTTCCGTGTGTAAATGCATCGGGAACAACACGCCCTTGTGTTTCCTGTTGCAAACGATCATCGCCAACAGCATTTGCTGCACTTAGTGCTTCATCTACATCGCCGGCATCTAAAACGTGTTTCATTTTTTGATCGTAGTGCGCCCAAACACCGGCAAAAAAATCTGCCTGCAGTTCAAGCTTTACACTTAATTTATTGTATTCTGATTCGCTTACCTGCGAACGCATCTGGTCCATTTTATCGGAAATGCCTAAAAGGTTTTGCACATGATGACCAACTTCATGCGCAACAACATAAGCCATTGCAAAATCTCCGTTTGATGCGCCAAAGCGAGAGGTTAATTCGTTGAAAAAAGAAAGATCTATATACACTTTTTCATCTGTGGGACAATAGAACGGCCCTGTTGCTGCACTTGCATAACCACAACCAGCCTGTACTTCACCACTATACAAAACCAGCTTGGGATCGGTGTAATGTTTATTCATGCTGTTGAACAAAGAATCCCAAATATCTTCTGTATCTGCAAGCACAACGCCCACATAATCTTTCAATGTATCATTAGCATTATTATCAACGTAACTATTTTTTGTTGATTGGTCTTGCGGAGCTTGTTGCAAAACCTGGCTTGGATCGCCGCCTAAAAAATAAACTATGGCTGCAATAATAAGGCCTCCAATTCCACCAAAAGCAACATGCCCGCCGGTAATTCCGCGCCTGTCTTCTATGTTACCACTTTCTCTGCGGCCTCTCCATTGCATAATTTATATTTATTGCAGAATACTAGCAAATTCATTACCAAAAATTTGAATGATGCATTAAACAGATGATGAAAATAAATTAAATTGCATTTATAATAGCATTTGAACAGAATGGAAAATACTGAATCATCTTTTGAAAGCACAAATCTTGTTCCGGGGCCTGCAAAGCAATACATTGGCTTTATTGATAAGTCTGAAAATGATAAGTTGAGGGAAAACATGTTTCGATCTCCACTTGAAAAATTGCATTTATTTACACAAATGCTTCGTCGTGAATCAGTTTTAAAGAACTCCAAAATCATTAAGCCATAAATTTCATTGATGGATGTTTCTGATGAAGAATTACTGCGCTTTTGGCAAATACTTAATGCAAATAATGTTCACTATATAATGGTTGGTGGGCTCGCCACCATGTTTTATGGCTATAACAGGAATACTGATGATTTGGATATGTGGCTTGAGGATAATTTGCAAAACAGGAAAAATTTAAGAGCAGCATTTATTCAACTTAGTTATGGAGATTTTGCTTCAATCGAAACAATGCAGTTTGTTCCCGGATGGACAAGCTTTTATGCGGCGGGGATTGAACTCGATATTATGACTTCTATGAAGGACTTGAAAACATATCTTTTAATGAATGTTACAGAATTGCTTTGTTTGCAGATCTGGATGGAATTAGAGTTCCCTTTCTTCATATCAATCATCTTATTCAAAACAAAAAAGCAGTTAACAGGCCAAAAGATCAGGTTGATGTGATCTATCTTGAAAAAATCAAGCAAATACTTGAAGAGGAAGTCAAAAAAAATCATTATAAATAAACCAATTTTTAATCTCTTTCTTTCTTTTCCAATATCGTTTCATTATTTAGTTTCCTCCCTGTATATTTGCGCAAAATTTAAGCGAGGCATATGGCATTTAGAAGCGTAAAATCTTTACTGGCAGCGGGTTTCAGCGTTTTCTTCTTACTTTTTACTTTTTCTGTTTTTGCACAAGGTCAATTGCCTGAAACAGAAAGCAGCACAAAAAAAGAAGAGAAAAAAGGTTTTGATGCCAATGAAGTAATTTTTGGCCACGTTTTAGATGCACATGAGTTTCATTTTTTTTCTTTTGAAAGCAGTGACGGAACAGAACACGAAGCTTCTATACCACTACCTGTAATTCTTTATTCTCAGCAAAAAGGGTTTTCTGCTTTTTTGTTTTCAAAATTTAATCGTGGCGAGCAAACTTATAAGGGTTATGAAGTAATAACAAATAAGAAGATTGAAGCGCTTCACCTGGATGATGCAGTTTATCATGACGGGCAAATTGTAGCAGTTGATGATAACGGGCAAATAGATACCAATGTAAAGGTTTATGATCTTTCTCTTACCCGTAACGTAGCTCAGATGATCATTGCACTTATTTTATTGGTTTGGGTTATGCTTGCTGTTGCCAAAAAATATAAAAGCGGCCAGGGAATTACTTCTGCTCCCAAGGGTATGCAAAGTTTACTTGAACCTGTAATTATTTTTTTAATTGATGAAGTAGCTAAGCCAAATCTTGGTAAAAAATATCAAAAATATTTACCCTATATCATTACAGTTTTCTTTTTCATTTTGATTAATACACTTGTTGGTATGGTTCCGGGTACAGCTAATGTTACAGGCAACATTGCTTTTACTTTTGTGCTTGCATTAATTTCATTTGTTTTTATAATGTTTAGCACCAATAAATATTATTGGAAGCACATTATAAATCCGCCGGTGCCAGTAGGGATTAAGCCTATTTTAATAATTGTGGAAATCCTGGGAATCTTTACCAAGCCCTTTGCATTGTGTATTCGTTTGTTTGCAAACATGATCGCAGGGCATATCATTATTATTTGTCTTATTTCTTTGATATTTATTTTTGGCGCCCTTAGTTCAAGTGTGGGATGGGCGTTTTCTCCGCTGTCTGTAGCCTTTGTAATATTTATTTATTTTATTGAAATATTAGTTGCTTTTTTGCAGGCCTATATATTCGCCAATTTAACGGCTGTGTTTATAGGGCAGGCATTTGAAGGTGGTCATGATGATGCAGATCATCATGAAGACATTGCAATCGTTTAAATTTTTAATCAATATAAAAGTATAATTATGGATTTACTGAATGTTATTTTGTTAGATGGTATGGCTAATGCCGGCGGCGCTATTGGCTCAGGTTTAGCGGCAATTGGTGCTGGTATTGGTATCGGTCAAATTGGTAAAGGTGCAGTAGAAGCTATTGCCCGCCAGCCAGAAGCTTCAAACGATATTCGCGCTAACATGATCCTTACAGCTGCGCTTGTAGAAGGTGTTGCGTTGTTTGGCGTTATCGTTGGTATTCTTGCAATGTTTGTTGGAAAATAATCAGGAACACCTAATTCGATAAACCATTTAGAAGTTCTGAATTTAATTGCTCTCAGTGTGAGGGCTGGAGGATTTAAATATGCAATTACTTACACCTGCTTTGGGTTTGATAATATGGACGCTGCTGGCGTTTCTTGTAGTATTTTTCATTCTTAAAAAATACGCATGGCCTTCTATTTTAGGCGGCTTAAAAAAACGCGAAGAAACCATAGCGGAAGCTTTAGCATCAGCAGAAAGAATTAAGGCAGAAATGTCCGAGATGAAAAGTGAGAATGAGTCTTTACTGGCGCAGGCACGTGAAGAAAGAGCCGGTATGCTGAAAGATGCAAAAAGCACTGCTGATAAAATGGTTTCTGATGCAAAAGAAAAAGCAAAAACGGAATATGATAAAATTCTTGCTGATGCACAGTCTGCTATTCAACTTCAAAAAAATGCTGTACTAACTGATTTAAAAAACCAGGTTGGCGCTTTGGTTATTGAAGTTGCAGAAAAAGTTTTGCGGAAAGAATTGAATGATAAAACAAAACAGGAAGATTATATCAGGCAATTGTCTGAAGAAGTAACATTGAATTAGCCAATTCGAATTAAATATGCCAAATCCGCGTTTAGCTTCACGATATGCAAAAAGTTTAATTGATCTTTCTATTGAAAGAAATCAGTTGGAAGTTGTATATAATGATATGCAGTTTTTAAAGCAGGTTTGTAAAAGCAGCCCTGATTTCGTTAACCTGTTGCGCAGCCCTATTATACGTGCTGATAAAAAGCAAGCAATTATTGATGCCATAACAAAAGATAAAACTTCTGCTTTAACGGATGCGTTTATGAAATTGCTGATTGCAAAAGGCCGTGAAGACGATATGCCGGAAATTGTAACTGCGTTTATTACTCAATACAACGCAATAAAAGGCATTCACAAAGTAAGGCTTACAACAGCAAGCGCAATTAGTGATGATCTTAAGAATGCAATTGTTTCTAAAGTAAAAAAAGAAGCAAATCTTGAGAACGTAGAACTTGATGTAAGAATTGATGAGAAACTTATAGGTGGTTTTGTTTTGGAATTTAATAATAATCTTGTTGATGCATCTGTTTTGCGTGATCTAAAAGATATAAGCAAACAGTTTAAAGAGAGAAATGTATTTGTGAGGAATATAAGATAATATATATCCGCGTTTTGCATTGATTGAAATGATTCGAAGACTACAGATGAAATTTGAGTTTGAAGCTGAATAAAGAATAAAAAGTATAAGTGAGTGACACAACCGTGATGCCACAAAGTACAAAAGCCGGTAACATAAATTTGTAACGAATAATAAGTAATAATATGGTTGAAATAAAACCCGATGAAATATCAGCGATACTAAGGCAACAGCTCAGCAATTTTAATGCTGCTGCTGACCTTGAAGAAGTTGGTACGGTATTGCAGATAGGCGATGGCATTGCGCGTATTTATGGTTTGAATAATGTGCGCAGCGGTGAATTGGTTGAGTTTGAAAATGGCGTAAAAGCAATAGCATTAAACCTTGAAGAAGATAATGTTGGTGTTGTATTGATGGGTGAATCTGGTGATATAAGCGAAGGTGCTAAAGTAAAACGTACCGGCCAGATCGCTTCTATTAAAGTGGGTGAGGGTTTAGTTGGCCGCGTAATAAATACTTTGGGTGAACCTATTGATGGTAAAGGACCAATTACGGGCGAACTTTTTGAAATGCCGTTGGAGCGTAAAGCACCGGGCGTTATTTATCGTGAACCGGTAAAGGAACCTTTACAAACAGGTATCAAAGCTATTGATGCAATGATTCCTATTGGCCGCGGACAACGTGAGCTGGTAATTGGTGATCGTCAAACCGGTAAATCTGCAATATGTATTGATACTATCATCAATCAAAAAGAATTTTACGAAGCAGGCAAGCCTGTTTATTGTATATATGTGGCAATAGGCCAGAAAGCATCAACCATTGCAGGTGTTATGAAAACGCTGGAAGATAATGGCGCTTTGGTTTACACAACAATTGTTGCAGCTTCTGCAAGTGATCCTGCACCGCAACAGTTCTATGCTCCATTTGCGGGTGCTGCTATCGGGGAATTTTTCCGTGATACCGGCAGGCCTGCATTAATTATTTATGATGATCTTTCTAAACAGGCAGTTGCTTACCGGGAAGTATCGTTATTATTAAGAAGACCTCCTGGTCGTGAAGCATATCCAGGTGATGTATTCTATCTGCATAGTCGTTTGCTTGAGCGTGCTGCAAAAGTTATTAGTAATGATAAAGTAGCCAGCGAAATGAATGACTTGCCGGATAACATCAGGCATCTTGTAAAAGGCGGCGGCTCGTTAACAGCATTGCCAATTATTGAAACACAGGCTGGTGATGTGTCTGCATATATTCCAACCAATGTAATTTCAATTACCGATGGACAAATATTCCTTGAGGGCAACTTATTCAACGCAGGTATTCGCCCTGCAATTAATGTTGGTATTTCTGTAAGTCGTGTTGGTGGTAATGCTCAAATTAAATCAATGAAAAAAGTTGCTGGTACATTAAAACTTGACCAGGCTCAATATCGTGAACTGGAAGCATTCTCAAAGTTTGGTGGAGATCTGGATCCGGCAACAAAACTAATAATTGACAAAGGCGCAAGAAATGTTGAAATATTAAAGCAGCCGCAGTATTCACCAATGTCTGTAGAAAAGCAGGTAGCGATTATTTACCTTGGAACGCAAGGTTTATTACAAAGTGTTGCTGTAAAAAATATGATAGCATTCCAGGATCATTTTTTAATGGAAATGGAAAACAAATTGCCTAATGTTTTAGCAGAATTTAAAAAAGGTAATTTACCGGAAGACGGCTTGAAACAAATGGTTGATCTTGCTAAAGGATTAATGCCGCAGTATAACAAATAAGATTTTTACCAGTTTAATTAAATTAATAAAGGCTGCTCATAAGAACAGCCTTTATTAATTTAAAATATTGTTTAATAATAATTATCCGATAACTTTTTCTTCAACGGTTTAATTTAATTTTTTACCGGCGCCTGATTTAAATTATTTAGTTTATCAATTGTAAGAGGTTTAGATATAAACCCATTAACGACCTTATAAGTTTTTGACTTCTCAATATCCTGTGGATTAATGGAAGAGCTAAATATAAATAATTTGCACTTACTCAGCACTGCTTCAGGAAATTTTTGAAACTCTTCAATAAATTGCCATCCATTCATATAAGGCATTTGAATGTCTAATAAAATAAGGTCTGGAAATTCCGGTGAATCTGTAAGCACCAGTTGCTTTAATTCATCAAGTGCAATATTTGCGTAATTAAATACTTTTAAATTTTCTGTAATCATGTAATTCTTTATAAGTCTTGTATCAAGAAAATTACTGGTGGTATCATCATCTATTAAAAAAAGATTATTGAATTTCATTGCACTTATTTTATTTAAGAAGATATACTAAAGATATGCAAAAGCAATGTGCTGTTTTAATAAATCCAGTTCAATCTTAAATTCATCAAACAATAAAATGAATATATTTTGTTGTCACAACAGCGCTGAAAATATCATGGCTGTTTGTTTTAAGATGTCTGATGGTTTAAACATATATTATCTTGCATATACATTTATGGCAAAAGCAAAACAATCAAAAAAATATAAACCAGTAATTCTTATAACAAATGATGATGGTATTACTGCGCCCGGAATTAAAGCATTGGTTGAAGCTGTAAAAGATCTTGGAAAAGTTATTGTTGTTGCACCTGATAAACCTCAAAGCGGAATGGGCCATGCCATCACAATTGGTCATCCATTGCGTATGACGGCAGCACATGTATTTGGTGATGTTGAAGCGTATCAATGCAGCGGTACACCCGTTGATTGTGTTAAGCTTGCTGTAGATAAAGTATTGCATCGCAAACCGGATATTTGTTTAAGCGGGATAAATCACGGCGCAAATCATTCAATCAATGTAATTTATTCAGGCACTATGAGCGCTGCGCTGGAAGCATCAATCGAAAGCATTCCAAGCATTGGTTTTTCATTGCTTGATTATAGTATTGAAGCGGATTTTAGCGGTGCTTCTTATTATGCAAACCTTCTGGTAAAACAATTACTCGGGAAAAAAATTGATAAACATCTTTGTTTGAATGTAAATATTCCAGCTGCTGCAAAAGAATTATTGAAAGGTTTAAAAGTTTGCAGGCAGGCTTATGCAAAATATGAAGAGCGTTTTGATGAAAGGAACGATCCATCGGGCAAAAAATATTATTGGTTAACCGGCGAATTTCAGAATTTTGATAAAGGAAAAGATACAGATGTGTGGGCGCTTGAAAATAATTTTATAAGTGTTGTTCCTGTTCAGTTTGATCTTACCAATTACAAGTTGAAAATAAAATTGCAGAAAGTTTTAACGCACAAAAATTGAAACGCAATTCACTTTTATTTGGAATTATTATCGGTCTTGTAGCGCCGTTAATTGGTATGCTTGGTTATTATTTCTGGCGTTTTTATCCAACGTATTCTTTAGGTGATTTTATAAATGTTATTTTATCACAAAAAGCAATTTTATCCGCACTTTCTACATTTGCGCTTTTTGCCAATGTTGTTTTGCTTACTATTTATCTCAATACAAAACGCGATGAAACAGCAAAGGGTATTTTTCTTATCTCATGCATATATGCAATAGCATCTATCACGCTTAAGCTTTTTATGTAAATATTTTAATTGTGCCTAAAGGAAATTGCACTATTTATTTCCCCAACGAAAACTATTAAACTCCAGGCCGGCAAGATCAACCAGGCGGTTAACAACTGTTTCTGCAAGCTCGGTAATGCTTGATGGCTTATTATAAAAAGAAGGTGTTGCCGGGCATATTATACCGCCAGCAAGTGTAATTGTTTCCATATTTTTTATATGAATAAGATTATAAGGTGTATCGCGAATAGCAAGAATTAATTTTCTTCTTTCCTTCAAAATCACATCAGCTGCGCGAGTAATAAGATCGTCACTAACACCTGAAGCGATGCGGCCTAATGTTCCCATACTGCATGGAACCACCATCATAATATTATATTGCGCAGAGCCTGATGCAAAGGGTGCATTAAAATCAAATTTATTATAATAGTTTACTGAATAATTATCATATTCATTATTACCCAATTCCGTTTGCCATATTTTTTTTGCATTTTCACTTATTACAATTGATAATTCGCTCCATTGATTTTTTATCTGAAGCAGTTTATCTAACAGAAGCTTTGCATAAATAGAACCGCTTGCACCGGTTACAGCAATCACTATTTTATTTTTCATAATTATTTAAACAAAATTAATAAGCAAGTTGTTGTAAATTCTGTTTGTAAAATAATCGGGATCTTAAGAATAAGCAACTGTCAAATAAAAAAATAAAAAATAAAATTGGGAAAACTTGGCGCTTTAAAGAAAATAACTAATTTACAACCCCATTTATAACCAATTCATGGATTGCTTGAGAATTGGATTATTTTGTGAATTATAAATTGAAAACAAAAAGTTTAAACATCTAAAATTAATTTTGTTATGGCTGAAACAAAACCGACTGCTACAGCAGCAGCAAGAAGCATTTCTTCAGTACAACCTAAAAAAACTCGCAATTCTATTTCGTGGCTTGCGCCAGTTATTTGTGTTATTTTGGGTTATGTAATTTGGCGATTCTTTATTGGAAATTCGTCTAATTTTGAACATCCTGACACCACTGGCGGTTTTTGGCCAGATCATCAAGGCCCAAAAACAACTTTGTCCCGAATGTATTTGGGTGGCATCATCGTACCAATCATCATCGGAGCTCTATTAACTGTTATTACATTTGTAATTGAAAGATTGGTAACCGTTTCCCGCGCATCAGGCACAGGCAATATTGCAGAATTTGTTCGCACAGTTCAATATAACCTGGCTAACAAAGACGTAGATAAAGCACTCGCAGCCTGTGATAAACAAAAAGGTTCAGTTGGAAATGTTATGAAGGCAGGTCTTCGTAAATATAAAGAGATGATCACCAACACAGAACTAACAACCGAACAGAAAGTGCTTAATATTCAAAAAGAAGTGGAAGAAGCCACTGCACTTGAATTGCCGATGCTTGAAAAAAATCTTGTATTCCTTTCTACAATTGCGTCTGTAGCAACTTTGATGGGTTTGTTAGGCACAGTAATAGGTATGATACGCTCATTTGCTTCTCTTGCTGAAACAGGCGGCAGTGATGCATCAGCGCATTTGTCTCAAGGTATTTCTGAAGCATTATATAATACGGCGTTGGGTATTGGCACATCCGCTGTTGCCATTATAATGTATAATGTGTTTACCACAAAAATCGATTCAATCACTTATGGTATTGATGAATCCGGCTTTACATTAACACAGAGTTTTGCTTCTAACTACAAATAATAGCAATTGCATTTATGGAAACAAAATGTAATTGCATCTAACTAAGAAATAAAATTTACAAAAATGTCAAGGCCTAAAATAGCAAGAAAGAGTACGATTGTAGATATGACTGCCATGTGTGATGTAGCATTTTTGATCCTTTCTTTCTTTATTTTAACAACGAAGCCAAAGCCTTCTGAAGCAGTGCCGATTCAAACTCCAAAATCTGTTGCCAACAAAACTGTTCCGGATAAAAATGCAATTATGATTTCGTTGAATAACGAAGGCCATGTTTATTTATCGGTTAGTGATGATGCCGAAGACAGGGATAAGAAAAAGGGTATGCTTGAAGATATCAATAAAAGCAATAATCTTGGCTTAACACCGGATGAAATTGCTGCATTGGTTAAGCAACCTTTCATTGGTACTCCATTGGCTCAATTAAAACAACAGGCACATCTTCAAATTTCTCAGATCAGCAGTAAAAATTTGCCAGGCATTCCTGCACAGGATACTACAAATAACCAGATGATCGAATGGATACGCGCTGCTGCAGCAGCTTACGAGGGCAGCCACCTGGATTTAATTTTAAAAGGTGATAACGTAGCTAAATATCCAGTGTTTAAAAACATTCTTACAGCTTTTAAAAAGAATGAGCAGTTTAAATTCCAGATGGTTACTAACCAGGCAAATGTTCCGCAAGGCACCGATCTATACAAACAAAACATAAACAGTAAGGCGGCAGCATTGTAATTATTAACTTAAAAAATTAAGCATATGGCTGAAATGGATACCTCGGGCGGTGGCGGACATAAAAAAGGCCCGGGCGTTAAAAAAGCAAAGAAATTATCTACAAGAGTTGATCTTACGCCAATGGTTGATCTTGGATTTTTATTGATTACCTTTTTTGTGTTTACCACAACCATCAGCCAGCCCACAGCTATGCATTTAGGGTTGCCTGATGATAAGGTAAAGCCAGAAGATCAAAATAAGATCAAGCAATCGGGAGCACTTACCATTCTTTTAGGAAAAGATAATAATGTGTTCTATTATGAAGGTGAACTTTTGCCTGATGGCTCAAATTTTAAAGCAACTAACTTTAAAAATATACGTGATGAAATCATAAGGAAGAAACAGCAGGCAGATACAAATCTTGTAGTTGTTATTAAACCTAATGATGAAAGCACCTATAAGAACTTTATTGATATTTTGGATGAAATGAGTATTAATGTTGTAAAACGTTATGCTGTGGTTGATATTTCTCCTGTAGAAGACAGGTATATAAGGCAAACACAAGGCGAACCAGTAGAGGAAACAAAATAATCTTATGGAATCTAGAATCTTTATGCATCTAAGTATAAAATATTGAATTAATGGAAGCAAATAAAATATTGAATGCTGATTTTCTTGATATTCTTTTTGAAGGAAGGAATAAAGAGTACGGAGCATACGAGTTGCGGAAAGAATATAATAAGCGAATGGTGCGGGCAATTGTTGTGATGCTTCTTATATGCGTTGTAGTTTTCGTGACTTCGATTATAGCAAAAACAATCAGCGACAGAGCACCTAAACAAATGGTTGTGCAGGATGTGAATTTGGAAGCTGTTAAACAACCGGATAAAGACCAGCCACCGCCACCTCCTCCGCCGCCAAAAGAGCCGCCAAAAGTTGAGGTTACAAAATTTACGCCACCCAAAATCGTAAAAGACGAGGAAGTAAAACCTGAAGAAAAGCCGCCTGAACAGGAAAAATTAGAGGATACTAAAATTGGCTCTTTTAACCAGGAAGGTGATAAATCTGATGTTGTAGCACCGCCTGTAGAAAAAGGAACTGGCCAGGTTACCGCGCCAAAAGTGCAATCTGAAGATTATGATCACGAATTTACAAGCGTACAGGTTGAAGCAAAATTTAAAGGTGATTGGAATAAATATCTTGAACGTAATTTGAATGCACAAACACCAGCCGATAATGGTGCACCTCCGGGAAGATATACTGTTACTGTTTCATTTCTTGTATCGAAAGATGGTAGTATTTCTGAAGTAAAGGCACTTAACGATCCTGGTTATGGTTGTGGTGCAGAAGCAACACGCGTAATTAAAAAAGGACCAGCATGGTCTCCTGCAATCCAAAATGGACGAAATGTTATTTACAGGCAAAAACAAAACATTGTTTTTGAAGTTACTGAACAATAAACATCAATAATATTTACAAAAAAGGGACGCAATTGCAGTCCCTTTTTTATTTAGTAGTATTTTAATTTAATTGCGGATCAATTGGATAATGTATTAACTGCTCGTATTTCCCACCCAATTGTTTTAAAGCATTCTTCCATATTGAGTTGATATCATCGGTGAAAATGAGTTGCGGTGACGCATAAGTTGTAAGCCATGTATGTTCTTGTAATTCACTTTCTAACTGATCTGTTCCCCACCCGCTATAACCCAAAAATAAACGAATGTCCTGCTGTGAAAGCTTGTTTCGCTTTAACAGAGAAATAACCTCGTCAAATTCGCCACCCCAATAAATTTCATTTGTTATTTTTTCACCGCCTGTTATAAGCCCCGGCTGCGTATGTAAAAAATGAATCGTATTTTGTTGAACAGGTCCACCAAAGAAAACAGGAAAATCACAATCTTCAAGATCATTCATAAGATCACTTATAACATATTCTAACTTTTTGTTTAGTACTAAACCAAAGCTGCCTTCTGTTTCATGTTCACACAAAAAAATAGCTGTTCGCAAAAAATTTGGATCCTTTAAAAATGGGTCAGCAATAAGTATGTTCCCGGCTTCTATTTTTTCCATAATTAAATAAATAACGAAACAAAACAAGCTTTGTTTTTATAATGATAAAATTAAAGCAGTTAAATTGCTGATAAAGATATTTCATTAATTTCAGCAGGCTGATACAGCTAATACCTTTGTTTACAATGAAGAAAGTTTTTCCTATAATAATTGTATTGATATCGCTATCACTTATCGGTATAATAATTATACAGATTAACTGGTTTAAAAATCAGCTTGTAGTTCAACAGGAACGTTTTATTGATAAAGTTGATAAAGCAGGTTTAGATGTTGCGGAAGAATTAAGCAAACATGTAATGGCCGGCGGTGGCTTAAAGCTCGGCAAACGCCAGGGCCTTCAATTATTTCCAGATGACCTTTCCTTTGCAGTTGGCAGAATGCCAACCATTTCAGATCGATATTCTACAGCAGAAATACAGGACAAGCTTGTAAAATCATTTACTAAAGAAGGGTTGGAAAATGTAAGGTTTGAATATGCAATTACATCGAACTCCGATAATTTTGTGCTTGAAATGCAGAGTGCACATTTTGATAAAGAATCTGCGGATACAATGCATTTCAGAAGGCGGGTAATTCCTATAATACCAGATGGAGGTGATTATGACGGGTTACTTGCAAATGAACATCTTTTCATAATTATTCCTGATTTTAAAACACAGGTATGGCAATCGCTTACCTGGATGATTGTTTTCTCCGCATTATTTACGCTTATTATTATCGCCGCATTTTATATAACGGTAAGAACATTACTTAACCAGAAAAAAATGAGTGAAATAAAAAGTGATTTTATTAATAACATGACACATGAATTTAAAACTCCTTTAGCAACAATTTCTCTCGCAGTCGATGCTTTAAAAAATGAAAAAGTTATAAACGACAGAGCCAAAATGCAATACTTCAACAACATAATTAAAGACGAAAACAAAAGAATGAACAAACATGTTGAAACAATATTGCAGGCAGCATTAATGGAAAAACAGGAGTTCAGGTTAAACCTTACAACATTACATATTCATGAATTATTATCGCGGATAGCAGAGAATTATCAATTGCAATTACAGGATAAAAATGGCAAGGTAGAATTTTTATTTAATGCAGCAGATGATGCGCTAAAAGCTGATGAGGTTCATTTCACCAACATACTTTCTAATCTTATTGATAATGCTATAAAATATTCAAAAGAGAATCTTATTATAAAACTAATAACACACAGAACACCTAAATATTTTATTATACAAGTGCAGGATAATGGAATTGGGATGAGTAAAGAAACTGTGAAGCGAGTGTTTGAAAAATTCTACCGTGCACATACAGGAAATATACATAATGTAAAAGGTTTTGGATTAGGAATGAGTTACGTGAAAAGTATTGTTGATGCACATAAAGGGAAAATAAAAGTTGAAAGCACTTTAGGCAAAGGCAGCACTTTCACTGTTGAAATTCCTTTAAATCTTACAGAAGATTAATTTCTTTTGATTCCAAACTTTGTTAGTTAAGAACGCTTTTTTCTTTTTCAGTTTTGATTTTATTCTCAAGTTTTATTTTATCCCAGCCGCCAAGCACGTTGTATAAATTATGAATGCCTTGCCTTTTTAATAGTGAAGATGCAATAACGCTTCTATAACCACCGGCGCAATGCACATATAAATTTTGATCCTCTTCAATGTTCGCCATGCTTGCAGGATCTGTAAGCTCGGTTACAGGAATATTTAATGCATCTTTTACATGCCCGTCAGCGTATTCAATTTCTCTTCTTACGTCAATAACAACGAGTTTTTCATCATGCGGAATATCCATTGCAAGTTCATCAGGTTCTATATTAATAATCAAATCAATAGTTTCACCTGCATTTTTCCATGCGGTAAAACCTCCTTCAAGATAGCCTGCAAACTTGCTAAACCCAACACGCGCCAACCGCACAACACTTTCTTTTTCTTTTCCAGGTTCGGCTATTATTAAGATTGTTTTATCAAATGGCAAAAGGCTTCCAGCCCATTCAGCAAATCGTCCATCTAAACCAATAAAAATTGAACCAGGAACAAATCCTTCTGTAAAATTTTCAGCATCGCGTGTATCTAAAAAAATTACATCATCATCATGCAAGAATTCTTTTGCATTATTCACAGTTACAGGTTTTAAAGCTTGCTCTAAAATTGAATCGAGGCTTTCATAACCTTCCCTGTTTATTCTTGCATTAATCGGAAAATACAGTGGTGGTAATTGAAGACCTTCAACTACTGATGCAATAAACTCTTCTTTATTTTTTGCTTTTAGTGCATAGTTGGTTTGTTTTTCATTACCAATCGTACTTGATGTTTGCGACCCGATATTTTTACCACAACTGCTGCCTGCACCATGCGCCGGATAAACAATAACATCATCTGCAAGCGGTATTATTTTTTCGTGTAAACTATCATACATAATTCCCGCAAGATCATTTGCTGTTAAAGTATCATCTTTTTGGGAAAGATCTGGCCTGCCTACATCACCCACAAATAAAGTATCGCCAGTAAAAACTGCGTAATCTTTATTATGGTTATCTTTTAATAGAAAACAACAACTTTCTAAAGTATGTCCAGGTGTATGCAAAACTTGTATAGAAATATTTCCAAGATTAAAAACTTCATTATCCTTTGCAATGTAAACCGGGAAAGAAGTTTTTGTACCCGGACCATAAATTATGGGTGCGCCGGTAGCCTTGCTTAAATCAATATGGCCGCTTACAAAATCAGCATGAAAATGTGTTTCAAAAATGTATTTGATAACGGCATTCCTATCTTTTGCTAATGAAATATACTCTTCAATATCTCTTAAAGGGTCAATAATGGCAGCTTCACCATTGCTTTCAACATAATAAGCCGCTTCACTAAGGCAACCAGTATATAATTGCTCTACATACATACAAGAAAATTTCAGCAAAAATACGATTCTTAAAAAAAGCGATAAGTTAACTTACAAGCTGTTCTACAAAATCATTTACTTCTTTTATGCGCTTATAGTTTAGTGAGTAATAAATGAATTTTCCTTCTCTTTTGGTGATTACAATGCCCGCTCTGCGTAAAATAGCGAGATGTTGGGAAACAACTGATTGCTCCAGCCTTAGGTTAACATAAATTTCTGTCACGGTTATTTTTTGATTTTCATCAATCAGTTTTAATAATTGCTGCCTTAATTTATGATTTAATGCACGTAAAATCATTGCAGCTTTCTTCAGCCGAAGAAAATCAAGCTTTACACTCTCGCTGGTAGTTTTATCATGTATCTCAAGAAGCTGCACTGAAGTATTATTCATAACTAATTTTTAATAAAATATCAATGGTTATTAATACTGATACATAAAAAATTATGCCTGTTTAAAATATACGTATTATTTTCTAAAATAAACGGGCTTTAAGTAGAAAGGTTCGCTGTAAGCGACTTCTGAAAAATCCCCGGCAATAAATGCTTTATATGCCAAAAAAGCTGCTGGTTTTGAAAGTGAAGGTAGATTTATATAAACAATAGAGGAATCGTTAAGTATTGTTTGCATTTTCATGCTGCCATTGCCACCGGCAACAATAATGTTTGCTTTTCTCTCAAATTCAAGAAAACTATTTTCTATGATCTCTGAAGAATACTCTTTAACAAGCTTAAGATCATTATTGTATAAAGCAGTATAAACTTCCATTCGCCTTGCATCTATCAACGGGCAAAACAATAAATGCGCCATTTGCATTGATGATTGAAATTTTAAAGCAAATGCCATTACATCAAGTGTATTAAGCAGAATGAGCGGTTTTTTTAAAGCATAACATATAGCCTTTGCAGAAGATAAACCAACCCGCAAACCTGTATAGCTGCCCGGGCCATTAATTACAGAAACAGCATTAAGAGCATTCAAATCAATTTGCGCATCATTACAAATTCTTTTTATAGCGGGCTCTAAAAAAGAAGCATGATCTTTTTGTGAATTGCTTTCCGCTTTATTTATAATTTCATTATCGTTACTTAAACTAACAGATGCAGTTTCGAACGCGGTGTTAATATTTAAAATTATCGCCAATTGCTATATTATAATTGTTGAGATTCATGTACAAGTAAAGATGATATTGTGCTTCGCTTGTTTTGCTTTGATAGATTTTGAAGCAATAGAACAATATTTTGCAACCCAATTTTCTCACTCCATTCAAATGGACCATACGGATAATTTGTACCAAGTTTCATGGCAATATCAATTTGCGATTTCGTACTCACATTTTCTTCTAGTGCATAATATGCTTCATTAATTATCATGGCAATTATACGCGCAGCAACAAATCCATAATCATCTGCAACAAAAACAAATTTCCATTTAAGATTATTAAAGGTTTTTTCCGCAATTACCTTCAGCTCGTCATTGCAACAGGCAAGCTCAAAAATTGACCGGTTCAAAAAACCATTCCATGCATTCAGCCTTATATAATTTGACTTATTGATTTCGTTGCAAATACAATTAACAGCATTTACAAAAACCGGTTTATCATCTAAAAAATCATTATTACTAACATCAACATCATCAAACAAAAGATCGAAATAAATATCAGCATTTATGCTTGCAAGTTTTTGTGATTGATCAATCCATTCAATACTTACAGTATTATTAAATCCTTTTTGAAGTAATTCCTGTTTTTGATTTTCGGAAGCGCGGATTGCAATATGCATTGTATAAATTATACGCAAAAATACAATGTAAGAAAGGTGTTTAAAAATTGAAAGCACTTTAACACAAATTATATTTGCACTGTTTATAAAATAAAAATTATGCCTAAACAAATCATTCGCTCTGAAAAAGCACCAGCACCAATTGGCCCTTACAGCCAGGCAATAAAAACGAGTGAGTTTTTATTTATCAGCGGTCAAGTTGCTATTGATCCGCAAACAAATAAAATTGTTACAAATAATATTGCTGACGAAACACATACAGTGATGAAGAACCTTGAAGCCATTTTGAAGGAGGCTGACCTTACATTTCAGCACGTAGTTAAAACAACTATTTTTTTAACTGATATGAACTTGTTTGCAGCAGTAAACGAAATATATGAAGGCTATTTCGACAGCGATTTTCCTGCGAGAGAAACTATTGCAGTAAAAGGATTACCTAAAAATGTAAACGTTGAAATTAGCATGACAGCCGTTGTACACTTATGATTTTATAGAAACGCTGTAAGTTGTTTTAAATGATGCTTCTTCTTTCGGTTTTAAAATTTTTAATCCTATTTTATTATTGAACGCATTTGGTGCAGCGCTTAAATTTTCAATAGCAATACTGTTACGATGTTCGGGAGTATATAACTGCAAATACGGGTAAGAATTATCTGGCTTAATTGTAAGCTCTAATCCTGATGTTGTATTTTTTAAAACACAGGCTGGCTTATTGTTTTCATTCAATAAAAAACAATTATCCAAAAAAGTATTGTCAAAAATTTCTGGTTTTTGAAATCTTATATAGGAAACAATTTTACCGGTTGGAACAAGTTTTCTGCTAAACTCAAGCATTTTATTTGCGTTTAACTGTAAGATTAATTCGTTGATTTTTGCATGAAGTGTAAAGTAAGGATGCCAGCCATCGCAGATAGGCATTTCTAAATCTGAATAATTTTCTACTGAAGTTGTAAGTGTTATAGAATTATTTTTTTGAAGACTATAATTAATGGTGCATTTATATTCAAATGGAAAGCCTTCATTTTTATTGTTGTATTGATATTGTAATGTTACAAAAGCTTCATCGTTAGTTGCACCTGAATCTATAATAGAAAAAACTGCATCGTATAACAATCCATGAATTGCTTCTTCACCTAAAAAAAATTTACCAATTTTATATTGATGTTCTTTAAAAGTATATTCTCCGTTGGTTACTCTGCATACATAAGGATTTAGTTTTGCGCTTCTAAACCCTTTGGTAATATTATCTTTTGCATCTTGCGGCGAACCAAATCCATCAATAATATTAATTGAATTATTTATTTTAAAAGCATTCAATAATGCCCCGAAAGAATAAATTTCTGCACTTGACCTTTCTTCATCATTTCTTAAATAAACAACAGGAAAAATTTCTTTATCGCTTATCTCAACTTTAAATGCCATAATTAATTATTGTTTTACAGCAACTGCAATTTTTGAATCTGCAGTTCCATAATATAACCACCATTTATTTTTATAAAATGCAAGTCCTTCAGCAAAACAAACATTATTTACTTCGCCTGAAAACTCATAAGGTTGTTCAGGTTTTAAAAAATAATTATTCATCCTGTCAATAATTTTTGATGGCATATTTTTATCAAGCAAAACCTGCGACACAGTGTAAGTGCCTTGCGGTAAACTTGTATCACCAATTGAAGGAATATTCCTGCTGTTATAAATTAATAAAATTCCTTTATCGGTAAGCCTAGCAGCCGGCCCGCTTTCAACAAGATCGCAATCGAATTTGTTTTTTCTTGTAGGTATAGCAATTTTTAAATTAGAAATATTATAACCAGAATAAACAGAATCAAAATTTGCATCTGCAGTTTGTTGTTCCGGCTTCCAATTGATAAGATCTGTTGAAGATGCGGTCCAGATATATTTATCGCCCCAATACATCCAATACAAACCATTAATTTTTGCAGCAATAACTTTATTGTTTGTATAAGTTGAAACAATTGAACCTGATTTGGACCACATGCTATCATATTTCTTATCAGTAAAAACAGGTCCGTATTTTTTCCAGTTATATAAATCAATTGATGTAGCAACCATTAATCTTGCTGTTTTACCATCATACGCAGTGTACGTCATATAATATGTTCCTGCGCTGTCTTGCGTTAAGCGAGGATCTTCACAACCGCCCGGCCATTCATATTTTTTAAACGCATCATTTGAAGGAAATAAAACCGGCGATATAAATCTTGTAAAATGAATTCCATCTACACTTTTTGCTAAACCAATGCGCGAGCAACCTGCGCTATCCTGTGCACGATACAACATAAACATGGTATCGTTTCTAACAACAACCGCAGGATTGTACACGTTTTTTGCTTCCCATTTTACCAACTGATTTTGTACAGGATCTATAAAACTTAAATCGCCGGGCTGCATCACAGGATTAACAGAATCTAATTTATTAAAAGGCAACAGCCATGTACTATCTGAAGTAGTTGCAGTAGCATTTTTGTTTTGCGTTGATGTACAGGCTGTGAAAAAAATCAAGGCAAAAAATGAAATGAATAATTTGTACTTGTGTTGATAATAAAAAATCATTCGCTGAAATTAATGAATCAAAAATAAACTCATTAATTAAACCGAATGATTTAAACGCAACACTTATACAAATGCAATAAAATAGATGCTGTTAAACAGTAATCACGCTGTTGCTGCCACCGAACATGTTCCATTGTTCGCCATCGGCTTCAGGTTCATTCACCCAGGTATTGTTGTTTACAAGATATTTAAATTCGTGGCGGCTATCTTTAGGAAGATTGATCTCGCTGGTAAAACTTCCGTCTTTTTTCTTACTCATAATAATTGTGTTCTGCCAATTACTATTCAATCCTGATATCTCAATTGTTTCTGCATTATCAAAATTCATTGTAAATTTTACTTTGCAATAATCTTTTGTTTTGTAATAGGTTTTCTGTACCATCTTTTTTGAAAATTTTAATTCACTCATTAATAATCGTGCAAATAAAAGGTAACCTTTTTTTACAAAAAGACTTTATACAGTGATGTTGACAAAAATTTAAGAAACTAAAGTTTTTTTATCATGATGTTTTTAAAACAAACACCACTTGTTTCTGTTTTGCTATGCGAAGATTGTAACGCAATGTGCCCGCTTTTTGCTGCACCATAACCCGCATCATCTTTCCATTTACCGTTTGCTTTTAATTGTTTCCATTGATCGCTCCATAAATTATATTCAACTACCTTTTTATCATTCAGCCAATGTTCAACATGCCCTTTATTAACTATAATTTTTGTGGTGTTCCATTCGCCTGGTTTGTTTGCAGCTTTAACTGATGGAGCTTTCATTGCATAATCGGCGCCTGTTTTTTGCCAGTCTTCAATTTTCTCAGGAAAGTTATTATCGTCTATTAATTGATATTCCGGCCCGCTTAAATACGTTACATCGTAATCTTCAGTTACTAAATATAAAATTCCGCTATTGCCTTGGGGTGAAATTTTCCAGTCAATATCCAATTCAAAATTTTCATACATTTCATCACTAATTAAATCTGCATGGCCTGTATCTGAAGTATAGCTGCATATCGTTCCGTTTTCTGCCTTCCATGATCCGGGTTTATTTTTAAAAGTTCTCCAGCCATTCAATGTTTTTCCATCAAACAATAAAAACCAGCTATTTGTTTTTTGTTGAGATGTTAGCTGGTTATTTATGGTTGTGTCCTTTTGGGTTGATATGTTCTTTGCATCAACTTTTATATACAATGCGCCAATTAGGAAATATGCAGATAACAGTAAGATTTTTTTCATACAATTTTATTGATGTCGAAAGTTAAAGTTTTATTGATTTGCAATATTAAAATTGATCATATAAACAATATCTTTAGTATGAAATACAAAACATTTAAACTGCATTTGCATGTTGAAGATTTTTTTTTCTTTTTTTATTTTTCTAATAATTACGCATCCTGTTTTTGCGCAACACGAACCTATAAACAGGCAGGAATTTTTTTTAAGCGATAGTGTAGTAAACGTGCAGCTAACAACCGATATAAGAAAATTAAGAAACGATAAATCAAAACCTGTTTGGTTGCCTGCGCGTATTGTAATGAATTTTGCAGATACATTAGTAATTGATGAAACCATAAAAGTAGAGCCGAGAGGTTCTTTCAGAAAAGAAAATTGTGATCTTGCTTCGTTGATGTTAAACTTTAATACAAGCACTGCACCAATGTTATCCAAACTAAAAAAATTAAAATTAGTTGGCGGCTGCAGAAACAATTCTTCAAGTGAAGAATTATTACTTAAAGAATATCTTGTTTATAAAATGTACAACATTCTTTCGCCAATGAGCTTTCGTATAAGGTTGTTACATGTTACTTATAATGACAGCATGAAAAGAGTGAAACCTTACACACAATATGCTTTTCTTATAGAAGATATAAAAGATGTTGCTGCAAGAAATAATTGCACAGAAAAAAAAGATAGAACTTTTGGAACAGAAGGTTGTAACAGGCAGCAAATAACTTTCGTAAGCATATTTGAATACATGATTGGTAATACCGATTTTGCAGTTCCTAATTATCATAATGTAAAATTAGTTGTTCCACTTACTGATACATTTGCAAAGCCTTTCGCTGTGCCATATGATTTTGATTATTCTGGTGTTGTAAACGCACCTTATGCAATACCCGATGAAAATATTGATATAAAAAGTGTAAGAGATCGTTACTACAGAGGTTACCAGCGTACTTTGCCTGAGCTTGATACAATCGTATCTGTTTTCAAAGAGAAGAAAGAAACGATCATGAATTATGTAAGCAACTTTTATTTACTTAAGTCAGGTGTATTAAAAGATATGATAAATTACCTGCAACAATTCTATAGCATTATTAAAGATGAGTCTTCTATCCGTTCTGTATTTATTTCAAATGCAGTAAATAAATAAAATTTTACAACGAAAATTTATTGTTCAAATATTTAGTAAGTTCTGAGGTATAATGATAATTATTACATTGCCTTATCCATTTTATTCCCTGAACTGCATTGGTAACAAATAATTCGTTTGCCTCAGCAATTTCATCAGTTTCAATTGTTGTTTCTTCGAATGGAATATTTTCCTTTTTCAGGCATTCAATCACATATCTTCTCATCACACCATTTACACAACCTTCACTTAAAGCAGGCGTTTTTATAATGCCATTCTTTACAATAAATAAATTTGCAATCGTTGCTTCAGCAATTCGGTTGTAACTATTAAGAATAATTGCTTCATCCAATTTATTTTCTTGTGCCCACATTGCCGCCATTGCATAAGGCAAATAATTATTGCTTTTAATGTGCGAGAAATCATCGCAGGTTTTTTTTGCTTTTGTATAAATGTCCGCAATTAAACCTTTCTTTTTCAACGTTGCTTTTTGCACATCTAAGCTCCATGTTTGAATAACATAATTTGGAAAATTATTTTCATAATCATACAATCCTCCATCGCCACGAAAAATTGTTAAACGTATTCTTGATAATTCTTCATGCTTATTTTTTAAAACAATTTTTTTTATTTGGGTTGATAAATATTCAGCAGTAAAATATTCAGGTTGTTTAAATTTTAATATTTCTAATGATGAAAGCAAACGCTGAAAATGATAATTGCCTAAAGCAATATTTCCTTGTACCATTTTCATGGTTTCAAAAAAGCCATCACCAAAACGGAACGAGCGGTTATCAGCAGAAATAATTAATGTACCAGACAACATTAATTTACCGTTATAACAGAAATATTTTCCACTTTCCATACAACAAAAATAAACATGCAATTGCTGAGCTTTGCATTATAATTTCGGTTATGAAAATTGTTGAAGTAATTAATACGCTGGAGAATTTTGCTCCGCCTGTTTTGCAGGAAGATTATGATAATGCTGGTTTAATAACAGGTAACCCTGAATGGATTTGCACTGGCATTTTATGTACGCTCGATGCAACAGAAATAATTATTAAAGAAGCAATCTCGCTTGGTTGCAATCTTGTTGTTGCGCATCACCCGATTGTGTTCAAAGGATTAAAAAAGATTACAGGAAAAAACTATGTTGAAAAAACAATTATAAATGCAATCAAAAATGATATTGCTATTTATGCAATTCATACAAACCTTGACAATGTAATGCACGGCGTGAACAATAAAATTGCAGATAAACTTAATCTTATAAACACGAAAATTTTATTGCCAAAGCAAGATGTGCTAATGAAGCTGTACACTTTTGTTCCGGTTGAATTTGCAGAAAAAGTACGCACTGCTTTTTTTAATGCAGGTGCTGGAAGTATTGGTAATTATAGCGAATGCAGTTTTAACGCAGAAGGAAAAGGTACATTCAAAGCTGGTGAAAACACCAATGCCTTTGTTGGAGAAAAAAATATTCGTCATACAGAAAATGAAATTAAGATTGAAGTAATTTTTCCTTCTTATTTAAAAAACAACATTGTTGATGCATTACTTAAAACGCATCCTTATGAAGAAGTTGCTTATGATATTGTTTCACTTGAAAATCATTACCAAAGTGCAGGCAGTGGTTTAATTGGCGAGTTACAAAATAAAACTACAGAACAGGAATTATTAGAATTGTTGAAGTCTGCTTTTGACTTACAGGTAATCCGGCACACGCATTTATTACAAAAACCTGTTAAAAAAGTTGCTGTTTGTGGTGGTGCCGGCAGTTTTTTAATTGATAAAGCGCTGGCTGCTAATGCAGAGTTTTATATAACTGCTGATGTAAAATATCACGAATTTTTTGATGCGAATAACAAAATGGTTATTGCTGATATTGGCCATTGGGAAAGCGAACAATTTACAATTGACTTGCTATATGAGGTTTTGCAGGATAAATTTCCTAACTTTGCCGTCCTCAAAACAAAAAGCAGAACAAATCCGGTTTATTATTTTACATAATTCCGGAACTCTGAAATTTAAACTTTTGAACTTTCATATATGGCAGCAGTAAAAGAATATTCGGTTGAAGAAAAACTTTCATCGTTAGTACGCCTGCAAAAAATTGACAGCAAGCTGGATGAAATAAAAATTCTGAAAGGCGAACTTCCAATGGAAGTAAGCGATCTGGAAGATGAAATACAGGGTTTGCACAGCAGGCAAACAAGAATTGAAGAAGAAATAAACGGCATTACAGATTTCATCGAACAGAAGAAAAATATAACTAAAGAAGCCGATGTTTTGGTAAAAAAATATCAAAAACAAAGCGATGCTGTAAAAAATAACCGCGAGTACGAAGCCATCAATAAAGAAATTGAAATGCAGGAGCTTGAAGGCAAGCTGGCTGAAAAACATATTCGCGATGCAAACGAAGAATTGGCTGAAAAAGCAAAAGTGCTTGATCAAACCAAAAAATTGATTGCTACAAAAGATACTTCATTAAAACAAAAGAAAGGCGAACTCGAAAAAATTATCGCTGATACGGAAAAAGAAGAAAAACAATATTCAAAAATTTCCGATGATGCACGTGAAAATATTGATGACCGTCTTTTGTATTCTTACGATCGCATTCGCAAAAGCTACCGCAATGGTTTAGCTGTTGTGCCGGTTGAAAGAGATGCATGCGGTGGATGTTTTAACTCAATTCCTCCTCAGCGTCAAAGCGAAATTCGTCAGCACAAAAAAATCATTGTTTGCGAAAACTGCGGAAGAATTTTGGTGGATGATGAATTGAATGCAGCAACCAACGCGAAATAACATTAACATCTTTATCTTTTTAAAAGGGCGCTGGTTTCAGTTCCCTTTTTTATTTTCGGGCCGATGAAAGTTTTTATACAGAAATCAATTTTCTCTTTTCTGTTTTGTTGCTGCATATTTTTTTCTGCTTATGCAGATAAAGTGTACAATTTTGATGCAACATGTCAACAGGCATATAACGAAATTACAAGCCTTCGGCTTGCAAACGGGCAACGGCTTACAGCGCTGGCAAGGCAACAAAATCCTGATAATTTAATTCCTGATTTACTGGATAGTTATGTTGATTTTTTTATTCTTTTTTTTAATGAAGATCCCGCAGAATTAAAATTACGTAAACCACATTTTGATAATTATTTAGATAGACTTGGTGATGGCCCAGACTCATCTCCATTTTATAATTATTGCAGAAGTGTTGTATTAATTCAGGAAGCTTGTGTTGAAATAAAATTTGGTCAACGGTGGTCTGCCGGCTGGGATTTTCGCAAGGCATTTTCTTTAATTAAAGATAATAGGAAGAAGTTCCCATCATTTGTTCCAAACAACATGATTTACGGACCGATGCAGGTTGTTGCAGGCACTATTCCTGATGGATATAAATGGCTTGCAGGTTTGTTCGGCATCAAAGGTTCAATCAGTAATGGAATGGCTTTGATGCAAAATGTTATCAATAGTAATGATACTTATGCAAGGTTATTTTCTTCTGAGGCAATCTTCTATTATTGCTACATAACTTTTTATATTCAAAACCAGCCTGAACAGGTTTTTCAACTGATCAATCAAAAAAAACTTGACCTTGTAAATAATCATCTGATGGCTTACATGGCAGCTAACCTTGCTATTAATAATAAGATGGATGAATTTGCACGAAGCATCATTCAAAACAGGAATAATTCTTCAGCATACCTTCAAACGCCGATATGGAATTTTGAATTGGCGTACATACAACTTCGCCATCTTGAACTTGCAGATGCAACCAAAAATTTTGAATATTTTTTATCGCATTTTAAAGGAAAATTTTATGTGAAAGATGCGTGTGAAAAACTGAGCTGGTGTTATTATTTGCAAGGCAATATAACAGCCGCAAACAATGCCAGGCAAATGGTCTTGAAAAGAGGTGGCACAGAAACCGATGCAGATAAACAGGCATTGACGGATGCAAAAAAAAATACATGGCCAAATCCAATTTTATTAAAGGCCCGTGTTTTAAATGATGGTGGTTATAATGAACAGGCAATTGCATTGATTGAAGGCAAAACCGCAAACGATTTTCCCGATGCTACGGATAAGCTTGAATTTACGTATCGCACCGGAAGAATTTATGATGACCTGAATAAAGATGATGCAGCAATTAAACATTATTTAGCCGCTATTTCTATTGGTGAAAACAGAACGGAATATTATGCCTCACGTGCCGCTTTGCAAATAGGAATGATTTATGAAAAGCAAGGCAGGAAAGATCTCGCCATTCAATACTATAAGAAATGCCTTGCTATGAAAAATCATGATTATAAAGATTCCATAGATCAAAAAGCAAAATCGGGTATTGCACGTTGCAGCGGCGGATAAAATTTAGATATAGAAAAATGAAAGCCTGAATTTAAATGATGCTGCCATAAAAAACATCAGCACAAGGGAGTGACACAACGAAGTTTAATTGAAATATCAAAGCTGGCTAACAAAAATTTTACCTGTTCTTTCCTTCCAGCTTATCACAATATTCAACAGAGCCTACACGAAATTTTATTGGAATACCAACAGCTTTTTGTATCTGCAATTCTTTGTTACAAAAAAATGGTAATTGCTTTGCGTAAAAATTGCCGGGCAATTGATTTTGAAGTATCGTTTGTTTTGCATAAAATGCATTACTATATAATGAAAAAAAATGTACGCTGTCTATCTTTACAGAATCTTTTGAAACCTGCGCCTGCAAAAAGGTTAATGAGAATAGTAATTTAACAGTTAAAGCAAAGAATGTTTTCTTTTTCGAGTTCATATTTGCAGGTAAATTTACGGCAAGTAATTATTTTGCATCTTAATAATTGATTAAACTTACGAGGAACAGCAATGGCATTAAGTCAAACTTTACAGCAAAAATTATTACAAAGGCTATCTCCGCAACAAATTCAGTTAATGAAATTGCTGCAAATACCTACGGCAAATCTTGATGAAAGGATTAAGGAAGAACTGGAAGAAAACCCTGCACTTGAAGTGACAGAGGAAGGAAGTGACGATTCCTTTGAAGAACGTGCGGAAGAATTTGATGCACCCGAAGAAGAATACGATGGCAGTGAAGATGAATATGAAAATATAAATATTTCTGATTATGTAGCCGATGGTGATGATGATGTTGCAGATTATAAATTACGCGATGAAAATTATGGCGATAATGAAGAGCAGAAAACAATTCCGCTAAGGGTTGAAACAACTTTGCACGATTTATTGGTTGATCAGTTGGGCATGTTATCGTTGGATGAAAGAAGATTAAAAATTGCTGAGCAGATTGTTGGCAGCATAGATGATGATGGTTATTTAAGACGCGAATTAAGCTCTATAGTTGATGATCTTGCCTTCAGGCAAAACATTGATGCATCTGAAGAAGAAATTGAAGAGATCATAAAATTAATTCAGCAGTTTGATCCGCCAGGTGTGTGTGCAAGAGATTTGCAGGAATGCTTAATGTTGCAATTGTTGCGCCAGCAGGTTGATGGAAAAGAGGTAGCGCTTGCTATAAAAATAGTTGACAAATACTTTGATGAGTTTACTAAAAAACATTACGAAAAAATTCAGCGTGGATTAAATATTTCTGATGAAGAATTAAAAGAAGTGATCAATTTAATTCTGAAATTAAATCCAAGGCCAGGCGGTAATGTGGGCGAAGTAAATAAAGCAGAAAGTTATATCATTCCTGATTTTTTTATTATAAATACTGCAGGCAAATTAGACCTTACACTTAATTCTAAAAACGCTCCCGATCTGCGTATCAGCGAAGGCTATCGCGATATGCTGAAAGAATATGACCGTGGTGCAAAAAAAGATAAGCGCCAGAAAGAAGCAGTGCTTTTCATCAAACAAAAAATAGATTCCGCTAAATGGTTTATTGATATGATTAAGCAACGTCAGAATACTTTGTTGAGTACAATGGGCGCTATCATGCATTATCAAAAAGATTTTTTTCTTACCGGTGATGAAACCACTTTGAAGCCGATGATCTTAAAAGATATTGCTGAAATTACGGGGCTTGATATTTCAACAGTAAGCCGTGTTGCAAACAGCAAATTTGTGCAAACAGAATTTGGCACATATCGCTTGAAATTTTTCTTCAGTGAATCTTTAAGCACAGACAGCGGCGAAGAAGTGAGCACACGCGAAGTGAAAAAAATATTGAGTGACCTTGTTGAAGCAGAACATAAAAAGAAGCCATTAAGTGATGAACGCTTAACTGAATTACTACAGGAAAAAGGATACAATATTGCAAGAAGAACCGTTGCAAAATATCGTGAACAATTAAACATACCTGTTGCGCGCTTACGTAAAGAACTATAACTTATGCAACAGGAACTTGCTGTAAATACTTTGGGAGAACAACCACCGGCATTAAAAATTTTCGCAAAAGTTATTTCATATATTCTTCACCCGCTTTTTATACCGGTATATGTTTTTTTTTGGTTGACGCAACGTTTCCCGATTCATTTTGATAACATTACTGCAGTCGGGTTAACATTTAAAACTATCAGCGTTTTTTTAAATGCAACCTTCTTTCCTGCTTTCGCTGTTTTTCTTTTATGGAGATTGAAATTTATTGAAACAATTTATTTGCGCACGCAAAAAGACCGCATTATTCCTTATATCATTACCATGATATTTTATTGGTGGATGTGGTATTTAAGCAGAACATTTACCGATCAGCCTGATGTACTGAAATTCTTTTATTTCGGCATTTTTTTAAATACGGTTTTTGGTTTGGTGCTCAATAATTTTATTAAAATAAGCATGCATGCAATGGGTGCAGGCACTGCAGTGGTTTTTGTAATTCTTACCTGTTTACATTATCAAATATTTTTAGGTACCGACATCATCATAGTTACGTTTTTAGCCGGGCTTATTTGCACAGCAAGGCTGTTGCTTAACGAGCATTCTTCCGCAGAAATTTATATGGGATTATTCATCGGTATCATTTGCCAGTTTATTGGTGTTTGGATAGCATTGTAAATGAATTGCGTAATTGTGAATTCACAAATTCGACAATTCAATAATCCGCTAATTGAATAAATGTCCGTGCCTGTATAAATCAAACAACACAGCAATTAAGTTGAATATAAAATGAAAAATAACGCCATACCAAATTGTTCCAAAGCGTTTACGCATCACACCAACAAGAATACCAAAAGGCACCAGCCAGAATAAAGAAATAAAACTCAGGTGCATGATGCCAAATGTGAAGCCGGTTACAATTACCACAACGCGCTGGTCTAAAAATGAATCAAGATAATTATACAACACACCACGAAATGCAAGCTCTTCAAATATGGCAGGATAAATTGCAATTGAATAAATCATTACTGCAGCTGGCATTGTATAAATGCTGTAGTGACCATAATAACTTGTATCCGTTCCAAAAAAAGAAAAATTAAGCTTGGTAATAATAATGTTTACAATAACAGAACCGATTGCAGCAAGCGAAATACAACCTGTTAAACGAATTACATTAAAGTTGCGAAATTTCAATAAAGGTTTTATCGTGTCAAAGTTTTTGAACACATGGTATAAAGTAAATGCCGCAAGAAAAACTTCAATCCAAAAAAGATGATCATAACTATCGAACCAACTGTTGGTTTGTACAATAAGGCAAACAAATAAATACACAATAAAAAAAGCAAACGCTGATTGCAAATTACTGTTGTTGAACAAACTTATTTTCGTTCCGTCAAAACCAAGATATTCACCACAATGATGGCAAAACCGGTGAAAGCCTTTTACTTCATTATTACAGGCATCGCAATAATAAATGTTATTTGAATTCTTTTCATCCATCATAACCTCACCTGCAATTCTTCTTTAATTAAATTAATGCGATAAGCGCCCTGCACACCTCTTAATACAACAAATAACAAAGCAAGACAAAGACACATCCCGGTTATTCCCTGGAGTGTTGTAAACGACTCAGATAATCTTTCAAAAATATTTATGGCAGAAAATACAATCAAAATAATGAATGATGTGAGTAATGCAGTGAATGGATTTTTTTGACTCCAAAATGCAAGAAAGAAAAACAACGCGGAAAGCAATGCAGCCATTGCTACGATAATATATTTCTGGTTGCCTTTTGCAAAAATGAAAAAGATGCCTAATGATAAAAATGCACCCATCACATATAAAACTATTCTTGCAACCAACACCGCATTTTCAGCTTTAAATAAAAAATGCTTTCGTTGCTGAATGCGCTTTTGGTAAACATCTGCCAGTTGATAATTTTTTATGGGATAACCGCAATTGGTGCAGAAAGTATAATTAATTTCATTAACATAATTACACTGTTTGCATATTGCAGCTTGTGATTTGTTGCGATCAGTTCCAGGCAAGAATGCATTTATTTTTTGTATAGCTGATATATATTTTTCCTGCAGCATTTCAACCCTTTCTTTACACGTATTAAAATCTTTGGTTATAACGAATCTATGCAAATTATGTTTTTTGCGATTGATTATTGATGACATATTGCCAATGGCGAATGCTTACAATATGCGTTGTATCTTTGCAGCTGAAACTGATGAACATGAAGAAGCTTGTTATGTTTTGTTTGATCTTATTCTTTGCGCTTATATGTGTATCTACCTTGAAAGCGCAATGCTCTATTTGTACGGCAACCGCGTCACAATTAGGCCAAAAACAAGGCAATGGATTAAACGCAGGTATTATTTATTTAATGCTTACACCGTTTGCAGTTGGCGGATTTATTGGTTACCGTTGGTGGAGAAGCGAAAAAGCAGCTAAAGAAGCTGAAGCGCTTAATTAGCCAATTACATCAATGAAAATATTGTGAAGTGAACAGCGAAAATTTTCTTTAAAATTATTGCATGATCAGTATTATAACCGCTATTCACAACGGAATCGCTATCAATAAATTTTATGAAGCCTCGCTGAAAAAATATACAGTCAATCCTTTTGAGCTGATCATTATTGATAACGTTTCTACAGATGGCAGCACAAAGTTTTTTGAAGATGCGGGTTATACTGTTATACGCAATCTGCATAATTATTCTTATCCATATTGTCAAAATCAGGGAATAAAAATTGCCAAAGGCGATTATCTTTTTTTTCTGAATAATGATATTGTACTCGGTCCGCGCTGGGATGAATTATTGATACATGTAGCTACGAAAAAAAATCTTGATATCCTGTCTGCATGCGATAACGGAAATGTTGGTGATGCAAAAATTTCAAGGCGAATGCGCAACAAATGGAAACGCATTAAATACAGCGTTATGCAATTGGGTATAAACCAGTTTTCTTTAAACCTTATGATGAAATTAATGTATGGAAACTGGGAGAAATTTTGCAATAAAAGATATGCTGATTTTAATGATGCAACCATTCAGGGAATTATTGGTGATAATGTAATGATGACAAAACGCGGAATTGAGGTTGCTGGCTTATGGGATGAAAGAATTCAGTCTGCAGATTTTGATTTATTCATGCGTGTGCAACAAAAAATTGAACAAGGCGCTGATATAAAACCTTGCCAGGTTGCGCTGGGCGTATACATTCATCACTTCTCAAGAATGACAGTAAAGTATGCTGCAAAACCAGCACCGTTTATTGATGAAAAAAATCTTATTGAACTAAAAGAAAAATGGACGCCGGAAGAATTAAAGAAATATAATCCCGATAATCCTGCGTAATATTTACACTACAATTTGTTTGCAACAAATTCATATAAATTAAAATGGTTTTGTGCTAAATATTCTGCAATTTCTTTTTGCAATTGATGTGTAGAAGTGTTACGCATCCTTTTTTCTCTTAATAAATAAAAAGCTTTTTGCGCCAGCAACCACGATTGTTTTTCCGTATTTTCAACAGACAATTGTTGCAAAATTTCTTTTGCCAATAAATCAATTCCATGTTTTGTTGAAGCAACAGTTTCAACAACAGGAACATCTTTTTTTATGTTGAATGATGAAATCGTTTGCCGCAAACTGTTTGCAAATTTTGAAGCATTTGGCTTATCACTTTTATTCACAACAAAAATATCCGCTATCTCCATCAGGCCGCTTTTTAATGATTGTATCTCATCGCCATACTCAGGAATTAATACAACAATAGTGGTGTTGGCAATGCCTGCAATTTCTACTTCGTTCTGGCCTGCGCCAACAGTTTCAATTATTATATAATCAAAATCGGCAGCCTGCATTAATGTAATTATTTCAATGATGTTAGGATTAACGCCGCCTGGGTTTCCTCTTGATGCAAGTGAACGAATAAACACATCAGGATGATTGTACCAGCTTTGCATTCTTATTCTGTCGCCAAGCAATGCACCCGAAGTAAATGGTGATGATGGATCAACACACAACACACCAACCTTTTTTTGTTGTTGAATTAATACTTCAATTAATGCATCGGTTAGTGTGCTTTTACCAGCACCGGGCGGCCCTGTAATTCCAATTAACGGTGTTTGCTTTTGTTGAAATGTTTGCAGTATTTCAAATGTATTTTCGTTGTTGTTTTCAACTAAAGTTATGGCACGTGCCAATGCTTTTCTATCGCCGTTTTGTATCTTATCTTTTAATTCATTCAACATAAAGCGATAAAACTAATTTATTCTCTTCGCGAAATTTTATTGAAATAAAGTTGATGATTAATCTCAAATTGATTAACCAAATATTATGTACAAACAAACAGGATTATTTTTTATCGTATTCTTTTTCTTTCTGATCATAAAAATCTTTTAGCACATAAAATGCTTCTTTCTTTTGACCTGTTTCTGAAATCAATCCTTTTCTGTTCCATCCATTTTGATAATCTGGATTCATTCTTTTTGGTGAGCGAAAATCAACCAGGATCCACGGCGTTAGTCCTCTTAAATTATTAATCTTGCTGATTAAAGGTATTTGATGTTCGTAAAAACTTTTTTGATATTCTTCGCTAAAACGTGTCGCAGAATCTGCATGAAAACCAGCTAAAGCACCAGCGCCTAATTCACTTATGATTACAGGTTTATTGTAATTAATTTTAAAATTAAATTTATTTATTTCCCATGGCATGCCACCTGTATACCAGCCATAATATTCATTAAAACTTACCACATCTAATTTTTTTCCTAAAGGATCATCAACATTAATTGTATCGCCGGTTGTGTGCGTTAATAATGCTGCAGAAATCAATCTCGAGTTGTCTAATGAATGTGCCGTATCTGCCATCGCTTCCATAAATCTTTCTCGTTCGGGAATGTTGGGTGTTTCATTTCCTATCGACCAAACAATAACGCTTGCACGGTTTTTATCGCGTTGAATCAAGTCAGTAATTTGATGTTCTGCATTTCTTAATGTTGAATCATTTGTCCAATCAATCGTCCAGTAAACCGGCACTTCTTCCCATAATAAAATTCCCATTGAATCTGCCAGTCTTGATTCTTCTTCATTATGCGGATAATGTGCAAGACGAATAAAATTGCAGTTAAGTTCCTTTGCCCAACTCAACAACATTCTGCAATCACTTATATTTCTTGGCCTGCCCGGAATTAATGGATCTTCATCATGCAAAGCAATGCCACGTAAAAAAATTGGTTTGCCATTTAATAAAATATTTGTTCCGCTTGCTTCAATAGTTCTAAAACCAATTTCATCTTCAACAGAATCTGTACTGCATGTGATATAAACTTTATATCGCGTCGGGTTTTCCGGTGACCAGTAATTTATTTTTTTTACAGGAATATTAAACGATGCTTTGCCACTTGCATCAGTTGTTACAGTAGTTTGCAAACCAGCTTCAGGAATATTTATTTTTATTTGCTGTGATAGGTTTTCTCCGTTCAGTTGCACAAAACCTATAATTTCTTTTAAATCATTTTTAGCAAGCTGTACTTTATAATCTTTAATAAATGTTGAAGGCATTTCAGCCAATAACACATCTCTTGTTATGCCGCCATAATTCCACCAGTCAAAATTATCTGTTGGCACATTTTCTTTTTTGCGTGCATTATTTACCTTTATTACAATGAAATTATTTCCATCATTTAATTGCTTTGTTACATCAAATTCAAATGGCGTAAAGCCGCCTGCATGCACGCCGAGTTTTTTATCATTCAATGAAATATATGCATCATAATTAATGGCGTTGAACCTTAAAAAATATCTTTTGTTTGGTTGAGGATGAACAACAAAATCATGTTCATACCAAACGGTGCCTTCATAATATAATAATTTTTCATCCTGTGAATTCCAGTCGCCGGGAACATTTAATGTTGGTGAAGTCGAAAAATTATATTCTGATAATTCTGATTTGGATTGCTGTTGTTTGTTTTCAAAAAATCCTGTCAATTTATTTTCATCATCAGCTTTCGCACCCTGGAAACCACGAAAGCCTGTTTCAAAAGGATCGATAATGTAATGCCATCTTCCATCAAGATTTAGATAATGTCTTGCATAAATATTTTGAATTAAAGAAGATTGAGCGTAAATACGAATACAACTAAATAAGAGAAAGATTAAGAGTAAATTTTTTTTCACAATGAGCTTTTTATTCATGGCAATTTAATAAAAGCTGTGTTAAATTATTCAACTATAATTAAGCCTTCTTCACTTCTTTAGCCCACGTATCTTTCAAAGTAACTGTTCTATTAAAGATCATTTTATTTTCAGTTGAATCTTTATCTAAATTAAAATATCCTTTGCGCAAAAATTGGTAACGTTCATCAGCAACTGCGTTTTTTAAAGCAGGTTCAGCATATACAACGGGAATAATTTTCAATGAATCTTTATTGATGTAATCTTTGAAATCGTCTTCTTCATTCGACGGATTTTCTACCTTAAATAAACGGTCGTACAATCTTACTTCAGCAGTAACTGCATGTTGAATACTCACCCAATGTAATGTGCCTTTTACTTTTATGTTTGATGTATCGTGGCCGCTTTTACTTTCAGAAATATAGGAACAATTTAGCTGAATAATTTTACCTGTTTCATCTTTAATTACTTCATCGCATTTTATAATATACGCGCCTTTTAAACGCACCATGCCGCCCGGAAATAACCTAAAAAATTTCTTCTGCGGATTCTCCATAAAATCTTCCTGCTCTATAAATAATTCTTTGCCAAAAGGCACATCACGAAAACTGCCATTAGTATCTTCAGGGTTGTCTTCAACACTTACGATTTCATCTTCATTTGTGTAATTGGTGAGCACAATCTTTAGTGGATCGAATACCACCATCCTGCGCAAAGCAATCTTATTCAAATCTTCACGCACACAAAATTCTAATAAACTTAAATCAGCAACATTTTCTCTTTTTGCAATTCCAACGCGATCACAAAAATCACGAATGGCCGCGGCTGTATATCCACGTCTTCTGTAAGCGCTGATGGTTGGCATTCTCGGATCATCCCAACCATCAACATGTTTTTCGTTTACCAATTGCAACAACTTGCGTTTACTCATCACCGTATAACTCAAATTTCTTCTTGCAAATTCATATTGATGAGAAGGGAAAATGTCAAGCTTTTCTATAAACCAATCATACAATTCACGGTGAGGAACAAATTCCAACGTACAAATGCTATGCGTAATATGTTCGATAGAATCGCTTTGTCCATGCGCAAAATCATACATTGGATAGATGCACCAATTATTTCCGGTACGATGATGATGCGCATGTTTTATACGATACATCAGCGGGTCGCGCATCAGCATATTTGGATGGCTCATATCAATTTTTGCACGCAACACACGTTCGCCATCTTTAAATTTTCCTGCTTTCATATCTTCAAACAACTGCAGGTTTTCTTCAATGCTTCTGTCCCGAAATTTACTGTTTATGCCAGGTTGTGTTGGTGTGCCTTTTTCAGCGGCAATAGTTTCGCTGTTGTTATCATCAACATAAGCATATCCTTTTCTAATCAGCTTTATTGCAAACAGGTATAGCTCTTCAAAATAATCTGAAGCATATAATTCATTCTTCCATTCAAAACCTAACCAATGCACATCGTTCTTAATGCTTTCAACATATTCTGTTTCTTCTGTTGTTGGGTTGGTATCATCAAAACGTAAATTGGTATAGCCGCCATATTTTTTAGATAGTCCAAAATTCAAACAAATACTTGTTGCATGGCCCATGTGCAGATAGCCATTTGGCTCTGGTGGAAAACGCGTAACAATAGACACGTGTTTGCCTTTATTGATATCATTTTCTATAATTTCTTCTAAAAAATTTAAAGATTTTTCGTCTGCCATATGCAAACAAAGATAAATGGTTATACTTGCTGAATAAAGGTTTGATTGCAGCTTAATGCTACGTGAAATATTGAAGGAAAAGTTAAACTCTTTTAAATGACAGCCTAATAATTAATGTGGACTAATTGTTAATTAACTTGTCTTCCTTATTACTTCTATGTTATTTGCAACATGCGCTTAATGATGAATAATTTTTTATTATCTTTTTTTACGATCGCCGGAATTTTTTCCTTTACATCCTGCGCGGAACATAATTCAACCAAAAATATAAGCGAAGAAAACATTAAAGCAACTATTACTGATACAGCAAGTTTTGGTACCGGTTGTTTTTGGTGTACTGAAGCAATTTTTGAAAGGTTGAACGGTGTTATAAAAGTCATAAGTGGTTACAGCGGCGGTTCTGTTCCTAATCCTACTTATGAAGAAGTTTCAACAGGCACAACCGGCCATGCTGAATGCTGCCAGGTTGTGTTTGATCCATCAATAATAAGTTATGATGATTTGCTTGAAGTATTTTGGAAAACACATGATCCTACAACATTAAACCGGCAGGGAAATGATGTAGGCACACAATACCGCAGCGTTATCTTTTATCATTCGCAAAAACAAAAAGAAAAAGCCGAGCATTATAAAGCTGCATTAAACGACAGTAGCGTATTTAATAAACCTATTGTAACGGCAATTGAACCGTATAAGAATTTTTATTCAGCAGAAGATTATCACCAAAAATATTTTGAATACAATCCCGGACAAATGTATTGCCGCCTGGTAATTGCGCCTAAGGTTGAAAAATTTGAAAAAGTATTTAAGAGCAAATTAAAAAGCAGCGCCAAATACAGCGAGATGGCAAATAATGGCGAATAACTTTTTTACATTTGCGAATGAGTGAAATGCATATTGGCGAAGCACTAAAAAAATTTCTAAACAAAAGCAATCTTAAAAGTGGCGTAAGAGCTGTACAAATTGAAACTGTTTGGGAAGATGTAATGGGTAAAACAATTGCACGTTATACTGATAAAATACAGATCATTAATAATACGCTTTTTATTTATACTTCAGTTGCCGCTTTAAAGCAGGAATTAGTTTATCAAAAGCCAAAAATAATACAGCGCGTAAACGAAGCTTTACATGAAAAGGTAATTACTGATGTTGTTATAAAATAAAATATTACCCGAATAAATAATGCAAGAAATACATAAAATATTAATGATTGATGATGATGATGAAGATAGAATGCTGATGCAGGATATGTTTACCGAAATTGGTGTTCCCAGTGTTGCGCACTATGAAGAAAGCGGGGAAACAGCATTATCTTATCTTAACAAACTTGCCGAAAATGAATTGCCTTCAGTTATTGTGCTGGATTTAAATATGCCAAGATTAAATGGCACCCAGGTTTTAAAATTGCTAAAGACAGATGACCGTTTTAAAAACATAACAGTAATCATTTACTCAACATCAGTTAATCATATTGAAAAGGAGCAAACGCTTAAACTAGGCGCTCATTCTTATGTAATAAAACCGAGTTCTTATGAAGGGTATCTAGAAAAAGCAAAATATTTTAATAACCTGTGCGCATCTTTATCTGAAAGAAAACAATAGTCTTTAAATTATCTCTAAATGAAAAGCGCTTCAAAATCTGAAGCGCTTTTTTTTGTCCTTTAAATTATTATTTATCCTTTACTCTTAACCCTGCTTTGTTCTTCATCAGCTCCGCCGTTACGACGTTGTTCTGCACCTTTCCCTTTATTAAACCTGTAAGTAAAACTTACATTTACAACACGGCTTTCCCAATGGTTATGTATTGTTACATCAATATTTTGATAGCGGCTGTAACCACTCCATTGTTGCAAACCAAGAAAATCTCTGAAGTTTACTTTTATGGTTCCTTTCTTTTTTAAAATGTTTTTTGCAACTGCAAAATCTGCGCTGCCTTGTGGTAAACCAACAATAGTTCCGTACACAGCCTTGCCATTATAATATCCGCTTAATTCCATGCTCCATCCTTTTGGCAGCGTAAACTGGTTTTGAATATTTGCATTAAAAGATGGGCCGCCAACTTTAATAACACCCATATTAATAAAGCCTTTAAAACTGTTGTAAGCGCCTTGCACATATATATTCGATCTCCACCATTTTGTTATTGGCACACCTGCACTTATACTTAACGTTAAGCTATGCTGGCTGGCAAGATTTGCTTTTGTTACATACGTTGTATGAATGCTGTCTATCTGTTCAAGCTGTTCATTAATCATATCACTAATTGTTGCATAACTCAATGTTGTTGTTATCATGTTTTTGTATGAGTGACTTAATTCTATATTATGGCTAAACTGTGGTTTCAGGTATGGATTTCCAACTTCATAAGTGTATTTATCAAGAAAATAATAGAACGGATTCAGGTCGCCGTAATCAGGGCGCTGAATTCTTCTGCCATAATTTAAGCTGAATTGATTTTTATCATTCATTGCATAACTTACATATGCTGTTGGAAACAGTTGCGTATAATTCCGTTTAAATGTTTCGCCGGTTGTTAGCTGCTCACCATTAGAAATAGTATTTTCCAAACGCAAGCCTGCCTGTGCGCTCCATTTTTTTGATAGTTGTTTGCTCAGGTTTACATAAGCCGCATTAATATTTTCTTTGTATAAAAAATGATTGGTACGGCCGCTATCAACAATCCATTTTTCATTTAATAAACTATCGTAGTTAGCATTGTTATCTGTTTCAACATAACTTGCTTTTACGCCTGCTTCTATTTTTGCATTATGCTTTAATGGATGTGTGTAATCAATTTTTCCGCTATAAATATTTATAGTTGAAGGAAGATAACCACGTAATATTTCATCGTTGTTTATTTTATTTTCATTATCATCAAAAAAACTATTTACAAACATTTGATCTGATAAAGAATTGTAATGAATATAATCCAGGTTCGCACTTAATTCCCTGCCTGCCGTATCAAAGTCTGTTGTCAAATTAATATTAGCACCATAGTTTGTCCACTTATCTTTTGAAATGCTGTTGGTCAGGGTTTCGCTTTCCAAATTATTATCAGCATCATAAATATCAGTAGTGTTATTGTTTGATGAATTACCGGGATTAAAATCTCCATTTACAGAAAAGCCAATCGTTGTTTTTTTGGATGCATAAAAATCTAATCCCGTTTTAAAATAATGAGAATGATATTGCGAGATCATATCAGATTGCTGAATAAATTTTGAATCAAGCTTACCCGATGAATCGCGGAAATTCCTGTTCAGATCAAGTGTATGAAAACGTTTCCCATAACTGTAACTGTAATTGGCAAAAAGATTTACTTTTCCTGTGCGATAATTAATATTGATGCTCTCATTTGCTTTCGGATATCTCCCTTCGCCACCACCAATTGTAATGTTTGTATTAAAACCTTTGATCTTTGATTTTTTTGTTTTGAAATTGATAATACCTGAATTACCAGCAGCATCATACTTTGCAGACGGCTGCGTCATTAATTCAATTTGCTCAAGGCTTGTTGAAGGCATATTCTTTAAAAAATTTGCAAGGTCAGCAGCACTTAAATAAGTTGGCTTGTCGTCAATCATCACCACAACACCTTGCTTTCCTTTTAAGCTTATGTTGCCATCTTTATCAATAGTAACGCCGGGCGTTTTTTCAAGTACTTCATAAGCTGATAAACCCGTATTTGTTGGCGATGCGTCAACATTAATAACTGTTTTATCAATTTTTTGTTCGATGTATTGCTTTTTTGATGTTACGATTACATCATTCAATTTTGATGATTCAAATAAATTTATCGTTTGAAGATCTGCTTCAGAATGTTTTTGATCAAGTGAAATAACAGGAGAAAAATAGTCGCGATGTCCTACAGATTGAATGGAGATAAAGTAGCTTCCTTCTTTAAGGTTTTCAATTTGAAACTCGCCGTTTTTGCTGGAAACTACCTGGTCAAGTTTTGTTGAATCCGGTTTAAAAACACTAACAGTTGCTGCTTCTACTGGCTTTCCAGAAGATTGCACTTTACCTCTGACGGAAAAGTTTTGGGCATTTATCGCTGTAAACCAAAAGCTTAGCAACGATACAATTAATAATAGCTTTCTCATAAAATTATATTTAAAGTTCTTTGTATTGATTGTTACAGTACAAATCTATGTACTATGCAAAACATAGTACATAGATATACATAAACGGCGGAATAATAGTTTAATCGGTTTGAAATCTTACGATTTATACTAAAAATGTTCTAACGGTTAAAACTGAAAATAAATAAAATCTGCACCGTTAAAAACACCGGCAACAATCAGTAAAACTATAATGAGAAGATAGCCTGAATATCGAATCGAAACATTGGTGTTTCTAATAAGCTTTATTTTAGGATGATATTCTTCCAGATATTCAGACCCAAACAAAACGATCAAAGCAATAACATAATAAGCAAAGGTTATCGGCGGTTCACCCAAAAAAAGCCTGCCGGGTTTTAAGTGAATGATAGATTTAAAAATATAAGCCGCCTGGTCAAGATTTTGCGACCTGAAAAAAATTCCCATCAACACAAATAGCGAAACGGTAAAAACCGTGCGCACAAAGTTTTTTGTAAAGCCAAGTCCGCGGTTCACAAACTTCAACATCGGGTTAAATATTTGTTCTAATGCAAGCACAACGCCGTTTAATAATCCCCAGATAATAAAAGTCCAGCCGGCGCCGTGCCATAAACCGCTTATTGCAAAAACAATAATTAGATTACGAATTTGAATGAGTGCTCCTTTCCTGCTTCCGCCAAGCGGAAAATATAAATAATCGCGAAACCAGGTTGTTAGTGAAATGTGCCAACGCTGCCAAACTTCCTGTATGTTGCGTGAAAAAAAAGGTCGTTTAAAATTAATCATCAAATTATAACCCATCACTTTTGCAGCACCAATGGCAATATCAGAATAACCGGAAAAATCACAATATATCTGAACGATAAAAAAGAAAGTCGCTGTAATTAATGTTACCCCGCTGTGGTGTTCTGCATTTCCATACACCGCATTTACATAAAGTGCAAGCCTGTCTGCAACAACCAGCTTTTTTACAAAGCCCCAAAGCATAATTTTTAAACCTTCGGTGATGCGGTCATAATCAAAAAATTTTTCTTCATGAAATTGGTGCAGGATGTTTTGTGGCCGTTCTATTGGCCCTGCAACTAATTGCGGATAAAACATTACGTACAATGCATAAATACCAAAATGTTTTTCTGGCTGCTGGTTGCCTCGATATATTTCAATGGTATAACTCATTGCCTGGAATGTATGAAACGACAAACCTATGGGCAATAAAATATTGAGATAAGGAATTGGGTTTCTCGAATCTATCAAACCCAATAAACCAGTAAGGTTTGAGTTTAAAAAATTAAAATATTTAAAGAATGCAAGCACTCCAATATTCGCAATTAAACTACATATCAACCATGCTTTTCTTTTCCTTCCAGAACTATTCGCAATAAATAAACCTGCGAAATAATCGATACCGATTGTAAAGCCAAGAATCAAAATGTAAACCGGTACAAAATACATGTAGAACACGCAACTGGCTACAAGCAATAATGCCCAACGCAGTTTTTGCGGCGTAAAAAAAAATAAGGTGGTTACAATGATGAAAAAATAAACAAAGGCTAATGAATTAAATATCATTGTTCGATGGTTTCTTGCCCTTCTCTTTTAGAAAAGGGTTGGGATGAGGTCTTATTTATACCCAATCTTAATAGCTGTATTTCCCTTATGAACATTATCATGCATTTCCTGTAAAGCGTCAGGTATTTCTTCAAACGAAACTGTTCTTCCCAGCACAGGTTTTATTTTTCCATCAATAACCAATTGATTAAACTCAACACATTCTTCAGGCTCTGCAAAATGCGAGCCCTGTAATCTTTTGCGTTGCAGCCATAAATATCTTAAATCTAAAGAAGCCAGGTAGCCTGAAGTTCCTGCACAGGTAACAACCATTCCATTTCTATCACAAACAAAAAGTGATGTTGGCATTGTTGCTTCGCCCGGATGTTCCAACACAATGCGTGGTAATTTGCCGCCGGTTAATTCCAGTATTTTTTTCATGAATTTCTTTGCTTTGCCGCGCCATATTTCCTGGGTTTCAGGCTTAAGCATATCTGAAGTTAATGCGCCCCAATGATCGTAATCCGAACGATTAATAGTAAGTGCGCCCATGTTTTCACAAAAAGCTCTTTTATCTTCAGAATTTATAACAGCAACAGGAATACCGCCAGCCATTTTTGTAAACTGAATAGCCATTGTTCCGAGGCCACCAGCGCCGCCCCAAATTAATACCACGTCGCCTTCTTTTACAACATGCGGATCATACTTGCATAACATTCTATACACTGTCGCACCAGATAACATATACACTGCGGCTTCATCCCAGCTTAAATGTTTCGGTTTAGGCACGCACATAAAATGTTTCACTTTACAAAATTGTGCGTACGAACCCCAGTTTGTTTCATAACCCCAGGCTCTTGCAGTGGGCGCAAAACCAACATCACCGCCTGCTTTTACAAACGGATCATTGCTATCCCACCAACCAGCTTGTATTACCACTTCATCACCAACAGCAACATTTGTTACATCTTTTCCAATTTTATAAACAATGCCTGAACAATCGCTGCCTATAATTTGAAAGTCAACTTCTTTTTCTTTGCGCAATTGCATTACCTGAATCATATCCATTGGGTAACCTGTTGCGGCCCACACAGAATTATAATTCATACCCGCAGCCATAACGGCAACCAACACTTCATCATCTCTTAAGTCAGGCACTTTTACTTTTTCAATTTCAAATGCTTTTGAAGGGATGTTGTAACGGTCTTGTCGCAACGTTTGCGCATACATGTACTCAGGCACTTCGCCTATCGGAGGTAATGTTCCAATTTCGACTGTTTCCATTTTGCAGTAAGGTTTGTTTTATAAGATTATTAAATAATTGCAAGCAATTTTTTTGATTTATTTTTTTGTGACCAGCAGTAGTATTTCAATTAATCACGGTTGCGTCGCACACTGCATCTTATATTATTATTCATCTTTAGTTTTATATTTAAATAGTCATCATTAACTCAACCCTTTGATGAATAAATATCTTATCCTTTAATTTTTCTCTCTTCATTTTGCCAATACGGTTCACGAATTAGTCGCCGCAAAATTTTACCCGTTGGGTTTCTTGGCAATTCTGTTTTTATTTCAAGATATTTCGGAATTTTATAATCGGGCATTTTTCCCTTACACCAATTTTGTAATTCAGCTAATTCAAGTTCACCTTCTCTTAAAACAACAACGGCGCAAACTGCTTCGCCGGCTTTATCATCAGGTACAGCAATAACAGCCACTTCTTTTATTTGCGGATGTTGTTCCAGCACTCTTTCAATTTCAGCAGGAAAAATATTTACACCTTTTGAAACGATCTTATCATTTTTTCTATCAATTAAAAACAAATAACCTGCTTCATCAAAATAACCGATGTCAGCGGTTTTAAGCCAGCCATCATCACTAAACATTTTTTTATTATCTTCTGATGAATTCCAGTAACCGTTGGAAATATTTTCTCCTTTTATCCAAACTTCTCCCGGCGCATTTTTATCAAGTACATTATTATTATCATCAACAACAATCATTTCAATTCCAAAAGAAGGCTTACCGGCAGAAAGTAGTAATGTATTGTCGATAATATTTGCTGATGCAAGAATAGAAGCATGATCATCAAAACGAAGCGAACAGCCAACACCTGCAGATTCAGTCAATCCATACACCTGCGTGAAATAACAATTAAAAATTTTATGTGCTTTAATTAAAGTATCAGCAGAAATTGGCGAACCACCATATTGAATATGTTTTAATGCACTAAAATCAAACTTATCAATCCCATCAATCATGCATATCATTTTAATCATGATGGGCACAAGCAAAGCATTTGTTGTTTTGGTTTCACTAATAATTTTTGCAACCATATTTGGTTCGAACATTCTCACTAAAACATTTGTTGCGCCGGCATAAATGCAAGCGAAGAAAGCACCAAAACCAAAAATGGAATATAGCGGACCACAAACAAGATTTCGCGTATCAGGACCGAACGATGGCGTGTCCCACGCACATAACTGATAGCATGAATAAATATTTTTATAACTGATCAATACACCTTTGGGATTGCCTGTTGTACCTGAAGTATAAAGGATAACACAGGTATCATTTTCATCAATGGCTTCATTTAATTTAAATGAAATTTCATTGTTGATTTCGTCTTCAATTTTATGCAGCTTAACATTTGATGATGGTAAATTTTCTATCAATTTTACAAACGCAGCACCATAAAAGAAATGATTTATACCAGCATCATTAATTACAAAATTTATTTCAGCAGGCATTGCTCTCCAATTCAATGAAACCGGGATTACACCAATCAGCATTGCGCCTGAAATAAATTGTACAGCGTATGGTGTATTCAGATCAAGAAGACCAATGCGGTCGCCTTTTTTTAAACCAAGTGATTGAAGATATATTGCAACATTTACGCTTTGCTTATAATATTCATCGTAAGTAAAAGCTTTGCCTTCAAACAAATAAGCAATGCGTTGCGGATGTGCAAACGCTCTGTATTTAAGTACTGATGAAAAAATGGTCTTCATACAAAATAGTTTATTTAAAAATTCCAGGCTAATTGTGCTCCGCCACAAACGGGCAAATTAATTCCTGTAACATAAGATGCATTTTGCGATGCAAAAAAACTTACTGCTGCTGCAATTTCTTCAGGCTTGCCTGCACGTTTCATTACATTATAAGAAGCAAGTTTATCAAACATTTCTTTGGGTAATCTTTTTTCTGTTGCAGGCGTTTGTATAAACCCTGGTGAAACAATGTTGGCTGTAATTCCATACTTACCTTCTTCTGTTGCAACGTTTTTTATGAGCGATTCCATCGCAGCTTTTTGTGCATTATATATTGCCTGTCCGGGCAAACCAATTTGCGCTGCAAAAGACGAAACACCAATCCATCTTCCAAAATTTTGCGTGCGTTGAAACTGTAATGTTTTTTGCATGATGGTAAAGAGATGATCAATATTAGCAGTAAAATTGTTTGAAAAACTTTCTTCTGTTGTATTGATCAAACGTTTTTTTTCTGAAGGAATATTAATATTACAAACAACGATATGTGGAAAACCAAATGCTTGCAGTTGCGATAATAATTTTTCTTTTCCTTGTTTAGTTGTAAGATCAATTGCCCAATATTGATGTTCTGATTTTGCTAATTCTTGTTGCAGTTGTTGTAAATTATTTTCATTACGCGCCACTGCTATAATTGTTGCGCCATCATCACTCAAAGCTTTGCAAATTGCATGGCCAATACCTTCACCGGCACCTGTAACTAAAGCAAACTTGTTATTTAAATTTTGCATTAAGAATTTAAAGCTGTTTGTATTTGGTTTACATTTTAATTATGATACTAAAGATGAATATTGATTCACCTGTACAAGTGAGTGACACAACCGTGATGCCATGAAAACTATAGCTTGTAACATAATAATTAATTTTTCTCTGCTGGTTCCGTTTACTATTTGCTAAAAAAATGCTCCAGAACTAAGGAGCACGCACAGATTATGCAGGTACTTTGTAAATGGCCGCGCCACCTGTATAACCTGCACCGGCCGCAGTTAATAGAACGTTTGCGCCGGGTTTTAATTTACCGTTTTCAAAAGCCTGGTTTAAAGTAATTGGAATTGTGCCTGAAATGCAATTACCAACACGATCAATAGATACTTCCATTTTATGCAAAGGCAATTGCAAACTTTCAGCAGCTTTTTTCATGATATAATAGTTTGCCTGGTGCGGAACAAACACATCAATATCATCAATTGTTAGTCCGCAATTATCACAAACCTCCTTTGCTAATTCGCTCATTTTTCCTGCAGCGCTTTCTGCCAGTTCACGGCCTGTCATTTTCATAACGGTGCCATGTAAATCTGCATCAACCGTTTCGTGCGATGAAGGCATTGCACTGCCGCCTGCAGGTACATATAATTTTTCTATTCCGCTTCCATCAGCCCATAATTGTATATCCATAAAACCTTCGTCCGGACTGCATTTGGTAAGCACAACTGCGCCTGCACCATCACTAAAAATCGGGAGAAAAATTGGATCGTTTCTTCGAACTGATCTTGATTTTAAATCAGCACCAATTACTAAAACATATTCCATTCCTGTTGCAACAAGGCGTATCCCAAAATCAAGTGCATACATAAAGCTTGCGCATGATGCGGTTGTATCGCCAACAGGACAAGTAGCGCCGATTAATTGCTGAACATTGCAGGATGCAGCCGTGTTTACATAATCAGGTGTTTGCGTGCCCATAATAATGCGGCTTAATTGCGATGCTTTTATGCCAGCTCTTTCGAGCGCTTGTTTAGCAGCTTCTGCAGCAATGTGGCTTGTTGCTAATTTTTTATCTGCCCAATGTCTTTGTTTAATTCCGGTAACAGCAGCATGTTTGTCCGCGTCAAACTCAAAATCGAATATTGATTTTAAATCTTCGTTGGTTATAGGTTCGCCCGGCAAGTGCGCGCCGTAACCAATTATTTTTACGCCCCATCCGTTCATGTTTTTATTAGTTTTAGGTTTTGATAATTAATCCGCCCCATGAAATTCCACCACCGGCAGCAATTAATAATGCAGTTTGATTTTTCGTTAGCTTATTATTTTTTCTTGCATGATCTAAAGCAACAAGAATGGCTGATGAACCGCAGTTAGCAATATCACCAATAATATCAATTGTTTTATTCATTGGAACTGATGCAGCTTCTGCGGCAGCAATTGTTCTTTTTTTATGCACCTGGTGCGGTATAAAACAATCAATTTCATCAGCAGTAATTCCTGAAGCTTCGTATAAAATTTTTGGTGTTGATGACCATGCTTCATGCAAAAAATCTTCAGCGCCTTCTGCATAAGTTAAATAATAATTCTCGTTATCGAGGTCTTGTTGATTTGGCGGCATCAACCCTTTTACACCCATATAATTACTGTAAGCGCCGTTTGTATTTAAATATCCCGCAACAATGCCTTTTTCAGCAGCATCTGTTTTTGATAATACAACAGCAGCACCTGCATCACCACCGGCATACGCCATTGTTGAGTTTAATTTTAAAATTTTGGTTGTTGTTTCACCGCAGGTGATCAAAACATTTCTTGCACCATTTTGTAAAAGCTGGGCTGCCAATGCAATTGAAAATATATTGGATGAACAACCTGTTTTCATTTCCATTGCCGGCGCATTAATGCCAAGCTTTCCCGCAACAAACGGCCCCATTGAAGTTGAATACCTTGGTGAAGTAATAGTTACAGCAATAACAAAATCTATTTCATCTTTTTTAATTCCGCTGTCTTTAATAGCATTTTCTGCAGCTTCGATCATAAGATCTGCAGAAGTTAGTTCATCTTGCGAAATGATACTGCCAGGTGTATGTGTCCAAAATCTTTTTTTTAATCCAAGTTCAGTCTCGTAATAATCGGGGCGAAGTTTTTTCGCGGTCATTTTTTCTGCCCAATCATCACCGTATATCATTTGATGAATTTCATCATTTGTAACCCATCGGCCTGCATTAGGAAACGCCGTGCCGCTGCCTATAATTTCAATATTAAATAAGTTGTTTAGAAGTAGTCCAGATGGCATAAGTTGCAGCAATAAAGATTGTAATCAAATCCCGCGTTTTCTTTACGGATGCTGTAAACTTATTTTTTTTTGCTTAAAGAAGCAAATAGTTGTTCGCTTTATTTAGATTATGTGAAAAATGGAAAATATTTACCGGAATTTTTATTGCTTATTTTTTGAACCTACGGTAAAAATTAAAACCAGGGCAGCGAGAGAAGCTACCGCAAACACTGCTGTCCATATACCCGCTTTAAATATGCCTGCAATAGCCGAACAACCAGCTACAAAAATTAGAAAACAGGCTAATGTAAATTCAAGCAAAGGTTTCATACAATTCTTGTTTTGTGTATCCCTCAAAAAAATTGTGCCGCAAATCTCTGCTAGTATTGGATTTAATAAAAATGAAATTTAATGAGTACAAATTTTCTCAAATAAAAAACGGATTGCTGCATTTATAACAAACAATCCGTTACTACATGTTAGCTACTTTATTTTTTCAATAACCCTTTTGCTTTGCTTACAACATTATCAACACTAAAACCATACTCTTTCATTACTTCATCGCCCGGTGCAGATTCACCAAACTTGTTGATACCAATTATATCGCCTTCATCGGTTACATATTTATGCCAGCCCAATGGTGAGCCTGCTTCAATTGATAACCGTTTCTTTGAAGCTTTAGGCAACACTTTTTCTTTATAAGCATCATCTTGCTTTTCAAACAATTCCCATGAAGGCATGCTTACAACACGGGTTGCAATATTTTCTTTTTGCAAAGCTTCCTGAGCTTTCATTGCAAGTGATACTTCACTGCCTGTTGCAATTAATATTAATTCAAATTTATCGGCATCAGATAAAACATAAGCGCCTTTTTCAAGTTCAGATGCTTTTGCATATTTTGTTTGATCAATGATTGGCAATTTTTGCCTTGATAAAATTAATGCAACTGGTCCGCCTTCATGTTCCAACGCAACACGCCATGCTTGTGCAGCTTCATTTGCATCAGCAGGACGGATTAAAGTAAGATTTGGAATTGACCGCAATGAAATCAATTGCTCAATTGGCTGGTGTGTTGTTCCATCTTCACCCAAACCAATACTATCATGCGTATAAACATAAATAGGTTTTATTTTCATGATGGCAGCAAGGCGAATTGGCGGCCGCATGTATTCACTGAAAATTAAAAATGTTGCACCATAAGGTGTAAAGCCTTTTGTAACGGCGATACCATTCAATACAGAACCCATTGCATGTTCGCGAATGCCAAAATGAAAATTTCTTCCGCTATGATCATTGCCTTCAAACGAACCATATTTTTTTAATAACGTATTGGTTGAGGGAGCAAGATCTGCAGCACCACCAATCAATAAAGGAAAAGAATCTGCGATCGCATTTAATGTTTTGCCCGAAGCAGTACGTGTTGCTTCTTTTTCGTCCCCACTGAATGTTGGCAATTTTTCTTTCCAGCCTTCAGGTAATTTTTGATTGCTGAATAGTTCATATTCATTTGCGAGGTCAGCATATTTCTCTTTGTACGATGCAAACAAATCGTTCCATTTATTTTCAACAGGCGCGCCTTTCTCTCCTGCTTTTCTATAATAATTCAGCACTTCATCAGGCACATAAAAGAATTTTTCGGGATCAAATCCTAAATTCTTTTTAGTAGCTGCCACTTCTTTTTCACCTAATGGTGCGCCATGAGATTCTGCTGTATCAACAGCATCAGGAGCACCAAAAGCAATGTGCGTTCTAACTAAAATTAAAGAAGGTTTTACTGTTTCATTTTTTGCATTTTCAATAGCTTTTTCAATGGCGTTAATATCGTTACCATCATCAATTGATTGTGTGTGCCAGCCATAAGCTTCAAAACGTTTTGCAACATCTTCATCAAATGCCAAAGAAGTATCACCTTCAATTGAGATGTGGTTATTATCATACAAATAAATAAGATTTCCCAGCTTTAAATGGCCAGCCAGTGATGCAGCTTCTGCAGTTACACCTTCCATTAAATCACCATCGCTGCAGATTGCATAAATTTTATAATCGAAAAGATCAAATCCATCTTTGTTATAGCGTGAAGCAAGATATTGTTGCGCGATGGCCATACCAACACCATTCCCAAAACCCTGGCCTAAAGGACCGGTTGTAACTTCAATCCCGGCCAATAAACCATACTCCGGGTGGCCTGCCGTTTTGCTATGCAATTGCCTGAAATTTTTTATGTCATCCATTGTAAGATCATAGCCCGTTAAATACAAATAAGCATATTGCAACATGCAGGCGTGACCAGCAGACAAAACAAACCTGTCGCGATTTGGCCATTCAGGATTTTTTGGATTATAATTCATGATCTTGCTCCAGAGAACATGACCCATTGGTGCGGTGCCCATTGGCGTTCCCGGATGACCAGAATTTGCTTTTTGAACTGCATCTGCTGCAAGAACGCGAACAGTATTTATACATAATTCATTTAAATCAGCATTCATTCTTTTTATTTTTTGGAGTGGCAAGATAAATATTAATTAAAGAAATATAGTTTCAATAAACGTTACAAATTTGTTTCCTTTTTAAATAATCAATTTAATTGTTGATGTATTCAAGTGCAAACTTGTGTTTAATTTTATTGAATGAGTTATATCGTTCCTTCCGGTACAAGAATCGGGCACGTTCATTTAAAGGTTGCAGACCTTGACAAAGCTTTATCTTTTTATAAAGATTTGCTGGGCTTTCAAATAAAAGCACGTTATGGTACGCAAGCTGTTTTTATTGCGGCCGATGATTATCATCATCACATTGGCTTAAATACATGGTATAGTAAAAATGCGCAACCGGCACCTGTACACGCTGCCGGATTATTTCATACAGCAATTCTTTATCCCACAAGAAAAGAGTTAGCCATTATTTTTAAAAGATTGACGGACGCGAATTATCCCTTTACAGGTTTTGCAGATCATGGTGTTTCTGAAGCTTTGTATTTAAATGATCCGGATGAAAATGGCCTTGAATTATATTGGGATAAACCGCATGAACAATGGCCGCTTGATGCGGATGGAAACATTGAGATGTATACGAAAGAATTGGATCTCGATTCTTTATTAGCCGAGATAACAACATAAATGCCGAACGACTATTTTCAGTTCAAGCAATTTTTAATTAAGCAGGATAAATGCGCCATGAAAGTTTGCACAGATGCTTGCTTATTTGGTGCGTTTGCTGCTACCCGTTTACCGTTAACCGTTAATAGAATATTAGATATTGGCAGCGGAACAGGATTGCTTTCTTTAATGCTTGCGCAAATATTAATTGATGCAAACATTGATGCAGTTGAAATTGATGAAGCAGCGGCAAAGCAAGCGAAAGAAAATTTTGATGCTTCATTATGGAAAGAAAGATTGAATATCTATAATGAATCAATTCAACAATTCGCTAATTCGCCAATCCGGAAATCTAACTATGATGTTATCATTTCCAATCCGCCGTTTTATGAAAGTGATTTAAAGAGTGATGATGACAAAAGAAATCTGGCCTTACATAGCTCAGATTTAAGGCTTGAAGAACTTATAAGCATCACATATAAACTACTAAATAATAATGGAAGTTTTTTTGTGTTGCTGCCTTATCACCGAACAACATATTTTCTTGAATTAAGTGAATGCAAATTTTTTGTACGTGAAAAAGTTCTTGTAAAACAAACATCAAAGCATAATTATTTCAGAAGTATATTAT
>JBDUBY010000299.1:0-20048 GCA_040003735.1 Parafilimonas sp.
TAGAAGCATGTACAGGTTTGTTTTGAATAGATTAAAGTTTGCAACGGGTATAGATAAGTGAACTAAAAAAAAGCTATTTTTATTTTTCACAAAAAAAATTTGACAACATGTTTGATGATATACTGAACCTCGTGAAAGAACATTTAGGCAACAATCCTGAAATATCTTCAGCTATACCTGCTGACAAGGCAGATGCTGTACATAAAGAAATTGCTACGCATGTAACTAATAATCTAAACAACCAGCCTGCTGACCAAAATAGTGGATTGGGCGGCATGTTTTCAAACCTGGGAAACAGTGTTGCATCGGGTGGTACACTTAGCAGCGCTATAGAGGGCGGGTTGGTTAGCAGCCTTGCTTCAAAGTTTGGTCTTTCACCACTTGTTACCGGTGCTATTGCAGGTGCACTCCCTGGTTTACTGCAAAAATATATGGCTAAAAAAGCGCAGGGTAATATGCCTTCTTAACATCATCAGGCATATCATAAGCGTTCTATAATTTTACCGCCAGCGGTTAATGTTTTTACTTTTGAAGTAAGTAAGAGGTTGATCAATAAAACATGGTCAATCTTTCTAAAGATTATAACTAAATTATTATGATATCAGTTTTGCTTAAATATAGAATTGCATTTGCAATGAAGATGTTGTGTGGGGTGCTTCTTGTTGTATTTATTGCAAATGGTTGTTTTGCACAAACAGCAAGCGATACAAACGATATCAATTCATTAAATAAAAAATCGAATATGGAAAATACAAATGGCACAACCATTACGTTGGGTGGCAATCCGGTTCATACGGCTGGAAAATTGCCCGAAGTTGGCAGTGAAATAAAAGATTTTACTTTAACCGGTGTTGACCTTCAGGAAAAAACATTATCAGAGTTTAAAGGAAAGTATATAATAATGAATATTTTTCCCAGTGTGAACACAGGTATTTGCTCAAAATCTGTAAGAAAATTTAATGAGGAAGCAGCGAGCTTACAAAATACTGTGGTACTATGCATTTCCAAAGATCTTCCATTTGCACAGAAAGCATTTTGCGGTGCTGAAGGAATCAACAACGTAGTAATGCTGTCTGATTTCAGGAATGATTTCGGGCACACATACGGAGTACAAATGGTTGATGGTGCAATGAAAGGCTTGTTAAGCCGTGCAGTTATTGTTGTAAATCCCGAAGGCAAAATTGTATATGAACAGCAAGTGCCTGAAATAGGACAGGAGCCTGATTATGCACCGGCTATTGCTGCTGTAAAATAAATATTGCATGAAGCTTTGAAACCTAAAAGTCCTGGCAGATTTTAAAACCTGCAAGGGCTTTTTATTAAAATAAATTATTGTCGAATCTTTTCTTAATCTTCTAATGGTGTTCTTCCGCAAGCCTGGATATTTCCATGTAGTTCACTGTTAAATTCATCTGCGTTTAGCAAGTCTTCAAGAAATAAATGCATTCGGTATTTCCAGTAATATTTTGGAATGGCAGGAACATTAATGCGTTCTTCATGCGGGTTATCGCGGCGCAATTCTTTGCTAATGCCAAGTATATCCTGTAGTTGAAAAATGCTCCACATTGATGGCGCATATAAATGTTGTATCAGTACGGCTTTGTTCACCCAAGGCTCACAGAAAAATGGTGCATCGCCCCATTGGCCAAGTTCAAAATTAAAGAAGCGCTGGGTTTTGCTGCGGTCTTCTTCCCACCATCCGCGAATGGTGCTCATATCATGTGTTGATGGTGTAACAACGCTTAAATACGGCGCATCATTTGGATGAAAAAATTCGCGATCTGCTTGTTTAGGCATGCGCTGAATTTCCAAACTAAGCAAACCTAATTGCTTCATCACTTCAGGCACAGAACCGGGCACAAGCCCAAGATCTTCGCCGCAAATAAGCATGTTGGTAGAACGCTTTAAAGCAGGCAATTTTTTCATAGCTTCCTTCATCCAGAAACCATCCTGGCGGCGGAAGAAATAATCAATATACAAATCTTTTAACTGGCTTTGTGTATGTTGATCGAGATATTGAAAGGATTTTGTTGATTCAACTGCAAAGCGAAAATGAAATTGTTGTCCGTTTGAATTTTCAACTTCAAACAAAATAACATTTGAGATTAGATCGAATAATTTTTGCTTTACGTGATTATCATGATCTGTTGCTTCAACTGCAAAGAAATGATCTTCTACTTTTCTTTGTGTTGAAAATTCATCACGCAAATTGTAATTGCCATAACCATCAGCCTGCAAATAATTTTGTTTGAAATTATTCGCTTTATCGCCAACTACATCATACAACAACTGATCGTTGATAAACGGCTTTGCATAACGATGATAATCGAACCAAATATTTCTTTCATGAAATTCATTTACATGCACAGGAATACATGGTTCAAAATGACCCATAATACCTTCAACAGCATTCATTGGAATGCTCCAAATGCGGAAGAAGCCAAGAATATGATCTATGCGGAAAGCATCAAAATAATAACTCATTTGCTCAAAACGCTGAAGCCACCAAGCAAAATGATCGGCTTGCATCTTTTCCCAATTATATGTTGGAAAACCCCAGTTTTGCCCTTTAATTGCAAAGTCATCAGGCGGCGCACCGGCTTGTTGGTCCATGTGAAATAATGCAGGGTTTTGCCATGCATCCACACCATAACGATAAATACCAATTGGAATATCACCTTTAATAATTACACCTTTTTCATGTGCATAAGCGGCGGCATGCTGCAGCTGTATATGCAAATGAAATTGTACAAAACAATATAACAAAACAGCATCTGCAGTTTTTGTATTTTCAAACAATGCTGCGGCTTCTTCTGCATTGTATGTTTTGTTTGAAGACCAATTATAGAAATCGGCTGTTTTATTTAAATCGCGGTAATAACAAAAAGCTGCATACGGCACAAGCCAATGCTCATTTTTTTTATAGAAAGATGTGTATGCTGCTGAAGAAAATGTTTCCTTTTTCTGCGAAGCATACAACTGCTTTATCAATTTCCATTTTAGATTATTTACTGCTTCATAATCTACTGTTTCTTTTTGGTTGAGCGTTTCTCTTTCTACACTTACTGCTTCTAATAATTTTTTGTTTTTGCTATCAGCCAAAGCATCAATATTTAAATACATTGGATGCAATGCAAACGCAGAAATTGCAGCATAAGGATAAGAATCAACCCAAGTTCCGGTTGCATTGGTATCGTTTACCGGAAGAATTTGTATTAATTGCAAACCAGTTTTCTTCGCCCAGTCAACCAGCAACTTTATGTCAGCAAATTCACCAACACCCCAACTGTTTTTACTTCTTAAACTAAAAACGGGAATAGAAACGCCGGCGCCTTTCCATGTATTTTCAGGCAATACAATAAAGCCATCATTAGCGATGGTTATTTTATTTTTTGTTGCAGCATGTGCATGAAATAAAACGCGGTTACTGCCCTGTTCATACTGAATAAATTTTTTGTTTATCGTATCATAAACGCCATATTTATATACTAAAGGCAAATCGATTTTTGAAAGATCAAGCGAAACGCTGTGATATTCTTCATTCAGTTTCCTGCTTAACAAAATTGACGTTTCTTCGTTCCATGCGCCTGCTTCTTTTGCTGTACCAAGCAGGCAGACAGTTTCACCTTTTTTTAGTAATGGAGCTTTTATTTTAAAGATGTGCGTAAAGTTTTTTGATTGCTTAATTTTCGTTTCTATGAAATTATTTTTCAACAAAACATTTTGAAATGGTTCAGTATAAAATGCGTTGTTGAAATAACCTGCATGATTCCATGAATCAGCAATCAATACTTCTACATATTTAAAAAGATCCGCGGTTAATTTTTTATCTTTTCCCCAATCGTAAACTGTAAAATTATCAGTGTGTTTTAAAACATAATTATATTCAATTCCATCCGCAGTAATTGAATCTGCATTCAAATCAACAGAAACTACCCAACTTTCATCATTCAAAAATTGCATAGGTAAAGCAGCAGCCAAATTGTTGTTTCCGAAAATTTCATGATTGCCGGTAATGAAAAGCGATTCGCCAGGCTTTGTATAAAACTTTAATTGAAAAATGAACTTTGTTGCTGCAACAACTGGCGCTTTTTTTACTGTTACTTTTGACGTTTTTATTTTTTTAATTACAGGTGAAATTTCCGGCTCTGTTGATTTTAAAATAGTATTTTTTTCTTTGATTTTTTTAGAAGCAGCTTTTTTAATTGTAGCTTTTGGTTCTGCTTTTTTTGCTACAGACTTCTTCTTTTTGACTATAATCTTTTTAGGCTCAGCAGGTTTTTTCTCTGAAATGATCTTACTTTCTTGTATAGGTTTTTTTAAATGTTCGCTGTTGCCATTATTTTTTTTTGTGCTATCAGTGATCGAAACTATTTCCTGCTCTTTGGTATTTAAATGTTCTGTCGCCAACGAAATAAATTTTAGAAATAAAAAAATAATTTAAAATGGTCAATCGTAGATATAGATCAGCGAACGAAAATATGTAATGTGTAATAGATACACAAATCTAAAATTTGGAAGGTTAGTTAAAACTTTACTTGATTTCTTTTATGAAAAAGTGCAAGGGAAATTTTTTAGTATTTATGATTGTGTTTTTTGAAAAGATGCCAAACACTGTGCTGCCGCTGCCACTCATTGAAGAATAGAAAGCTCCTGATAAATACAATTCGTTTTTTATGTTTTCTATTTCAGGATATTTTTCAAAAACGGCAAGTTCAAAATCATTGTTAAGATCAGTTTTCCATTCTTCAACCGGTTTTACAATAATGTCTTTAATGTTATTTGTGTTTGGAAATTTAACCTGCCTAAACGCCCAGCCTGTGTTTACATGAATACCCGGGTTGATCAATACAATTTTATAAGCTGATAAATTTATTGAAAGCGGTTCTAAAATTTCACCACGTTGTTGCGCAAAACATGGTTTATTAATAATGAAGAAGGGACAATCACTTCCTAATAAAAGTGCATAGTGCAATAATTTTTGCTCTGAGATTTTTAAGTTGAATTTTTCATTTAGCAACATCAGCATAAAAGCGCCGTTTGCGCTTCCGCCGCCCAAGCCTGCACCTGAAGGAATTACTTTATGCAGATAGATTTTAACAGCTGGCAATTGGGGAAAATCATTTTTCAATAAATGATATGCCTTAACGCAAAGATTGTTTTCGGCTTCGCCTTCAATTTTATTTCCTGAAAGAAATAATTCATACGATTGATTTGTATTTGAAGATTGAATTACTTCCAGTACATCAAAAAAAGGAAGTGGGTAAAAAACGGTTTCAAGATTATGATAGCCATCTGTTCTTTTGCCAAGAATATGTAAACCAAGATTGATTTTGCAATTAGGAAAAACTATCAAAATATATTTATTGAGCGCTATTTGCGTTTGTTGATCTCATCTCTTATTTCAATAGCGCGGATGTAATCTTCGTGTTCCAAAACTTCAGTAAGCAATTTCTGTAATTCTTCAAGTGTCATTTTGGTTAAATCCCTATACGTTGAAGATCCGGGATCCTGTACAGTAATTTCAGCTTTGGCTTTTTTGCCTTCATCTTCCATTAAAATTCCTGCATTTTCTAAAATATTTTCATACGTAAAAATAGGGCAGCCAAACCGAACGGCTAAAGCAAGTGCATCGCTGGTACGGCTGTCAATTTCCACAGTATCATGTTCGCTTACACATACAAGCTTTGAATAAAAAATGCCTTCCTGCAGATCGTTAATAATTATTTCCATTAACTCAACATTAAAGGCATACATAAAATTCTTCATCAAGTCATGCGTTAGCGGGCGGCTGGGTTGCATTCGCTCCAATGCCACGGCAATTGCCTGCGCTTCAAATCCGCCAATAACAATCGGCAATCGCCTCAACCCATTTACTTCACCTAAAACCACTGCATACGAATGCGTTTGGGTTATGCTGTGCGATAAAGCCACAATTTCAAGTTCTATTTTCTTCATGAAAAATTTCCTCTCTTAAACAACAAAAATAAAGATTTCAAGATTACTTACTAACCTTGCAGCTATTAACTGCATCAACTTATTTAAAATTAGCTGGCGAAGTTAATGCCTCATCTTATTAATTCTAAACTGCTATGCAAACTGTATGCAGATTTTTATAACGGGCGCTACCGGATATATTGGAAATAACCTTGCAAAAAAACTTGCTGACGAAGGCAATACTATTCACGCTTTATGCCGTGATGTACATACAAAAGTTTTAGATCATCCCAATATTAAAATATTTGGCGGAGATATAACTGATATTAATTCTATAGAAAAAGCAATGCAGGGTTGTGAACAGGTATATCATCTTGCAGCTTTTGCAAGGGTTTGGGCAAAAGATCCATCAACTTATTTTATATTAAATGTGCAAGGCGCCAAAAATGTTTTTGATGTTGCAAGAAACATCAGCATAAAAGAAATTGTTTTTACTTCAACAGCTGGTACACTTGGTCCATCAGGAAAAACACCGGTGAAAGAAGAAGATGAAAGAATAGGGCCGCCTTTTACCGAATATGAAGTAACTAAAACGCAGGCCGAGACTTTGTGCCGTGAATATTGTAACAAATATTTTATGAACATCGTTATAGTAAACCCGCCGCGTGTGTATGGGCCGGGAATTATTACAGAAAGCAACGCGGTTACAAGATTGGTGAAATTATATATGGCAGGCAAATGGAGAATTATGCCTGGTGATGGTGAACGAACTGGCAGTTATGTGTATATTGATGATATTGTAAATGGACATATACTTGCCATGCAAAACGGAAGGAGCGGGGAGCGTTATGCGCTTGGCGGCGTGAACGCATCTTACAATGATTTTTTTAATTTGCTTGCAAAGCTTACGAACAAAAAAAGAGGTTTGATAAATTTGCCGGTGTGGGCAATGATGCTTGCGGGAATTTTTTTGCAGTTATATTCAAAGCTTACAGATAAACCACCATTGTTAACATCACCATGGATAAAAAAATATCATTATGACTGGAGCATTGATAGTGGAAAAGCGCAAAGCGAATTAGGTTATTCATTTATACCGCTTGAAGAAGGCTTACGTAAAACTATAGAATGGCTAAACAAGAATCAGTAGCATGAAAATGTACACATTGATAACAGGTGGAAGTGCAGGAATTGGAAAAGCATTGGCTATGGAATGTGCTGTTAAAAAAATGAATTTACTTATTGTTTCATTGCCTGGCGAAGAACTTAAAACTACAGTTAACGAGATCAAATCAAGATATAATATCGAATGCCATTATCTTGGAATTGACCTTGCAAAACCCCATGCATTTTGCAGCGTTTATAAATGGGTGAAAGAAAATAATTTCCACATAAATATTCTTATCAATAATGTTGGTGTTGGTTCAAAAGGAAGTTTTGAACAATCAAAAAGCTGCTTCTACGAAAAACAATTGCAGTTAAATATTCATGCTGCAACAATGCTTACGCATATTTTTTTAGATGAACTAAAAGCTAATGCACCATCGCATATAATGAATACCGGAAGTATGGGCGGTTTTTATACTATACCGGGCAAAACAGTGTATGCAGCATCAAAAGCATATATATATTTTTTCAGCCGTTCGCTGCGGCTTGAATTAAAGCAACACAATGTAATTGTAAGCGTGCTTTGTCCCGGCGGTACCGACAGTAACGAAAAAACAATTGCCATCAATAGAGAATTAAAGGGCGTTGCAAGGCGATCTATTTTAAAGCCCGAACATGTGGCTAAAGAAGCTATTGACAAGATGTTGAAAGGCAAGCCAAGAATTATTCCCGGCACTATAAATAAAATCTATTATCACATCAGCAGGTTGGTGCCTGAATTTGTTCAGCAGTTTTTAATTTTTAATGCTTTTAAGCATGTAGAGAAACACAAATATTGATTTGATTTTGAAATTATACTGTAACTTTCTGTCTTAATAACTGCACATCTTACCTCAAAAAAATTCTGTTATGAAAAAAGTTCTTTTTGCATCAGTTGCATGCATACTCATTTTTGCGGCCTGTAATAAAACATCAAACCAAAATGAAATAAATGCCAATAGTGTTGATGATGCAAGCGCACAATTACAAACACCGCAACAAATAAATTCCTTCATAAACCAGGTATTAAATAGTAAAGAAGAATTTGACTGGAGTGATGCATCAGATATTACTTTATGCAGCGCTGTTTTTTACAGCAGCGATCACATGGTTTCGGTTGGTTATAAACCTGCTAATGAAACAAATGTTGAAGAACGTTTATCTAAAATTAATATTCATGATAACAAATGGACTTCAGCAAAGGCACAAGTAATACAATTAATTCTTGAAGCAGAAAGAACGGTACATCCCAACTTAAAAGCAGAAGATGTGGAAGTATGGAAAGAAAATAAATTGCCCGTGATTGATGTAAAAATTGATAACATCAACACCATAAAATTATTGCGCCACAATAAGCTTATTCGCTATGTAGAACCTATGAGTTATGAACCTGAAAACTATGATGCTGTTTTGCACGATCAGCTTGAACAAAGCCTTACAAGCGGCATTGGTTGCGGCGGTTATGTTGGTAATCCTAATTTGAAAGAGGGAACTGATTATACAAACATTTTACCCAATGCAAAACAATCATGGAATTACTTATATCATAATATCCCCGCTGCATGGCGTGCAAGTACCGGAGCAGGTATAAAAATCATGGTGATTGATACAGGTGTTAGTCCTGACCAGGATAATATGAACAGCCAGTTTAACCAGGGTTATTCATCTGGCAGAACATTACAAAAAATATTTACGTTGCCTGGTGCTACAAGCGCAGATGACGATTGCGGGCATGGTACAACTATGAGCAGTACTGCTACAGCACCACGCTGTACAGATGGAAATTCCTGCGGAGTTGCTTACAATAGCAGCCTTGTTATTTGTAAAGCTGTAACGGATGTTATTATAGATAATGGCGCTGAAGTAAAAGGCGTTTCTGATGCATTTACTTATGCTGCTGACGATACATCTATCAAAATAACCAGCATGAGTGTTGGCAGAATTACAGGCTCATCTCAAATTAAAGATGCCATTAATTATGCTTATGGAAAAGGGAAATTAATGTTTTGCGCAGGTGGCACCTCAACAGATTTTACATCATTTCTTGGCGTTGTTTTCCCTGCAACATTACCACAGGTTGAAGCTATTACAGGTGTTAAAAATACAAGTACTTTAAAGGCCTGCGGCGATTGCCATAAAGGCTCGCAAATTGATTTTGTAGTTGTGATGGAAAGAACCAGCGATAAAGGCAACCCAATCTGTAATGCAATAAGCGGCGATGTGCCTTCAACGGTTGGTGGATCATCTGTTGCCACATCAACTTCTGCAGGTATTGCAGCATTAGTTTGGAGTGCGCATCCAACAGAAACAAGAGAACAAATTTTAAACAGGCTTACAACAACAGCAAGTTCTTATCCAACAAAAAATAAAAGTTATGGATATGGTAAGCTGAATGCTTCGGCTGCAATTAGCCAATAATTTTTAGTAAGATAATGGTGTATATATTTGAAAGTAGTGAGTAATATGAAACTTCGGATTCTAACTATATTAATATTCCTCTCATGTTCCAGCATGACTAGAAATCTTGACAAAGGAACGTCGCTAACAGAATTGAAAAGAATAAGTTCGTTTGACAAAAAAGTTGAAGCAGTTCTAATTGAAACAAACGGCGGCGCTACATCCTCTTTTGGAAACGCGGTTTTCCTTGTTGTTCCTGGAAAGAAAATCACCCAAGACGATTTGAAGTATGCTATTTTTAATGCTGACCATTATCAAAAGATCGACATTAAATGGCAAGCTAATAAGCAACTTTTGATTTCTTATAACAAAGCAAGAATATTCAATTATACTAATTTCTGGCAGAGTGGCGAAATAGACAATTGGAATTATGTGGTTGAAATAACGTTAAAATGTTTATCATCAAATGGACAATTGTTTGAAGATGACAAGCATCCTATGTCTAATTGATGCACTATCGATGATCAACTCCACAAAAAAACCCTTGCTCCCGCAAAGGTTTTTCTTCATCAAAACGAAAAATAATTAACTGCCCACAGTAAAGCTCACGCAGAACTAAAACCACTTTTCCCTGCAGTATTTTGAGCCAGTACCTGCACCGTAATTTTTACCTATCGGTTGGTATCCGCACCGACCGAAATCTCCGCTTGTTTCGGTTATTGAATACACAACCGATAGAACCAAAATCATAAACCATCAACACAAAAAACCTAACAAATTTTCAAATGTTAGGTTCTGCTATAATTGTTTTATAAAAATCTATTCCTGCGGCCTGGGGTTAAAATCAGGCTTTGGTATTAATGCTTTGCGGCTTAATTTAAACTTGCCTGTTTTAGCATCTAAACCTATCAATTTCACTTTTACAATATCACCTTCGTTTAAAACACCTTCCATTGTTTCCAAACGTTTCCAGCTTACTTCACTTATGTGCAATAAACCTTCTTTCTTTGGTAAAAATTCAACAAAAGCGCCATAAGGCTGAATGCTTTTTACTTTGGCCTCATACACATCACCAACCTGTGGTACCGCGACAATGCTCTTAACCCATTTCAGCGCTTTTTCAACAGCTTCTTTATTGGTAGAGAATATTTTTACTTCACCATAATTTCCAACTTCCTCTATGTTAATGGTAGTGCCGGTCTCTTTTTGAATTTCCTGTATCACTTTACCACCGGGCCCTATAACTGCACCAATAAATTCTTTATCAATAATGATTTTTTCCATTCTCGGCGCATGAGATTTCACTTCTTCTCTTGCAGCTGGTTGCGCTTCGTACATAGCATCCAAAATATGTAATCTTCCTTTGCGTGCCTGCTCTAAAGCTTCGCGCATTACTTCCATGCTTAACCCATCAATTTTAATGTCCATTTGCACACCGCAGATGCCATCACGTGTTCCGGTAACTTTAAAATCCATATCACCTAAATGATCTTCATCACCCAAAATATCTGTAAGAATTGCATATTTATTATCGCTTGATCTTGTAACCAAACCCATTGCCACGCCGCTCACATGTTTTGGAAAAGGAACACCTGCATCCATTAATGCCAGCGAACCAGCGCAAACGGTAGCCATTGAAGATGAACCGTTGCTTTCCAAAATGTCACTCACAATACGCACCGTGTAAGGATAATCGTTGCCCGGCATCATTTGTTTTAAGCTGCGCATGGCAAGGTTACCATGACCAACTTCTCTTCTGCCGGGGCCGCGCATCATTTTTACTTCACCTGTTGAGAAAGGAGGAAAATTATAATGTAAAATGAAGTTGCTATATTCGCTTGTTGCCGCACTTTCAACCAATAATTCATCTAACGATGTACCTAAAGTAACCGTGGTTAAAGATTGTGTTTCACCTCTTGTAAACAGGGCTGAACCATGTGGCGAAGGCAGGATATCCGTTTCCATATTCAACGGACGAACTTCATCCAGCTTTCTACCATCTAACCGCTTCCTGTCGTCAAGCATCATATTACGCACCACTTCCCATTGCAGGTCTTCGTAATATTTTTTTGCAAGTTTGATGTGATCGTCGGATGTATCTTCAGGCAAACTTAGAATTAATTCATCTTTTATTAATTTAAAAGCTTCGCTTCTTTCAGTTTTAGCAGTACCGCCAGATGCAACCTGGTATAAACGGTCTTTTGCAAAGGCGCTTACTTTTTCTAAAAGTTCATCATTTTGTTCGCCTTTGGCGTATTCTCTTTTTTCGTTTGAGCCAACTTTATCACGCAGTTCCTGCTGTGCTTTAATTTGAACACGAATAGCATCGTGTGCAACCTGTAATGCATTTACAAGATCTTCTTCGCTGCATTCTTTGCCTTCACCTTCCACCATCATCAAATTCTTTTCTGTAGCGCCGATCATAAAATCCATATCAGATTTTGCAAACTGAGAACGGGTTGGATTTACAATCATTTCACCATCAACTTTGGCCACACGCACTTCAGAAATAATTTCTTTAATAGGAATGTCTGAAACAGCCAGCGCAGCACTTGCGGCTAAACAGGCAAGTGAATCGGGCATTACTTCAGGATCTGAGGAAACCAATGTTACAAGCACCTGCACATCGCAGAAATAATCTTCAGGAAATAGAGGGCGTAAAGCGCGGTCAATTAAGCGGCTAATTAAAATTTCATAATCGTTTAACCTACCTTCACGTTTAAAAAATGAACCGGGAATTCTTCCGGCAGATGCAAATTTTTCGTTGTAATCTACTGTAAGTGGAAACCAGTCTTGTCCCTGTTTTGGCTCTCTGGAAGCAACTACGGTAGCAAGAATAATACAATTTCCTTGTCTGATAGTAATTGCACCGTCTGCCTGGCGGGCAAGTCTTCCTGTTTCTATAAATACTTCCTGACCATCGGGTAGTTTGAAACTTGCTTGTATCGGTTGAGATAACATAATTAAAAATTAAAATTTTAGAGAGAGAAATTAAAGGACGGGTATCGAAACGTATAATTTTTAAGAAGCAATCGGCTTCAAAAAAAACTAAACAAGCCTAAAAAAACTAATCCCAACCATGTTTTTAGTTGGGATTATCTTATTCAGTTCAACATTATTTTCTAATACCAAGTTTTTCAATTAATGTGCGGTAACCTTGAAGGTTTGTTTTCTGAAGATAAGCGAGCAAACTTTTACGTTGACCAACCATGTGTATTAAGCCACTATTCGTGTCAAAATCTTTTTTGTTAGTCTTCATGTGTTTTGAAATACTTGTAATACGTTCTGTTAACAAAGCTATTTGTGCTTCAACAGAACCTGTGTTTTCTGCTTTACCGCCAAATTCGGTAAAAATGTTTGTTTTTTTTTCAGTAGTTAAATAAGACATCTTGATTAATTTAATTGCATCCGGTTTTTTCTTCTTCTTGTTTAAGGCGGCAAAAGTAATAAAAAAATTAAACCTGTAACTATTTAAGATTATCGTTATTACAAATTAATTGAAAGAGTTTTCTGTTGGAATTAATTTAGATAAACTATCCGGAAGCTTAATATTTACAGATGCAAACTGAACAGATTGAGCAACTGGCCAAACAAAATTCGCATTTACAATTTTGGATGCTTTTGTATAATGTTTATCAGGATAATAGTTAAAAAAGCAGGTTCCACCTTTAATGCAATTAACAATATTCCTTACTTCTGTAGCAGGAACTGCAGGGCAACCGTAACTGCGCCCCATCATTGTACCGTTTGAGGCACGCTGGGCATTTACATAATCGCTTCCGTGCATTACAATTGATCTTGCTCTTACGTTATTATTAAAACCGTTTTCCATACCATCAAGTCTCATGCTGTAGCCATTGTCGCCAATATATGTTTCTGCGGTACGCATAAAACCTAATGAGCTTTTATGAGAATCATCACTATTTGAAAAACTTGTAGCATAATCATTACCTGAATTATGACCATGTGCAACGTAAGTATTAAACAAAACTTTTCCCTGGTTTAAATCCAGTACATATAATCTTTTTTTGCTGCTGCTCTGGCTATAATCACAAATTGTTAAAAGGCCTTGTTTTGATAACTCATTTTGAGAAACCATGTATTCATAACCCTTGCATGCTGTAAAAAAAACATCACGACTTAAACCTGTTTCACTCAAATTCATTGTTGAATACAAAGAATCAATCCAGTAATTTACTTCTGCTGAATTATCTGTGCCTGCTGTGGCAGTTTCAATTTTATTAAAGTGCGCAGAAGAACTTTTAGCTTTTTCTGCAATCATTGATGTTAGAGATACAAATGTAACAGCGCAAAATACGCTTGCAATTAATATTTTTTTCATCACGAAATAAGTTAATAGATTAAAAAAGGATAATTGGACAAATTGTAAACAGAGAAACCTGTCTTTTATTGTGAGTGCAAAGGTAAACCTAAGGTTGAAAAAGTTTTTTAATGAATTGTTAGAGCGGTCTTAAAAAAAATGGCTTCTGATTTAAAATGAGAAGCCATTTGAAAATAAAATTTAAAGCTTATATATTATAAAATCGTCAATAATGCGCAGTGCGGCTTGATGGCGTAACTATCTTCAAGATTTCTGTTCTCAGAATATAGTAGAAAACTTAATTATTAATGGCCTTCAATCGCGAAGCAATACAATCATCATAAGTAACAAGCTTTTAATGAGGTAAGTGATTGAAATGAATAAAGTGTAAATAATACATAAAACTAAGTAGGGTAAACTTGTGTTCTAAAAAAGTAAACTTATAACTTTTGGGCTTATTGCTTAGTTGCCTGGTTTAAAGAATGCCAAAGCAAATCTTTTAATGCAAGTAAATTGTATTGAGTTAAGGATGAAATAAATATATGTGGAATATTTTGAGGTAATTCTTTTTCAATTGCAGTTTTTAGTTCATCATCCAGCATATCAGATTTGGTGATGGCAATTAAAAAATCTTTCTGCAATATATCCGGGTTAAATTCCCTTAGTTCTGATAATAAAATATCAAATTCTTCTTTGTGATTTTTGCTATCAGCCGGAATTACAAGCATTAAAATTGCGTTGCGTTCAATATGTCTCAAAAATCTATGTCCCAAGCCTTTGCCTTCTGCTGCCCCTTCAATTATACCAGGTAAATCAGCTATACAAAAAGATTTTCCTTCCCTGTAATCAACAATACCCAGTTGCGGTATCAGTGTAGTAAAAGCATAATCTGCAATTTTAGGTTTTGCAGCCGTAAGCACTGAAAGTAGAGTTGATTTACCAGCATTAGGAAAACCCACCAGCCCTACATCGGCCAATACTTTAAGCTCAAGTGTTTTCCAAGACTCAATGCCTTCTTCGCCAGGTTGAGCATATTCAGGCGCCTGGTTTGTTGCTGTTGCAAAACTTGCATTGCCTAAACCGCCTCTTCCTCCGGGCAGCCAAACAATTTCCTGTCCATCTTCCAGAATTTCTGCTTCAACTTTGCTGGTTTCCTCATCACGTGCAATTGTACCAAGCGGCACTTCAATAACAACATCGTTTCCATCAGCACCAGTCCTGTTATTTTTATCTCCACCATCTCCATTTTCAGCTATAACATTTTTATAATAACGAAGATGCAGCAACGTCCACAATTGTTTGTTGCCACGAAGTATGATGTGGCCGCCTCTTCCTCCGTTGCCACCATCAGGGCCAGCATTAGGATTAAATTTTGTACGCATGAAATGCCTGCTGCCTGCACCACCGTGTCCACTTCTGCAAAATATCCTTATATAATCTATAAAATTGTTTTTTTCCATCGCGCAGCAAAACTACTATCTTATCAAGACACAATTATGACTATATAAATCTCGTTACATTTGAGCAACCACATTTGATAAGAATGAAAAAGATTACGTTGATTGCTTTCCTGAACCTGCTTTTGTTTTTTAAAGTTTTTGCACAAGAGCCAGATAAAATATATATGCCGAACATCCACTCGGTAAAATTGTTTATAAGCGGCAACCAGGATGCATATCCGATCATAAAATTAAATGCAATGATGATGATGGAATTGCATTTTGATGATCTTGGCGGCAATGTAAAAAATTATAATTACACGTATGTTTTGTGTGATGCAGACTGGATTCCTGTTGACTTAAGCCCGTTTGATTTTCTACAGGGTTTTACACAAGGAAGATTAAGCCAGTACCGGGCATCTTCAGTTGCCAAAACAAAATATATGCACTACCAGGCTTTATTACCTGAGCAAAGCTGCATGCCTAAAGTAAGCGGCAATTATTTATTGAAAGTTTATTTAAATGGAGATACATCAAAGCTGGCTTTTACAAGGCGTGTTTTGGTTTTAGATAATACAATTGCTATAGGTGCAAAAATTACACAGCCATTCAATACCCAGTTATTTCGTACACATCAAAAAATTCAATTTACTGTTGACAAAACCAAATTGAATATCCAAAATCCACAACAACAATTAAAGGTTGTGGTGCTGCAAAATTTTCGTTGGGATAATGCCATTACAGGTATGCAACCAACATTTATGCGTGGCAATCAATATGAATATAGTAATGATAATGCGTTTGTATTTCCTGCGGGTAGAGAATATCGCTGGGCCGATTTAAGAAGCTTTCGTTTCCAAAGCGAAAGAGTTGATAGTGCAGATTTAAATACTACGCCTTTTACGGTTTGGCTTAAACCAGATCCGCAACGCACCAATATGCGTTATATAACTTATGTTGATTTGAATGGCGCTTATGAAGTTAGCGCAACGGATGTAAATAATCCCTGGTGGCAAGGCGATTATGCTAATGTACATTTTACATTTGTTCCGCAAAACTTAGATGAGTTTGCAAACAAAAAAGTGTATTTAATCGGTGAACTTGCAACCGGTAATTGTGATAATGCAGAATGCCAACTGGATTACAATCCTAACAAAAAAATATTTGAAAAAACTTTATTGCTTAAACAAGGTTATTACTACTATACTTTTGTAACCAGGAATTTAAATGATAAAAAAGCATCTACAGAAACTGCGGATACGGAAGGTAATTATGCAGAAACAGAAAATAGTTATACCATACTTGTCTACTATCGTTCTTTAAGCGACCGCGCTGATGAGTTGGTTGGCGCCGTAACAATTGATAGCCGAAACTTGACTCAACAATAATTTTTTTAAATATTAATCATTATTTTTGCGGCGGCAGGTCTTACACGACCAGCTCCTGCTGAATCCTCCCAGGGCCGGAAGGCAGCAAGAGTACGCGGTTGTAGCGGTGCGATGTAATAAGCCTGCCATTTTTTATTTATAATATCTACTCAAAATATTTTTATGAAATTTTTTATTGATACGGCAAACCTTGCACAGATAAAAGAAGCTAATGATCTTGGAATTTTGGATGGTGTTACTACAAACCCATCATTGATGGCCAAAGAGGGAATAAAAGGCCATGATGCTATTACACAACATTATAAAACCATTTGCGAAATGGTAGATGGTGATGTAAGTGCCGAAGTTGTTTCTACAGATTTTGATGGTATAGTTGCTGAAGGAAAAAAACTTGCTGCGATACATAAAAATATTATCGTAAAAGTGCCAATGATAAAAGAAGGCGTTAAAGCAATGAAATGGTTTACTGATAATGGAATTGCTACTAACTGTACATTATGTTTTTCTGCTGGCCAGGCAATACTTGCAGCAAAAGCTGGTGCAAAATATATTTCACCTTTCATTGGCCGTATTGATGATACTGGTTGGGATGGTGTGCAGCTTATAGCACAAATTGTGAATATTTATGCAATACAAGGATTTAAAACACAGGTTCTTGCTGCATCTATCAGGAATTCCAATCATATTGTGCAATGCGCTGAAGCTGGTGCGCATGTTGTTACTTCTCCGCTTGAATCTATTTTAGGCTTGTTAAAGCATCCACTTACTGATATTGGTCTTGCAAAATTTTTAGAAGACGCTAAAAAATTATAACAGTACTTATATAATTTAGAACCCGCCAGCAGCGGGTTTTTTTATTTGTAAGACCTTTATTAAATATTTTTACTCAGTACTAATTCTTTATTAGCTGCTTCAAAAATTTTCTTTTTTTTCCAATCGTACCATTTTACAGGGATCGTTTTTTTCATAAGTGTATCAATACTTCGCATGCCTGCAATATTCCACAGGCCTTTTAGTTTGCCGCTAACTGAACTGTTTAATGCGCGAAGACTCATAGCAAAGCCGCTATCTAAATATTCCATATGATGCCAATAACCGCCGGGCATAAATAAGGTATCGCCATGTTCCAGTGTTACTTCATAACCATTTGCAATTTCAAGTGCAGGAAATTTTTTTGTATCGAGTTTGCTTTTATTATTATCATAATAATTACTAAAATCAGCAAGGCTTAATACCTCAAAAGGCTTGCGATATAATTTATGTTGTTCGGTATATGGAAATAATAAAACTTTCTTTCTGCCTGCAAACTGTGTATGCAAAATGTGGCTGAGATCAATATCAAAATGGATATGTGTAATTGAACCCTGGCCGCCTGTAAAAAGCATAGGCACACGTTTTACAAAACCTTTCATGTATTCATCCGGCCACGTAAAATCTTTTGTAAGCTGTGGTGCGTGACTGAAGATATTAAACAAAAAAATACGCCATGCTGCAGGTCCGCTTCTTATCATATCAACATATTCAGCAAACGTTTTATAGTCATCAGCTTTATTAATAGGTGTATATGCATCGCTTTTTACATTGTTGTAAAGTCCTACTTTTTTATCACCAACAATTTCTTTAAAATAATCCCAATTCCATTTGGTATATGCTGGCCACTGCTTTGCAAAATTCTTTATAACAACAGGTGTTTTTGTATAAAAAAAACTGCGCTTAAAATCTGCCGGACTAATATCCGCTACAACAGGTACAGGCTTTAAATGCATATTGAAAATTTGGACTACAAAATTAATTTGTAAGCTTGTTAACGCAAAGTTGATATTACAATGCCTTTTTGCACATTCTACGAAATAGAATCAACATCACCAACTTTACCTGCAATCATTATCTTGCAATAAACATATTTAGTGCGCATCATAAGTTATAATGTAAACGGTATTCGTTCTGCTTTAAATAAAGGGTTTATTGACTGGTTGAAAACTGATCCTGCTGATGTTATTTGTTTACAGGAAATAAAAGCTTTAAAAGAAAATATAAATCATCAGCAAATAACTGATCTTGGATATTTTGATTACTGGTATTCTGCTCAAAAAAAAGGTTATAGCGGCGTTGCAGTTTTTTCTAAGATTAAACCTGTAAATATTGTTTATGGAACCGGGCATAAAGTAAGTGATGATGAAGGCAGAGTTTTGCAATTGGATTTTGGTGATGTGCGATTAATAAATGCATATTTCCCTTCAGGAACAACAGGCGAAATAAGGCAAACTTTTAAATATGAATGGCTTGATGAGTTTTTTAATTACCTCGAGAAATTAAAGCAAATACAACCTAGACTTATTTTGTGCGGAGATTATAATATTGCTCATAAAGAAATTGATATTCATAATCCAAAAAGCAATATAAAAACTTCAGGCTTTTTGCCTGGTGAACGTGCGTGGATGGATAAACTTTTTTCAAATGGCTGGGTTGATGCGTTTAGATTTTTGAAGCCTGAGCCACATCTTTACAGTTGGTGGAGCAGGCGTTTTCCAAATGTAAGAGCAGAGAATAAAGGCTGGCGAATTGATTATATTAATGTAACAGAACCATTGAAAAATAATTTAAAAGATGCTGAAATATTGCCTGATATAAATCATAGTGATCATTGCCCTGTTTATCTTGAAATTGATATTTAATATGTTTATTTATAACGTAACAACAAAAGTTAACTGGAACATTCATGATGCCTGGCTTGAATGGATGCAGCAAGAACATATGCCTGCAATAATTAAAACAAAATGTTTTGTTCAATCTAAATTATTGAAGCTGCATGAGCAGGAAGAAACGGAAGGGCCAACTTATGTTGCTCAATATTTTGCAGAAAGTAAACCTTTGTACAATCGTTATATTGAGTTGTATGCTGCTAAATTTCGTGAAGAATATTTAAAAAGATGGGGCGATAATTTTATTGCATTCAGAACATTGCTTGAAGTGATTGAATGAATGCTGAATAGAATTCATGTAGTTGCAGTGATGCGACGCAACCGTGATTAATAGCATTACTGCAGTTTGTAACCCAAATAAAAAATCCCAATATTGCTATTGGGATTTTAAGAAAATTTTTTCCATTGGTTACTTACGCTTGTTCTGAATTTTGAGGCTCATTTCTTCTCACAGCAGGTTGTGACCGGCTTGCAAGTCTTGATCTTCGGTGTTCTTCACTGCGGCGTTTGATATGTGCTTCATGCTCTTCGTGCCATTTCTGGAACTTTTGCATGGCTGCTACTTCATCAAACAAACCCAATTTTACACCGCGCAATAAATGTTTTAAATAGAGCACTCCTTTAAAGGATAAAATGCGGCGAACCGTGTCTGTTGGTTCGGCGCCTTTGTGCAACCATTCTAACGCTTTTTGACGGTCTAACTGGATTGTTGCAGGAA
>JBDUBY010000457.1:0-1783 GCA_040003735.1 Parafilimonas sp.
AACTATCTGCATGACCATGATAACAACCTTCAAATTTTATAATTTTATTTTTGCCGGTATAACCACGTGCTAAACGAACAGCGCTCATACATGCCTCTGTTCCGCTGCTTACCATTCTTATCAAATCAACATTTGGCACCATGCTTTTTATCAATTCAGCCATATCAATTTCCAATTCAGTTGGCGCACCAAATGAAGTTGAATCAAGCACTTTTTTTTGTATGGCTTCAACAACAGGTTCATATGCATGACCAAGAATCATTGGTCCCCATGAATTGATATAATCTATGTATTTATTATTATCAGCGTCATACAAATAAGCACCTTTTGCTTTATTAATAAAGATGGGTGTGCCGCCTACACTTTTAAATGCACGAACCGGAGAATTTACACCGCCGGGAATAGAACGTTGCGCACGTTCAAATAAATTTCTACTTAAAGAAATGTTCATTTAATTAATTCGTTTATATCTTCCGCTTTCTGACTTGCATTGAATTCTATGATTCTGAAATCAGCGAGTTTATTTTTATAAAAAGGATCTTGCTTTATAATTTTTTCGATTTCTTGTTTGGTTGATGCGTTTGCTATAATTATTCCACCTTCTCTCGGAATTTTTCTACCTGAAACAATAAATTTTTTTGACAGATAATATTTATTGAGATAGATAACATGTGCTTTCATATGTGCATCTATTTCTTCAAGCGAAACTTTATATGTAAGCTCAATAATGAACATAATTTCTATTGATTTAAAAGCTTTGCTGCATCTTTTGCAAAATAAGTTGCAATCAAATCTGCGCCAGCTCTTTTTATTGAAGTTAGTGTTTCAAGTATTGCTTTATTCTCATCAACCCAACCCATTTTTGCGGCAGCTTTTATCATTGCATATTCACCGCTGATATTATACACGCTCACCGGAACATGTACCGCATTTTTTACTTCACGCACAATATCAAGATAAGGCAAACCGGGTTTTACCATAACAATATCAGCGCCTTCTTCTTCATCTTGCAGCGCTTCTTTTACTGCTTCAATACGGTTCGCATAATTCATTTGATATGTTTTTTTATCACCAAAACCTGGCGCAGAGTCAAGTGCATCGCGAAACGGTCCATAAAAACACGAAGCGTATTTTGCACTATATGCCATGATGCCAACTTTGGTAAAATTATTTTGTTCCAACGCTTTACGAATTGCGCCAATTCTTCCATCCATCATATCGCTTGGCGCAACCATATTAACACCAGCTTCTGCATGAGACAAACTCATTTTTACCAGCGCTTCAACCGTTTCATCATTTACAATTTCGCCATCTTTTACAATTCCATCATGTCCATAAATTGAATATGGATCCAACGCAACATCTGTCATAATATACATTTCTGGAACTGCGTCTTTAATAACTTTTATTGCTCGTTGCATTAATCCATCTTTATTCCACGCTTCTTTACCGGTGTTATCTTTTGTTTCATCTTTTGCTTTCACAAAAAGTAAAATACTTTTTACGCCAAGACTATATAATTCTTTTACTTCTTTAATAGTTAAGTCAATCGAGCGCCTGAAATAATTTGGCATTGATGGAATTTCAAACTCAATGTTTTCTCCTTCATCAATAAACAACGGCGCAATAAAATCGTTTGGTGTTAAAACGGTTTCTGCAACCAAACTTCTTATTGAACTATTTACTCTTAATATTCGATTTCTTGTTTGTAAAAACATTTTAAAAATTTTAAACCACAAAAACACTAAGGCTCGAAGCATCACAAAGACTTCGTGTTTTCCTT
>JBDUBY010000294.1:0-5905 GCA_040003735.1 Parafilimonas sp.
CCGCAATAAGCGGGACAGGTTGCGACGCGTAGCAACGAACAGCCCGTACTGCTGTTAATTGATTCGCTCAATTATTATGACTAACAGCAGCTCGAAACAATTTTATAAATTTGAATAAAGATTTTTATGAACACTGATATAAAAAATGAGTTGCATAAATTAATTGATGATTGCGATAACCAACTATTGTTATCAGAAGCAAAAACATTGCTTGAATCAAATGCGCAAATAAAGGATTGGTGGGACGAATTAACAGATGAAGATAAAAATCTTGTTATGGAATCTGAAGCAGAATATGAAAAAGGAAATTTCATTTCAAACAAAGAATTAATGCAGCAGTTAGAAGCATGGAAAAGGAATAGTTTGGACTGCAGTAGCTCAAAAAGATTTTTGGAAAATCATAAGCCATTGCTGAATTCTTTCAATAGCCAAGCGCAATTGTTGTTCGCTTAATTGATGCAACGCTGTTTTAGTTTATAAGCTGTTTAAATGTTGCTTTTAAATTATTTAATATTATAGCAGCGTTACGCATGTTGTGTGCTTTTAAAATGCATAACGAATGCCGCAGTAAGGCAATTGGTCTTTTACCATGTCAACCATTGTTTCTACCAGCTCGCTTTTAAAACCGCGTTTATACCGCACATTTCTGCCGCCGGTTTGGCTGTACTTTACTTCCTGCAATTCAGGTTTCCACAGTACTTCTTCTGCTTTAGGATGCCAGCCCATATTTACTTCATGCATTTGCTCGTTATGCGTTAAAAAAATGGTCTCGCATTTTAATTGTTGTTTTGTTTTTTCATTCAGTTTATCATTGAGTTCATCAAACAAAACAATCCAGTCTTCAACCCATCCTTCATAAAAAATAACTGGTGAAAAATTTACATTCACTTCATAACCGGCATCAACAAAATCATTCATTACATCAATGCGATCGCTTACAGGTGATGTGCGTACATCAACCAGCTTACTCATTTTATGCGGCATTAAACTAAAACGTATTCTTGTTTTCAACTGCGGATCGTATGTAAGCATTTGCCTGTTTACAAACTTGGTAGCGTACGTAAGTTTTGCATTGGGCAATTCTTTAAAAAGATCCATGAGGTCTTTTACATTATTGCAAATGGCAGCATCGGCAGAACAATCGCCCTGCTCTCCAAATTCATACACCCAGTATTTATCATCAATATGATCGGGCTGTGGCAACACACCTTGCTTTGCAGTATGCCTGCGCAGGTAATTCATGATCTGTTCAATGTTTACAAAAATGGTGATGGGATTTGCATAACCTTTTCTGCGCGGCACATAACAATAACTGCAAGCCATTGTGCAGCCGTTGGAATGAGACGGCGCCACAAAATGAGAGCTGCGTGTATTGGGTCTGCAGGTTAAAGATTTTTTTATGCCGAGCACAAGCACATGTTTTTTAATGCTCGTCCAGTCGTTGATGGAACCTTCATTACCATGCAGTTCAGGAATTTTCCAGTGAGATGGTACTTCTATCAGTTTTGCACCTTCATATTTAGCAAGAATTTCTTTGCCCCGTTCATAATTATATACTGCGGGTTCAAGGTATATTTCTTCTATGTCTAATAAATGGTCGATTGTTTTTTCCTGTAACATCTGCGCGTTTATATCTCTCTTTCAAAAACAATGCAGAAGAAGAATTATTTAAAGCAGTCTCATATTCCGGGTATGCTGCATGTACGGCATCCATTAAAGATTACAGGCAATAAATCAAACAGAAATATTAAATCAATTGATAAATACTGTATCCGCAAAAGAAAATATTTTCAGCCCGGCAAACAGTAACTTTATATATGTTATGTTGATTAGAAAATGCTTTCTGTTTGTTACAATTCTTTTAATTTTTGGTTCTTTGTGTTGTGTGAAAGAATATAGCTATGAAAATGGTGAAAATCCTTTTGCAGAAGGTACTTTACACGATTCGACAGGTAATTGCTTTCCCAACTTTGTTACAGGTACTTTTTATTCAGGCATACAACCAAATACTAACATCAATTATCTTGAAGTTGAAATAAATATTACAAAATCCGGCAGCTACTATATCACCACCGATGTACAGAATGGTTTTCATTTTGCTGATTCAGGTTATTTTCAAAATGCCGTTGACACAATAATTCGTTTACTGCCTATTGGCATTCCTGAAAAAGCAATTCAAACTTTTTTTGCTATACGATTCAACAATGAAACCTGCAATGTGGATGTAAATGTAAAAGACAGCATTGTAACAAGCAGGACGGATACTGTGCCCGATGTGCCTGAGAATAATTATTGGATATTTTACGACTCAACAAATCATGTTTATTATAACGGCGCTTTGCAAGGCAATTTTGTTGCTGGTGGGTCATCAGGCATTCTTGCCGTAGCCGGTATTGAAGGTTACACAACATCAGACACGTTGTTTCAAATGTATTTTGTGCTTCCGGGCCTTTCGCTTGCTTCACTTGTGCCGGGTGATTATACAACAGGCAATGGCAATTTTTTTAAAATGTTGAGCGTAGCAAACAATACACAAAAAATTATTTTTTCAGCAGATAACACTGCACAAAAAATTACAATACACCTGATTGATTACACATCCGGCGTGTTAAGTGCATTATTTTATGGAACTGCAATCGATGAATTTGGAAATGAAGTTAAAATTGATAATGGCAGTTTTAAAGTTGAAATACCATAATTAAACAGATTGTATTTCATTTTATATCGGCGAATTTATTTCAAAAAAGCGACGTGCATGCTGTACTGCAACCGATTTAAATACTTCATACATTAGTTCATTCAACTCATATAATTTGTGGAATATTTTTAAGTAATTTTAGCATAATAAAGCAAGGCTTAACATCAAATCATTTTATCAAAACAAAAAAATATGCAACTCTTATCACCCGGACTCGGTTTAATACTTTGGCTAATTGTAATAATACTGGTAATACTTGTTATCGCAGCATTGAATAATCTTATCAAATATTCAACCCTTGATGCTAACATGAAAGTTATGTGGTTATTAATAATTTTATTCGTTCCTGTTATAGGATCAATTATGTACTTTATAACAGGCAAAAGTAAAAAGTTGAAAGTTTAATAGAACCAATTTTTTCATCGAAACTTCAGCGCCAAACCTATTCCATTAGCGCCACTGGCAGGTTTCAACTTTAATATGGTTTTTTATATTTAAAAAGATAAGAATTGAAGCAGAAAAAAATTATTGGAAGAAAACAAATTGACTATAAATGAAACTTTATATGAATCAGGATATAATGATGCCAAGGCACTCAGATACGTCTTCAACAAAGTTGCCGGCCTCTCTCCTATTTCATACAGAAGAAAATTTAAGTGAAAGCTTGCTTATCGTTATTATAAAGCGATAATAATATTTGAATAAGATACATAGTTAGCTTTTATCAATTTCATCCAGTTTATAATATTTTCTTCTGCCTGTTTTATACGGTTCTTTAAAAACCTGGTTTATATACGCGCCAAGACCTTTTTCTTTATCAGCAAATTCAATCATCCTGTTCCATTCGGTTTTCTTTGCATCGAGATAATGATAAATTTCACCATCTTTAAATTTTATCTCGATGATTTTTGCTTCACGATCATAATCTATATTGGCAATTGCTTTAGATGTAACCTTTCTGAAATTATCTGTACGCAATCGTATCGCATATTTTTCTATCATCGTTGCCTTATGTTATCGAAATATTTAAACAAACACTATTCCTAACATTGTTATTCTGGTTAAAAATTTCCCGTGGAAAATTACCTGCCGGTATGCTTATTACAAACTTTTAATATGGTAAAAGATTTATTGCCTGACGGCGTTTTGCAATTCACTTTTTCTCCCTGTTTAAAGCCTATCAAAGCAGCACCTATGGGAGCAAAAACGGAAATCATATTTTGATGTATATCCGCTTTTTCAGGCACAACCAAAACCAGTTCTATCAATTTATTTTTGCTCTCTTCTTTAACTACAACTTTTGAATTAAGCCGTACAACATCCTGCGGTAATTCATGTTGTTTTATAATGGTTGCGTTCTTTATTTCTTTCAATAATAACATTGCATTTCCCCTGTCGAATGTTACAACGGAACGTACGTAATTATTTAAAATTTCATAGTCTTCATGTGCTATAAAAATTTGGTTATTGATTTTATTCATAACAATATCTTTTAGTTTTTATTAAAATTTAATTGTGAATAGCTGTATAAAAAAGGAGCATACATATAAGCAGTTTCGGTTGATGGACGTTTATATTTTTATTTTAAGCGCCTTATCTTTTAAGAACTTTGAAACAATGGTTTGCCACTTTTTAGCTTTAGATTCTAAAAGCCTCACATCAGCATTCGAATCTTCATTTGCATTATATACAGAAAGCCTAACCGGATCACTATTTGAACGCAGGTTAAAAGAAATATTCTTTAAAAACCTGCGAAGCTTATTGCCTTTTAAACCGCCTGCTTTTATACTTTCATATTCTTTTGTAACCGAGCATCCGCTTAGTTTATTTAAATCAATAATTAAGCAAGAAGCAGTTTGAGGTTTTTTTGTGAGAAACAGTAATTGCTTTTTTTCTGTGTTCAACGCTATCATGCCGCTACCTAATTTATCGCGGGTTTTAAAATCAGCAAACGTATTCATGGCATAGTCATTTAATGAAACTGCAATCGTTGTCATAATAATTTGGTTTTAATAATAATCAGAGTATAAAAATGTTGATTCACGTAAGCGTTCTGGCTAATCTTGAAAAGAAATAGTCATGAATAATCACCAGAAAATTTGTTGATGTAATTAAATAAAAAAGTATCTGCGTCGCCGGAAAATATTACTATGCGTACGCTATATTATCAAAGGCTTTAAACGAAGAGAAGTAGTACATTTTTGAATTGAAAGGAAGAAACTCTGTAAATGAACAGGTGTAACAATCGCGTGTATCAAGTACAGCCAAGTACTCGTTGATTGTTATGTTTGTGATATGAAAATAGATACCTGTCATCAGTAATAAATTACATAGCAAACATAACTAATCAAAACTAATAAATTGGTTAAAGTTACACGGCTTAATATCCAGTATTATAAAGTATCATCAAGGTATTAACTCATCATCAATAGCCTGTGTAATCAATCGCAATTTTTGCATTTTTTGAGAGTGTTGTGCTCACAAAAAGTTTGTATTGTTGTGCGCCAGCTGTTATGCGCAATAAGGCAGTATTTGGCGGAATTGAACCTTCATTTTCAGCGATCAATGTAAACTCATGATGCCTGTTTGCGCCGGAAGCATCAATGGCAAATGCAATTGGTTTATAAGTAAGCACAACATTGTTGAAAAGAATTCTTCCGTTGTAGTAAACAGAAACCGCATCTGAATCAATTACGCCGTTATCAAACAATTCAACTTGTATATGTGAATCGCTAACCTGGTATTCATTTACAAGATTTGTTTCGCGGTGCAATTTAGCCATGGCAACAGAATCTGTTCGTGATACAAAAACATTTACTGTATCGGCAAGCATAAAAATTTCAGCCGGAATTAATTTAAGATTTGCAGTAACATCAGAATCAGATAATGACTGAAGATTTTGTGTTGTGCCAGCAACTTTTTTTACCACTATATTATTTTGGTTCGAGGCTGATGCATTTGCAGGTTTTATGTTCGCTGCAATCATGTCTTTATTGTTCTTAGCTGAATCTACATGACTTTGTTTTGCAACCGGATTCTTATTATTTTTTTGCTTTGAATTGATGTTAGCAGTTGCTGTTATTGAATCAACTTTTAAATTTTTGTTTGATAGTTTTTTACTGATTGCAATTGTGTTATTATTACTCTTGCTTGAATCAATCAGAATTTGTTTTGCAATCGTGATCTTATTATTTTCTTGCTTTGAAT
>JBDUBY010000276.1:0-19865 GCA_040003735.1 Parafilimonas sp.
GCAAAATATGTGTTGAAAAAAGTACCGTTTTATTTTTGCCCTGTTCTTTAATTACATTGCGTATTTCTATGATTTGATTTGGATCAAGACCGCTTGTTGGCTCATCTAAAATCAACACTTCAGGCTCGTGCAATAAAGCTGCTGCTAAGCCAACCCGCTGTTTATAACCTTTTGATAGCTGCCCGATTTTTTTTCTGCTTTCTACGGTTAATCCTGTAAGTTCAATAACATCCTGAATTTTTGTTTTTATGTTTATAATTTGATGAACGCCTGCAATAAATTTCAAGTATTCCCGAACGTACATGTCATAATATAAAGGATTCGATTCGGGCAAATAACCAATCTTACTTTTTGCCTGCATCACATGTTTATCAACTGGTATATCGCAGACTTTTATTTCGCCTGCATCAGGTTGTAAATAGCCAGTGATCATTTTCATCGTGGTACTTTTGCCTGCGCCATTTGGGCCGAGAAAGCCAACGATTTCTCCTTTATTTAAAGAGAATGATACATCGTTCACAGCTTTTTGTTCGCCGTATTGTTTTAAAAGATGAAGAACTTTAATTGACATGTAAAAAGATTGAAACAAAGATAGAGTTTGAATATATCAATCAATTTATCATTCAGTTAATAAATATTTTTATTAAGATGTTTAATAAATTTACAACCTTAATAAAAAGCTATGTCATATCCATTTCAAATAAAATCAGCTGAAGAATATAAACAGCGTTATAAAGAAAGTGTTGAATCACCTGAAAAATTCTGGGCAAATATTGCCGAAGATTTTTTATGGAAAAAGAAGTGGGATAAAGTACTTGAATGGAATTTCACTGAACCAAAAATTGAATGGTTCAAGGGCGCTAAACTTAATGTAACAGAAAATTGTATTGATCGCCACTTGCAAACAAAAGGCGAAGATGCAGCGATTATTTGGGAGCCAAATAACCCGGAAGAAAGAACAAGGGTTGTAACATATAACCGTTTACACAAACGTGTTTGCCAGGTTGCGCAAATGCTTAAAAATAATGGTGTAAAAAAAGGTGACCGTGTTTGTATTTATATGGGCATGGTGCCGGAATTAGCGTATGCAGTTTTGGGTTGTGCAAGAATCGGCGCAATTCATTCAGTAATATTTGGCGGCTTCAGCGCACAAAGTATTGCAGACCGTTTAGAAGATGCAAAAGCAGAATTCATTATCACATGTGATGGCGCTTATCGTGGCGAAAAAATCATTCCTCTAAAAGATGTGATTGATGATGCATTGATGGGAAATAAAACAGTAAAAAAAGTAATTGTTTATACAAGAACCAGAACACCAATATCAATGATAAAAGGCAGAGATATTTGGTGGGAAGATGAGATGTTATATGCAGAAGAACAGGTTGAGAAAAATGGTAAGGTTTTCTTCGAAGCTGAAGAAATGGATGCAGAAGATCCGTTATTTATTTTATACACTTCAGGCTCAACAGGCAAGCCAAAAGGTGTTGTGCACACCTGCGCAGGATACATGATTTATACAACATACACATTTGTAAACGTGTTTCAATACCAGCCCAAACAAATATTTTTTTGCACGGCAGATATAGGTTGGATCACAGGCCACAGTTATATTGTTTATGGGCCGCTTGCAGCAGGTGCAACTTCGTTAATGTTTGAAGGCATTCCAACCTATCCTGATGCCGGACGGTTTTGGAGTATTGTTGATAAATACAAAGTAGATATTTTATATACAGCACCAACAGCTATAAGAAGTTTAATGGTTTTTGGCGATGCACCGCTTAAAGACAAAGACCTTTCTTCATTAAAAGTTTTAGGAACAGTTGGCGAACCAATTAATGAAGAAGCATGGCATTGGTATGATGAAAATATTGGTAAGAAAAAATGCCCGGTTGTTGATACCTGGTGGCAAACAGAAACTGCCGGTATATTAATATCAAATCTTGCAGGCATAACACCATCAAAACCTTCATGGGCAACTTTGCCATTGCCAGGCATACAACCGGTTTTGGTTGATGAAAATGGAAATGAGGTTACAACACCTGATGAAGATGGATTAGTAAAAGGAAATTTATGTATGAAATTTCCGTGGCCCGGAATTTTACGAACAACGTATGGTGATCATGAACGTTGCCGAACAAATTATTTTGCAACTTATCCAAACTTATATTTTACCGGCGACGGTGCATTAAAAGATAAAGATGATAATTACAGAATTACAGGTCGTGTTGATGATGTATTGAATGTAAGCGGACATAGAATAGGAACTGCTGAAGTTGAAAATGCGATTAACATGCATAGCGGCGTTGTTGAAAGTGCAGTTGTTGGTTATCCACATGATATAAAAGGGCAGGGGATTTATGCTTATGTAATTTATAGCGGCCATCACGATGCAGCGTTAACTAAAAAAGATATTGCTGCAACGGTAAGCCGTATTATCGGACCTATTGCAAAACCTGATAAAGTTCAGTTTGTAAAAGGCTTGCCTAAAACGCGTAGCGGAAAAATTATGCGTAGAATTTTAAGAAAGATTGCTGAAGGTGAAACGAAAAATCTTGGAGATACAACAACATTACTTGATCCTAATATTGTTGAAGAAATTAAACAGGGAAAAGTATAAGAAAAAATTATAACAACACTTTTCTTTCCTTGCTCCATTTTGCAAAAAGAGCGGCAAGCTCCTCGATAATTATTGGTTTGCAGATATAATCATCCATTCCTGCTTCGAGGCATTTATCTCTGTCGCCAGACATTGCACTTGCTGTAACTGCAACTATAATTGGCTGCAAATCCAAACACAGTCTTATCATTTTTGTAGCTTCAAAGCCATCCATTTCAGGCATTAAAACATCCATTAAAATAATATCATAATTTCTTTCACTTACCATTTCCAGTGCTTCATTTCCGTTTGATGCAATGTCTGCTGTATAACCAAGTTTGCTCAAAAGTTTAAGCGCTAATTGCTGATTAATTAAATCGTCTTCTGCAACAAGAATATTTAAAGGAAATTGTTTTACAAATTCCTGCGATATTCTTCCCCAACCTGTTTCACTGTTTCCTCCCAAATTGTTTGAAGGGCTAATTATTTTATTTTGTGCAACTGGTTCTGTATTAAAATTACCATGCGCACTTTCAAGCAATTTTTTTGAACAGCGTATTATTGTATCTGTGGTTTTTGCTTGTTCTGTATTAAGGTTTGTATCTTTTAAAATATTCGTCATACCAATAATTCCATTTACGCAATTATGAATTTCATAGCTCATTTTACTAACAAGCATTTCAGTTTGTTCTTTCTCAAATATATTTTCCTGAACAAGATTTTTGTTTAACTGCTCTGAATTATTAAACAATTCCTTCATCTCATCTTTTTTTATAGCAAGATCGCCTAACCGTTGTTTCCATTTTTTTTCACGCTGTAAAAAAAATATTATAACACCTGCAATTATTATGCAAACCACGATGATATCAATAAGTATCCCCGGTATAAATACAGAGGAAAAACTGAAATTGTCAAGCATGCGGGTCATCATAAGTTGGTATTTTAATTATCCTGTTTGCGAAATAGCAAACAGCACAGGTTTAGATTTTTTTGCTGATTCTTTACTTGTATTCACAATCATCATTTCTGCAGATTCAAGCTTACTAATTAAGGATATATCTTTTAAATGCGGATTCCAGTCAAATATTAATTTATCAATTGGACGCCAAAAAATAACCCAGCTAAATACGTCAAAACTGGTAAGCAAGATTGTTTCAACAGGATTCGTTGGAGTTACAATAAAAGGAATTACACCATGACAAAAAATAACTACCAAAAAACTCAGTGCCAACAGGGTAAAACTTTTTCTTTTGTACCGGTAAAATTCACCTTCGCGTATTTTCTTTTTCTCGGCAAAATGCCTTCTTATCGCATACATTAAAGGTTCTGCATATTGCCTGTCAATATCTTTCGAACATTTCAATTTATAAAAAACAACACTGTATCTTTTTACAGGTTCTGCAGATTTTAAAAGATATTGCTCAAACTGGTGGCTTAATTGTCTTTTATATAAAGGTGCCGGGTCATGTACATTAAAATAGGTATTAATTACCTGCAGATCAACAGATATAAAAATACTAATCTTACCTGGCATGTCTTTTTTCATCTAAACACCAATTTTTGAGTTATAAAAATTTTAGTTTGATAACTCAAATCTGTTTGTTTAGAAAACGTTCGGCAAAAAGGCGTGGGAAATAAAGGCACTAAAAAATTATCTGCCTGGTGGAGATAATATATAAATCTTTCAAAAAATACAGAATGCCTGAATATATCAGCTTGCATGAAACGGTTTTTCGATCAGATAATGGATTATTTACCTTAACGAAGTAAATGTTTAAATATTATATATAAGGCAATTTTTTTTACAGGAATTGATGAAACATTCAACAATGGAAAAAAGTTTAGAAAGCTTTTGTGTCAAAAACCGGTTAGATTTCTTTCTTAAATTAATTTTTGAAGTTGTTTTGGTTACCGGCAATTGTACTTAGTGGCATCGTTCCTTGTGTCACTCCCTTGTACTGCAGTTTTTCATTGATACAATATAAATCATCAAAAAAATTCTAATCAGTAATTAAGTTATCAGCAGTTGCAATTTGCTTTTTAGCTTTCTCTTTCTTTATTTTCTTTATCCTTTTTACAGCAATCTTAATTGTCTCTTTGTTTCCATTTTCAGAAAAATCTTTATCGTGAAGTCCCTGAATAAAAATCTTAGCAGCTTTCTTTAACCGGCGCTGAAATTTCTTTTCACCAAGCCTCAATTTTACTTCAGGCAAAGCAGACTCCATTTTACCTGCCAGCTTTTTTTTAAATTCTTTTTTTGCATGCTTTGGTTTATTTGAAGTCTTTTTATCAGCCATAACTTTTTTTTAAATGATAATACAAATTTAATCCTGGCTTGGTGTTTCTAATGTTAACTTTTTAAAATTCCAATTTATCACTGTTGCTATTATTAAATTTAATAAAGTTCTATAAATCATAAACCGGCTATTTTATTCATATTAACAATAAAATTCTTTCATTAGGTTTGCCGTCCTCAAAATAAAATATGTCTGCCATAAATAAAGAAAAGATTTTAGTAATTGGTGCCAGCGGGCAAATAGGAGTTGAACTAACCATGGCGCTCCGTAACATATATGGAAATGCCAATGTGGTGGCAAGCGATCTTCGCGAAGAAAATAATTTGCTGAAAGGAACAGGTCCTTATGTTTCTCTGGATGTGATGAATAAAGAAATGTTGCATGTGCAGGTTATTCGCCAAAACGTTACGCAGATTTATTTACTCGCTGCTATACTTTCTGCAACTGGTGAAAAAAATCCAAACCTTGCCTGGAATTTAAACATGCAGGGCTTATTAAACGTACTCGATATTGCGCGGGAAGAACAAATAAAAAAGGTTTACTGGCCAAGCAGCATTGCGGTTTTTGGGCCAACATCACCCAAAAAAAATTGCCCGCAGCAAACAATTATTGAACCCATTACCGTTTATGGTATTAGTAAATATGCGGGAGAATTTTGGTGTAATTATTACAACAGGCGTTTTGGTGTTGATGTTAGAAGTTTGCGTTACCCGGGGTTGATAAGTTATAAATCTGATCCAGGTGGCGGAACTACTGATTATGCTATTGAAATTTTTCATGATGCCCTGGAAGAAAAAAATTATACAAGCTTTTTAAAAAAAGATACGTATCTGCCGATGATGTACATGCCTGATGCTATTCGTGCAACGCTGGAATTAATGGAAGCGCCGGCTGATAAAATTTCGGTGCGTACATCATACAATATTTCAGGTATAAGTTTTTCGCCGGCTGAAATTGCAGCATCAATAAAAAAACATATTCCTGAATTTAAAATGAATTACAAACCGGATTATAGACAAGCTATTGCCGATAGCTGGCCGCAAAGTATTGATGATTCAGTGGCAAGAAAAGATTGGAACTGGAACCATGAATATGATTTGGAAAAACTAACTGCAGACATGTTGAAAAATCTTGAACAAAAAGTTTAAAAATATTATGCGCATTCTATTTTCAATCTTGCTCTGCTCAGTTATCAATCTTGCTTTTGCGCAGGATGATGACATTCCTGATTACAGAAGTAAAAGAGATAATTTTTTAAAGATGCAGGAAAAAGATATTCGTGCAGATTTATCACAGTTTACTTTCGGTGGCATTAGCGAAAGCCTTACAAAACATAAACTGGATGCAGTTCCGTTAATTGGCGCAAAAGATGACCAGATAATTTTTTCAAACGATACAGCAACAATTCAAATTACAACAGGCACTTTCGATCCTACAAAACATAAAGTAACTTGGTATAATGATAAGTATGCAGTTAAGTTAGATAATCATGCATTTTGGGGTACAGAAAATGCACTGCCAAAACATTCAATTACTTCTGTAGTTGCAATTATTGGAGACGACACAGTTGTTGTTCCGCAAACCGCTTTTGTTGATTTATATGAGCCGCATTTATATTATACAAATGCAAATGGCAAAACAAAAACATATTGCAATGTATATATGTCTGCAAACAGGCGCAATTATTATATCTACATGCTTAATGGCAATGGCACCGGGCGTTATGAAGTTACGTGGGTTATTCAGGATAAACATTATTTGCGCCGTGTTGTAGATTGGGGTTTTGATTGAAATTTATGTAATAAAAAAAAGTCTTTACTGAGTAACTTCAAGTTAGTAAAAAAGGCTTTGCTGTTAAGAATCTACTTTTCTTTTTGAATCATATTTGCGAGAAAAAATATTGCCGCACCAAATGCAGCCATTATACAAAAAGACCATCGCAAACCAATTGATTGTGCTATAAAACCAACACCTGGAGGTATAGCTAAAAATCCAAAATAACTTATGGTTGAAACAGATGCAATAGCAGTGCCACTGCTCATGGTTGTTGATTTTCCGGCAAGGTTAAATATCAATGGTATAATGCATGATACACCAAAGCCAGTTAACACAAAACCTATTGATGCAGGTATAACATAAGGAAATAAACTTGCTAATAATAATCCTGAACAAATAAAAATTCCGCTGTAGCGAAGAATAGTTACTGTGCCGAATTTTGGTACAATCTTATCTCCAAAAAAACGGCCGGTCGTCATGCAAACCATGTATAAAACAAATGCAGCAGTTGCTGTTTCTTTTGGTGCCATTACTGCTTTGCGAAAATAAATAGCACTCCAATCGTACATCACATTTTCGCATGCCATTGATGCAAATGCAATTAATGCAAACACGAGTAAATATTTATCTGGCCATACAAAAAATTTTTTTTGCTGTGGTACATGTTGCCTTATATAATAAGTGTTAGGATAAAAAATAAAAGAAATTATAATCAACGCAACACTTACTGATACAAAATGCGTTTGAAGCGATAAGCCTGATACAACAAAAAGATAGCCGGCTGCCGCACCCGCAAAACCAGCCATACTCCACACCGCATGAAAACTTGTGATGATAGAATTCTCGTACAAACGCTGAACTTCAACGCCCTGCGCATTCATAGAAAGGTTTAAAAGATTGCGTGATGAGCCAAATCCAAACAACACCAAACATAGCTCCCATAAATGTGTTGTGAAAGCTAAGCAAGCCAGCATCAGGTTATAAAATACAGCACCAAATATCATGATGCTTTTGCTGCTGTATTTATTCAATAAATTACTTGTAAATGGCACTGTGATTAAAACGCCAATTGGCGCTGCTAATAAAGCTGTGCCTAATTGTGCTTCATTAATATGCAGTTGTAGTTGAATGGCAGGTATGCGCGAAGCCCAGGTAGAATAACCAAATCCTGAAAGAAAAAAATATACCAGCGTAGCTGTGCGGTGCTTTATGCGGGGCAGTTGAGCTTTTGAAACAAGTTGCATGCTCAACAAAAGTAAAGCAGCGTTGTTTTGAATAACGCTTAAAAAATAAAAGATTTTTATCTATCAATCACGGTATGCACTGCTCGGTTCATTTGCTTCTTTTACAAGTGAAACGCATTTTTCAATTAACTCGGTAAGTTTTTTAAAACTAACGGGCTTTGCTAAATATTCATCCATCCCGGCGCTCAAACATTCATCTATATCACTCTTCATTGCATTGGCAGTAATAGCTGCAATTATAGGCTGCATGCCTTTGCGGCGGCGTATTATTCGTGTTACTTCTTTGCCATCTATTTCAGGCATTTGCACATCCATAAAAATAACGTCATAGTTTTTAACTTCAGTCATCTGTAATACTTCTCTTCCGTTGCGGGCAGCGTCAGGATAATAACCAAGTTTATTTAAGATCCTTGTTTCAACATCCTGGTTTGTAGCATCATCTTCCGCCAATAAAATATTTAGCGGATAGTGTTGTAAGTTGATTGCAGTTTCCGGCTGGTTGATTTTTTTTGTCAGCACATTTGCTTTGTTTGCATATTTTAATTGGTTTAGAACATGTGTTTGCAACACTTGTTGCCTTACCGGTTTTGTGAGAATAGATGCAAATAAGCCGGGATGATTTTTATGTGATTCATCGCCCACAGAACTTAAAAGTATAATGGGAACCTCCGGAAGCTGTTGCTTTATTTTTGTTGATAATTCAAGGCCATCCATTTCGGGCATATGCATATCTGAAATGATGAGATCAAAATCAGAATTTTTTGCTATCATATCAAGCGCTTGTTTTCCTGAACTTGCAAGAAATGGAATTTGCTCCCATTGCTCTAACTGGTTATTCATGATGGTTAAGTTGGTAGCATTATCATCAACCACTAAAATTTTCTTTTTAGGAACACCCGTAAGATTATTATGTATATATGTGCGCGTTGACTGATCGCTTACTTTTGTTTTTATAGTAAATAAAAAAGTAGTGCCATTCCCAGGTTCGCTTTGCACTTTAATATGGCCGCCCATCATCTTCACTAATTTTTCACAAATAACAAGACCCAAACCTGTGCCGCCATATTTGCGTGTAGTAGAAGAATCTACCTGCGAAAAAGCTTTAAACAACCTTGCCATCTTATCAGCAGGAATGCCAATGCCTGTATCTTTTACGGCAAACGCTAATTGTACATCGCCACTTACATAAGCCTGCAACAAGCGCACGGTAATAAAAATTTCTCCATGTGTTGTAAACTTAATGGCATTGCCAACAAGGTTCATTAATACCTGCTTTAGTCTCAAGCTGTCGCCAATAATTTGCGAAGGCGTTTTCGCATCTATTTGATAAACTAAATCCAAACCAGTTTGTGATGCCTTTGCAGAAAATACGTCAAGCACTTCTTCAATACAGGTGCGCAAATCAAAATCGGCCACTTCTAATTCCATATTGCCCGATTCTATTTTCGAGAAGTCGAGAATATCATTTATTGTTTTCAAGAGGTTTTCCCCGCAACTGCGGATTGTTTCAGTAAAGCCGCGTTGTTCAGGATCTAATTCAGTAAGCTCAAGCAAATCTGCCATACCAATTACACCATTCATTGGTGTACGAATTTCATGACTCATCGTTGCAAGAAAAACACTTTTTGCTTTATTTGCCTGCTCTGCTTCTGCACGCGATTTTTCTGCATCAAGCCTTGCCTTGCGTTCGTCTTCGCTGGAACGAACTAATTGTTGTGTGCGCTCCCGCACTTGTTTTTCAAGAACATTTTTTTGCGCTTTAACTGCATTCATGCGATGCTTGTAAAAACCAATTACACTGCCTGCAATTACAAGCAATGCAAGTGCTTTAAACCACCATGTAAGCCAGAACGGCGGAGTAACAATCAATTGCATTGAAACAACATTTGTTGACCATTTGCCATTATTGTTTAAACTTTTTACCTGGAAAGTATATGTGCCGGCATCGAGATTGGTATAAGTGGCAATATGATTTGAACCTGAATAGTTCCAGTCTTTCTCAAATCCTGTAAGTTTATATGCATACTGTCTTTTTTCTGAAGAAGCATAATTTAAAGAAGCGAAATCAAAAGAGATTACAGAGCTTTTGTAAGAAATGGTGATTGTTTTAGTTTCAGTAATGTCTTGTTTTAATGGGGATGCATCTTTATCATCTTTAGCAACCGCAACCGATTTATTAAAGATGCGAAAATCAGTTATTACCAGTGGTGCATCATAAGATGATTCTTTAATTTTATCAGGCAAAAATTCATTAAACCCATTAATACCGCCAAAGTACATTGCGCCTGAACGCGCCTTGCAGCTTGCATGTCTAAACTCATTTGCCTGCAAGCCATCTTCAACTCCAAAATTTTTAAATGTTTTATGTATGGGATCAAATTTTGAAACACCCTTGTTGGTGCTAATCCATAAATTGCCATGATCGTCTTCAAGTATGGAAGCAATTTTTTTATTTGGCAACCCGTCATCAACGTTATAGTTTGTAAAAAGATTAGTTTTTGTATTGAAGCTGCTTAAACCATTATAGGTGCCTATCCACACAATGCCGCGTTCATCTTCATGAAAACAGGTGACATAGTTATCGCTTAAACTATTTTTATTTTCTTCATGCTGAAAGGACACGATTTTGTTTGTTTTTCTATCAAGCCTGTTTATTCCTGCGGCATCGGTTCCTGCCCAAATAAAACCGTAGTTATCTTCGCCTATACATAAAATATTATTATTACTTAATCCATTTTTTATAGTATAATGGATGAAGCTATCATTTTCTTTATCATACATGTTTAAACCATTCTCTGTTCCTATCCATATATTTTTTTCATTGTCTTTAAATAACACTGATGCATTGTTGCCCCAAAGGCTGTTTTCATTTAGTGTATCGCTTTTATATTGTTTGTAAACATTTGTTTTTCTATTGATGACTGTAAGCCCGTTGGCATAAGTGCCTACCCATAAATTTTTATTATCATCTTCTAAAACACTCATTACATTATCACCTGCAATGGTATTTTTATCACCTTCTTTATGCGTGAATTGTGTAAACTGGCCAGTATGTTTGTTAAGAAGATTTAATCCTCCGCCATCGGTTGCAATCCACAAATTATTGTCTGCATCTTCTGCTATACCTAAAACCTTATTATTACTAAGGCTGTTTGAAAGCACTGAATGCTTATAATGAGTGAATGTATTAATACTGCTTGTTAAAATATTTATACCTGCATTGTAAGTTCCAATCCATATATTTCTATTATTATCTTTATAAACGCAGTTAATAGAATTACTATTTAGATCGGTGGCACTAACATCGTTGTAACTATAATTTGTGCTGTTTCCGTTTGTGGGATTTAATAAGCTTATTCCATTATTTTCGGTTGCAATCCATACCATTCCATTATCATCTTCAGTTATGGAAAAAATCACATCATCAGAGATGCTTGTTGCATCATTGTCATCATGCTGAAATATTTGGCATTTACCTGTTTGCCTGTCAAATAAGTTTAATCCGTCTCCGTTCGTTCCAATCCAAAGGCGATGTTTACTATCTTCATAAATAGAAGAGATATTATTGCCGCTTAAAGATTGGTTGTCTTTATCATTATGCTGAAAATGTACAAACGATTTTTTCTTAGTATCATATAAAAATAATCCATGGCTGTTTGTTCCTATCCACATGTTGTGATGGCTGTCTTTATATATAGCAGAAGGAAGATCGTCGACATCTCTATTTTGTGTGAAAGTATTTTTTTGCTTGTTAAATATGCTTACACCTCCGTTATCAGCACTTATCCAAATATTATTATTATCATCAAGTGCAAGATGATTTAGAAAATCGTTTGCAATGGAGTGTGGGTTTTTAGGATCATTTATGAAACGCGTAAACACATCTTTTTTTCTTTCGTATTTATTTAATCCTCCGCCCCAGGTGGCTATCCAGAGATCACCATTTGCGTCTTCTATTATGTCGTTGATTTGATTATTGCTGAGTGTGTTTTTGTTTTGCGGATCATTTCTATATACAGTTATTTTATAGCCATCATATTTGTTCAATCCATCGTTAGTGCCAAACCACATAAAGCCTTTACTGTCCTGCATAATACAAAGCACATTACTTTCAGAAAGACCCGCACTTGTTTCAATGTGATTAAACTTAAACTGTTGCTTTTGTGCAAAAGCAACTGATGGCAGCAGGAATAATAAAAGTAAAATTGGTTTAAGTTTCATAAGAACAAATTGGATTTATATGATAGTTGAAAAATAAACTTATTGATTACACTTTAAGATGAAACCTGTGCTGTTTCTTTTACAATTAAAATACATGTTTCAATTAATGATGTAATTTTTTTAAAACTTACAGGTTTTGCTAAATACGCATCCATACCAGCAGCAATACATTCTTCTTTATCATTCTGCATGGCATTGGCAGTAATGGCCGCAATTACAGGTTGAGAACCTTTACGTTTACGGATGATACGTGTTACTTCTCTTCCATCAACTTCCGGCATTTGCACGTCCATAAAAATAACATCATAGTTTTTTGCTTCAGACATTTCCAATGCCTCTCTTCCGTTTTTGGCTAGGTCAGGAAAATATCCAAGCTTGTTTAAAATTCTAATTTCAACATCCTGGTTTGTACGGTCATCTTCGGCCAGTAAAATATTCAGTGGATAATGCGGCGTATTAGTTGGCGGTTCTTTTTGCTTTACAGGTTCAACTTCATCTGTTTTTTTATTTGTGCTTTTTAACTGGTTAAGAATGTGTGTATGCAAAGCCTGTTGCCTTACGGGTTTTGTAAGAATAGATGCAAACAAACCAGGATAATCTCTATGCGATTCATCGCCCAAAGAACTTAAAAGAATAATAGGAATGCCAGGATATAATGCACGTATCTTTTTCGACATTTCTATGCCATCCATTTCTGGCATGTGCATATCTGAAATAATTAAATCAAAATCTGAATTTTCTGATAAAATATACAAACCCTCTTTTCCTGAACTTGCTAAAACTGGTATTTGTTGCCATTGTTCCAACTGGCTTTTTATAATAGTTAAATTGGTTGCATTGTCATCAACCACTAAAATTTTTCTTTGTGTTATGCCATTAAGATTGTTGTGTACATAAGTGCGTGCTGAGAGTTCACTTGCATTTGCTTTTAGTGTAAATGAAAAAGTTGTTCCGCTTCCTGCTTCACTTTCTACTTTTATTTCTCCACCCATCATCTTTACTAATTTTTCGCATATAACAAGCCCTAAACCAGTGCCGCCATATTTACGTGTAGTAGAAGAATCCACCTGCGAAAAAGCTTTAAACAATCTTTCAATTTTATTGGCCGGAATGCCAATGCCGGTATCTTTTACAGCAAATAATAATTCAACACTTCCATCTTCAAAAGTTTTTAATAAGTGTACGCTTACAAATATTTCTCCGTCTTGTGTAAATTTTGTTGCGTTGCTCACAAGGTTCATCAATATTTGTTTTAACCGTAAACTGTCACCAATAATTTGAGAAGGTGCTTTTGTATCAACCTGGTAAACTAAATCCAATCCTGTTTTTGCTGCTTTTGCAGAAAATACATCAAGTACTTCTTCAATGCAGGTTCGTAAATCGAAATCAGCCATTTCCAATTCCATATTACCCGATTCTATTTTGGAGAAGTCGAGAATGTCATTAATTGTTTTAAGAAGGTTTTCTCCGCAGTTGCGTATAGTTTCAGTAAAGCCACGCTGTTCAGGATCTAATTCAGTAAGTTCAAGCAGATCTGCCATACCAATTACACCATTCATAGGTGTACGAATTTCATGGCTCATTGTTGCAAGAAACACGCTCTTTGCTTTGTTTGCCTGGTCTGCTTCGGCACGGGATTTTTCTGCATCAAACCTTGCTTTGCGTTCGTCTTCGCTGGAACGAACTAATTGTTGTGTGCGCTCCCGCACTTGTTTTTCAAGAACATTTTTTTGCGCTTTAACTGCATTCATGCGATGCTTGTAAAAACCAATTACACTACCTGCTATAATTAAAACCACAAGCAGTTTAAACCACCAGGTAAGCCAGAACGGTGGTGTAACAATTAATTCAACAGTTGCAATATTTGATGACCACTGGCCCTGGTTATTCAATCCTTTTACCTTAAAAATATATTTTCCCGGGTCAAGGTTTGTGTATGTCACTCCGTGCTTTGTGCCGGCTTCAATCCACTTTTTATCAAAGCCTTCGAGCATGTAAGCATATTGTTTCTTTTGATCGCTTGTATAGTTCAGTGATGCAAATTCAAATTCAATAACAGAACTTTTGTATGGAATTGTAATAGACTTTGTTTCTGTTATATCTTTTTTTAACGGCGAAGGATCTTTATCATCAACAGCAACAGGAACTCTTTTATTGAATATGCTGAAGTCCGTAAGGAGCAATGGTGGCTCAAAAGCTGTTGGTTTTATAGTTAAAGGATCGAATACATTAAAGCCGTTATTACCTCCAAAATACATTAGCCCTGTATGGTCTTTACAGTAAGCCAGTTCTTTAAATTCATCGCCCTGCAAACCATCTGCTGCATCAAAATTCTTGAAGGTTTTTGCAGATGGATTGAAATTCGAAATACCATAACTGGTGCTTATCCAAAAGTTTTTATTCTCATCTTGCAGTATGCCGAAAATATTATTGGCAGGCAGGCCATCTGCAGTTGTATAGTTAATAAATTCCCCGGTTTTTTTATTAAAGCAACTCAGGCCATTCATGGTACCTATCCAAAGATTTTTTTTCTCATACTCATAAACAATTCCAACACTATTGTCTGCAATGCTGTTCTTATTATCGCTATGCAAATAATGCGTAAATGTTTTTGTTTGTTTGTTGAATAAATCTAAACCACCGCCATCTGTACTTATCCATAAATTACCATCGCTGTCTTCAAAAATTGAATGCACGTTTGTATTGTTAATAGACTGCGGATTACTTGCATCGTATGCATAATGTATAAAAGAATTGGTTGAAGGATTAAACAGGTTCAAGCCACCACCATAAGTACCTATCCAAATATTTTTTTCTCTGTCTTCATAAATAACCCATGCGTTATTACTGCTTAAGCTATTTGGATTTAACGGATCGGATTTATAGTGCTGATAAGTGTTTTTATCTTTATTGAAAACGGTAACACCATCAGCCCACGTTCCAATCCACATATCACCGTTACTTGCTTCATGCACATTTAAAACATAGTTACCGCAAATGCTGTTATTGTTCCCGTTTTGATGAATGTAATGCGTAAAACTGCTTGTTTGTTTGTTGAATAAATTTAAACCTCCGCCATCTGTTCCTACCCAAATATTTTGTTTTGAATCTTCGTAAATACACAGCACAAGGTTGCTGCTTAAACTGCCGGGTACAGAATTATGTTTAAAATGCTCAAACTTATTATCAGCATTTAAAAAATCTATTCCACCGGTAAAACTTCCCATCCACATATTGCCTTTATTATCTCTGCAAATAGCATAGATAGAATTGCTTCCGATGCTTGTATTATCTAAATCATCGTGCTGGTAAGTTGTAAAAGTTTTCTGTTGTGGATTGAATACACACATGCCGCCATTTTCTGTTCCAATCCATAAGTTATGATCGCTGTCTTCGCCTATTGTATACACCTGGTTGTTGGGTAAGCTATTTGGGTTGTTTGGATCAGCTTTAAACTGAATAAATTTTTCAGTTGTTTTGTCAAACAAGTCTAATCCGCCGCCATTGGTGCCAATCCATAACCTATGCTTGCTATCTTCAAATATTCCATACACATCGTTATAGCTAAGTGATGTGTTGTCTTTATCATCATGCTGAAAATGTGTAAAGTTGTTCTGTTTAGAGTTAAATAAGTTCAAGCCCCCGTTAGCAGTTCCTATCCATATATTTTTTTCTGCATCCTGCACAATCACCCGCACATAATCATCGCTTAAACTATTTGCATCATTTTTATTGTGGGGAAAATGTTCAAACTTGCCGGTAGCAGTATGCAATATACTTATGCCTGCATCTTCTGTACCTGCCCATATATTTCCTTTCTCATCTTCAAACACGGCATTAACACCATTGCCTGAAATACTGTTTGCATTGTTTTCTTCGTGTTTATAATTAATGAACAAATCTTTTTCTGTATCGTATTTGCACAAGCCGCCCCCACGTGTTGCAATCCAAAGATTTCCATCACGACTTTCAATGATGGATGAAATAAAATTTCCGCCAATGCTATTTTTATTTTTCGGATCGTTTTTATACACGGTGAATTTATAGCCATCGTATTTGTTCAGGCCTTCACGGGTGCCAAACCACATAAAGCCTTTGCTATCCTGCAAAATGCAAAGCACATTGCTTTGTGAAAGGCCTGAGTTTGTTCTGAAATGATCAAACTCAAGTTGCCGTTTTTGTGCAAATGTTATGGCAGGAAGAATCAGCAATAAAAAGTAACAAAAGCGTTTCATATGCAGATTGATTTTTGAAGGATATTTTTATTTATTGATTATGGCTTACATACATTTATTTAAGCTGCATCGCCCATTTTTCAATCATCTTTGTAAGCTCTTCAATTCTAAAAGGCTTGCTTATATAATCATCCATACCTGCATTTAAACATTCCTGCCTATCCCCGTGGATTGCATTCGCTGTCATCGCAATTATTACAGGTTGTGTGTTAAGACAAAGACGAATCATGCGTGTAGCTTCAAGGCCATCTTTTACCGGCATTTGCATATCCATAAAAATGAGATCGTAGTGACCTTCGCTCACCATCTCCAAAGCTTCTTCTCCGTTCTCTGCAAGTGATGCCGTATAACCTAATTTACTCAGCACTTTCAACGCCACTTCCTGGTTGGTTTTATTATCTTCAGCAACAAGAATATTCAGTGGATATTGTTTAGCAACATCAGAAAGCGCTTTTGGTTTGCTGTTCTGGTTTTCCATTACTATATCAACCCTGTTTAATTCGTGTGCAACATTTTTATATAATAAATGTTGTTTTACAGGTTTGGTTACTACTGATTTAAACAAACCCGGATGATCTTTATACTGTTCATTGCCGCTTGTATTTAAAAGCATTAAAGAAATTTTTGGATTAATGTTTTTTATAGCTTCTGCTAATTCAATACCATTAACGCGGGGCATTTCCATGTCTGTTATTACAAGATCGAACCGCGGATTTTTATTAATAATTTCTATTGCTTCTTTAGCTGATGATACTGCCGCAGGTAGCAGGTTCCATTGCTCCAATTGTTTCTTGAGTACGCTTCTGCTCATGAAGTTGTCATCAACCAATAATATACTTTTACTTCTTGCTGTACTATCAAATTTTGCAGCAGCACGTTGCGGTTGAAGGCTTATTCTTACACGTATTTTAAACTTGATAACTGTTCCTGATTCTGATCCTTCTTTGGTATCAATTTCTAATTTACCACCCATTAATCCTACCAGCTTTTTGGAGATGGCCAGCGTGAGCGCATGACTATTATCTTTTGTATTTATATCAGCAAAATCTTTTGATAATAATTCTATTTCACTTGCCGGCATGCCTGTGCCTTTATCTTTTACTTCAAACCCAATATCTGCCTGGTTGCCTTCTAATGCCTGTTGCTGGCGCACTATTATTGAAATGTCGCCTTCTGTTGTAAAGCGCATAGAATTATCAACGAGACTCATCAATATTTGTCTTAACCTTGCTTCGTCGCCTACAATAAGTTCAGGTACATCTCTTTCCATTAAATAAACGAGTTCTATACCTGCATTTGCAGCTTTACCTGCAAAAGATTCAAGTACGCCTTCTATTGTATTGCGCAAATCAAAATCTTTATTTTCAAGTTCCATTTCACTGCTTCCTCTTTCTGAGTAATTAATAACATCTGTGATCAGCATGTCATTAATTGTTGTCATAAGGTTTTCGCTGCTTTCAATAATTACTTCAGTGTATTCGCGTTGTTCTGTGGTAAGTTCCGTTTCTGAAAGCAATGAGGCCATTCCTATAACACCATTCATTGGCGTACGTATTTCATGGCTTAGTTTAGCGAGTAATAAACTTTTGGAACGATTAACCGTTTCCATTTCTTCTTTTGTTTTGAGCTCAGTTTCTTTTGAATAACTAAGCAACTCTGTGCATTCTACCACACGCTGTTGCAACGCACCAATTTCATGCATTGCTTTTTTTATTTTTATCTTATACAGCATAAATACAATGCTCGACATAATGAGTAAAACGGAAAGGCTTAATAGCCAGGTTTGCCAAATAGCCATGATGAGAATGTTTAAATTGGTTGAAAGGAAATTTTGATAGATCATAGAATGTATATTCAATTGGATAATAAAGATTCAAATGTAACAGAATCGCTAACTTCTACTTCTGCAGGGCGATATTTTACAGGTTGTTCAGCCTCGCCGCTTTTTTTATTGTCGATGATGATAACTTCAGCAGTAGAAAGTTTTGATAGTAATAAAATATCTTTTAAGAAAGGGTTCCATGAAAACAATAATTCATAAATCGGTTTCCATAAAATAACCCAGCTAAAAACATCGAGACAGTTTTTAAGGCCGTTATAAATGTCTCCTATATCTTTAAACAGTAATGGCAAAAAAGCTTCGCATGTAATTACAACTGCAGCACTAATGGCAAGTAATAATAAATTGCGGCGCTTAAATTTTTTGAATTCATCCTGCTTTATTTCTTTTTTAATAGAAAAATGCCTGTGAATGGCGTGCATCAAAGGTTCTGCGTATTGCTTATTAACCGGCCCTATGCAATTAAGTTTATAAAAAATAGCTGAATATCTTTTCGCCGAACTAACATCATTTAAAATGTATTCCTCAAATTTTTGATTGATTTTTTTCTTATACAACGGCGAAGGGTCATGTGTATTAAAATACTGATTGATGGTTTGAAAGTCAACCGTTATATAGATATTTATTTTTTCTATAAGAGATGTACTCATGATCTCTGGATACTGGTTTTATAGGAGCGAATAAAAGGAACGTCGGCTGAAGAAGGTTGGAAAATGCTTATGAAAGCATCGTTGGTTTTACCTTTCAGAGGAAGTTGGATTTATTCTTTCGCAAACAAATTTAAGAAATAATAATTTATCGCGATGATGTGTAAACGATTTGTTAGAAGAAATAGTATAAATGCAGAAAACTTTTTTGTTTAAGATTAAATTAGTGTAATAAGCTGCCATGAAAAATTACAGCACAAGGGAGTGACACAAGGAACGATGCCATAAAAAACCAATTGCCGGTTACATAAAAATTTTACACAACCTGCCTTTCCTTTAGCTCTAAATACTTATTGATGGTATTCGCAGTTAATTTTTGCGGAGCAGTAAGTAAACTCATTATGCCATGCTTTTGCAGTTCTTTTACCATCTGCCTTTTCTCCAGCGCAAATTTGTTGGCAATAGTTTTATAATACACGTCTTCTATATTGTGCGCTTTTTTTTGCTGCAGTTCTGTAAGCTCTGTATTTTCAAAAAATATTACCAACAAAGGATGATGAGAAGAAAGTTGTTTTAAATATGGAAGCTGCCTTTCCATACTGTATAAACTTTCAAAATTGGTGAACAGAATTAATAAGCTGCGCAGGTTAAGATGATAACGCGTAAATACGTACAGCGCTTCAAAATCACTATCCATAAAATCTGTTTGTTGCATGTACAATGTTTGCTGAATAAGGCTTATCTGCGCCGGTTTTTTATCAGGCTGAATAAACTGATCTATCTTTTTTCCAAAGGTTAGTAAACCGCTTTTATCTTGTTTTTGTAAAACAATATTGCTTAGTACCAGCGTTGCATTAATCGCATAATCCAGCAATGTCATTCCTTCAAAAGGCATTTTCATGCTGCGGCCTTTATCAATTAAACAAATAACCTGCTGGCTTCTTTCATCCATATAATTATTTACCATTAAACTGTTTTTGCGTGCTGTTGCTTTCCAGTTTAAACGGCG
>JBDUBY010000356.1:0-5869 GCA_040003735.1 Parafilimonas sp.
CAATTAAAACTAAATACAAAATCAAACCGCATTGGTGTTACATTTTCAACAAAAATCAATAAACAAAAATTAGAAGATTTACCTGCTTCAATAAACGTTAGTATTATAAATGATCATAGTTTTTCTATATCAACAAACGATACAAATGACATGCGCAAACAACTATTTGAACTTGCAGTTCAGGAGCAATTAGATATAACTTCTTTGCAAACAGAAGGCAATAATTTAGAAGATATTTTTAGAAGTTTGACGACGACAATAAACGAATAATTTTTTTTGGTAACCGGCAGTTGTGCTTGTGGCATCACGGTTGTGTCACTCACTTGTACTACATATTATAATTGAGCAAAATAATTTTATGTTACAAACATCTACACTCCAGTTTTTAAAACAGCTTGCGAAAAATAATAACAAAGAATGGTTTGATGCAAACAGAAGTAAATATGATTTAGCAAAGTCTGACTTTGCATTCTTTTTTCAGCAGGTGATTGATTCATTTTGTAAAACTGATGCAGGTTTATCAACTGTAACATCAAAAAATTGTTTATTCAGAATTAATCGTGATGTACGTTTTGCAAAAGATAAATCACCTTATAAAACAAATATGGGTGCTTATCTAAATGCAAATGGAAAGAAGAGCATGACAGCGGGTTATTATTTGCATATTCAACCGGGCAACAGCTTTGTTGGCGGTGGTATTTATCAACCAGATGCTGAGGCTTTAAAAACGGTACGGCAAGAAATTGATTACAATTTTGATGTGTTTAAAAACATTATCAATAATAAAAAATTCAAAGCTGTTTATACAAAAGGGTTAAGCACCGATAGTGGTATTAAGTTGTCACGGCCACCGAAGGGTTATGACGAAAATAATGCTGCAATTGAATTTTTAAAATTAAAAAGTATAGTGGCAACCTCACCTTTAACTGATGCACAGGTTACTGATAAGAAATTTGTAGCAACCGTTGTAAAAGCGTTTGAGACATTGCATCCTATGATTTTATTTTTAAATCATGCTTTAAATAATTAATTCATTTTTATTCCCAATCCCGGCGCATCAGAAACGGAGACAACACCGTTGTTGTAAGTTAATCCACTTGCCATATCTTCTTTCAAAAGCAACGGCCCATCCATATCAACATAATCTAATTGTGGTAAAAAATGAGCAATGGCCGAAGAGCCAACGGTACATTCATTCATGCTGCCCATCATCACTTTTAAATTTAATTGTTTTGCTTTTTCAATCATGCGTAATGCCGGTGTAATACCGCTGCATTTTACAAGTTTTATATTAATACCATGAAAACATCCAGCGCATTTTTCAACATCGTTTTCAAACACACAACTTTCATCTGCAATTAAAGGCAATGATGATTGCTGAAATAAAATCTTCATGTCTTCCCAATCATCTTTTGCGAGTGGTTGTTCGATTAATTCAACACCTAATCTTTTTAACAAAGGAATTTTTTCAAGCGCTTCATTTAATGTCCAGCCAGCATTTGCATCAACACGAAAAACAGCATCTGTATGTTGTCTTAATGCGGTAATAGTTTCAATGTCATTCTCAGTTCCAACTTTTATTTTATAAATGGGTGAAGGATGCAACTCTATTTTTTCTATCATCTTTTCAATGCGGTCAATGCCAATTGTGTAATCACATACAGGAATATTTTTCCATTCCGTATTCCATACTTTATATAATGGCTGATTACGCATTTTCCCAAACAAATCCCACGCTGCCATATCAAGTGCACAAACCAAAAAAGGATTTTGCGGTAATAAATGATGCAAATAATGCCAGTAACGATCAGGTGTTGTAAATGCAAATTTTTCTATCAGCGATTTTTTACTTTCAATATCAGCGATCATTTGCTCAACAGTAACATTATAATATGTTATTGCCGGCGCTTCACCATAGCCAATTAAATTACCCAGTTGCAATGCAACAATTAAAGAAGGCTGATGTGTTTTTGTTCTTCCGCCTGAAATAGTGAAAGGATATTCGAAAGGGAGTTCGATCTTTTTATAAAAGACTTTCAAATTTATTTTTTAAATGATACTTATTGAATATTTACTTCAGTTGCAGCAGTTATTTTACTGTCATTAATATTTTGTGTGAATGCAATCACACGACAATCTTTAACTTCTAGCCCGGCAGGAATATTCAACATGATTTTGCCATTCGAAGCTGCCGGAACAGTTTGTAAATCTCTAACAATATTTACATGATGTAATGTAGCACCGCTGTTCTCGCCACGCTGAATTCTATCTTCAGCACTCAATTGAATTAAGGCAACTTTAAATCTTGCATTTGTTGCATCTGTTGAATAATTCACCGTTACTTCTTTATCAATTGCTTTTGCATCAATAACAAGTTTTCCAGTTGCTGATTGTTGCAAATCTTTATCTACTGCTTCATTCAATTTCTTTTCATCAGAACCAACAAATTGTTCCGTTCCATTAACAACAATTTGCGGCGTATAAACAGAAGAAAGTTTAAACGTTTTTGCATAATTTCTTTGTACTTGAGTATATGCTGCATTGCTGAAAATATCTTTCCAACCTAAGTTATCCCAGTAATCAACATGATATCCCAAAACATATACATTTCTGTTGTGTGCCTTCAACAATTTTGCAACTGCCTCATCTGCCGATGGACAACTTGAGCATCCTTCTGAAGTAAATAATTCAACCACAGCAAATCCATCGTTCATAATTGTTGTTGTTGAGTTTTTAGCAGATGAATCAACGCAGCTAAATGAAATTGCAATTAAAAAAAGCTGTGATAAAATTGTGATAATTTTCATGGTGATTTCTTCTATTAACGATTAACTAAACCCGCAAGTTTCCGCAATTGTGTTAAAGAAATTTCTGTGTAATCTTTAATGATAAGATCAGCATCTTTTATATCTTCTGCCGCATGTGTTGTAGTTAAACCAACCACTTTCATACCTGCAGCTTTTGCAGATTTAATTCCGGCAACAGAATCCTCAAACGCAACACAATTACTCGGTACTGCATTAACTGAAATTGCAGCTTTCAAGAATATTTCAGGATGCGGTTTGCCATGTGTTATCTGCGTTGAATCTATAACGCTAAAAAAGTAATTTTTTATCGGCACATGTTCAAACATAAAATTGATGTTTGGAACCAGGCCTGAAGTTGCAATCGCCTTTGGAATTTTTGCTTTTTCAAGTTCTTCCAAAAAATTTATCAATCCATTAATTGGCTTTATATGCGCCTTGTATAGTTCACGATACATCGCTTCTTTTTCATCAGAATATTCCTCAATTTTTTCAGGGCTTAACGTTGTATTAAAAACATAATTAAAAATATCGCGGTTCATTCTGCCGTTTATATGCTGTTTATATTCTTCAACAGAAAACGGTTTTCCAATTTTATCATAAAAAGATTCGAAAGCTTTAATATGATAAGCGTTGTTATCAATTAAAGTTCCGTCCAAATCAAAAATTACTGCTTCCGGAAACATGATTTTAATTTAAAGTGAAAAGTAAAACTCAGGCGTGATTTATTGATTTATTAAAGTCGTTGCTTATATTTTTTGCAATGCTCAATGTTTGCCAGTCAGCACCTTTAATAATTTTTGCGATGTAAACAATCTGCCCAACATGATAACCGTAATGATCGATTTGCCGAACAATCGCATCAACAACTAAAAGCGGTTCGTTTCTAATCGTAATTGTTTTCAATAAATCTTCTGTCTTCAGGTTATCCAATACATCTAAAACACAAGACCAGCCGCTATTCCAGGCATTTAAAATATCTTGTTTTGCAGAAAGAATATCCTCAAATTCTTTATCTCTTTCCCGCCACGGTTTCTCGCCATCTTTCGTTAAAAAATTTGTCCAGCGGCTCAGCATATTACCGCGCATATGTTGTATGATCAACGCAATCGAATTACTTTCTTCAGATGGTTTAAACACAAAATCTTTATCATTTAATTGCGCAAAAGTTTTTTCGCCCAATGTTTTTTGCGCCTTAAATTTTTTTATTGCTGATTGCAAAAATGCTTCCTCAATATTCATACAATAAATTCTTTTGTTATCGGCTTTTGTAATTCTATTAATCACGGTTGTGTCACTCACTTGTACTGCATATTAACAATCAGCTAATAACCGCTAACGCTGTCATCACCACGAATATCAGCAGCAGCTTCGCGTTTACCATCAGGCAAAATCTTTATCAATTCTGTTCTGCCAATTCCATTTAATTCAACCAACTTATAACCCATACCTTTTAGCTGTTGTGCTGTTGATTCTGAGAATCCTTTTTCAATCATCACTGTATCCGGCAGCCATTGATGATGAAACTTTGGTTTGTCAACAGCATCTTCAGCATTCATTCCAAAATCAACTACATTAACTATAGATTGAAATACAGAAGTTGTAATCGTTGTTCCTCCCGGTGTACCAACAACCATAAACGGCTTATTGTTTTTTAAAACTAATGTTGGCGTCATAGAACTTAGCATACGCTTACCCGGAGCAATTGCATTTGCATCGCCGCCAACTGCGCCATACAAATTTGGAACACCTGGTTTGATGCTAAAATCATCCATTTCATCATTAAGAAAAAAACCTGCACCGCCTGCAATTGTTTTGCTGCCATAACCATTATTTAGTGTTGTAGTAACAGCAACCATGTTTCCTTCTGCATCAATAATACTTATGTGCGTTGTTTGATTGCTTTCATGCACATTACCTGCTTTTATATTTTCGCTTTTACTTGCTTTTGTAGAATCATAATCGCTCATTCTTTTTTTTGCATAAGCATCGCTCAATAAAATATTTTCGGGCACATTCCAAAAATCAGGATCGCCTAAATGTTCTGCGCGGTCTGCATAAGCTCTGCGTTCTGCTTCTATTATTAACTGCACACTTTTCTTTGTTTGAAAACCATAATCATGCAGTGGATAAGGTTCTATCATTTTCAACATTTCACCCAGAATAATTCCACCGCTGCTTGATGGTGGCATACTTACAACATGATAACCACGATAATCAAATTCAGTCGGCTTGCGCGATTTACATACATAATTTTTCAGGTCATCATAACTTATAATTCCTTTGCCACGCTGCATTTCTTCAACGATCAATTTTGCTGTTTCACCTTCATAAAAACCTTTCATTCCATTATCACGAATAAGCTTTAAAGTTTTTGCAAGTTCAGGCTGAAATAATGTATCATTTTCTTTCCATGGCTTTTGTTGTACAAATGCATTTGGCTTTGTATTATACTTAATAAAATCCTCTTGGGTTGAATTAAAACTTGCCGCTTCGTTCTTTGTTAATACATAACCTTTTTCAGCAAGATCAATTGCCGGTTGAATTAAATCTTTAAAAGAAAGTTTCGCATATTTATATTCAGCAAATAAACCCGCAACAGTACCGGGAACGCCAACAGACAAATGCCCGTTTTGTGACCAATCAGTTCGTGCATTTCCTGCAGAATCAATATACATATTCCTGCTTGCTTTTGAAGGCGCTGCTTCACGATAATCCAGTGCAATAAGTGAATCGTTTTTAGTTCTTGCAACCGTAAATCCACCACCGCCAATATTGCCCGCCGCAGGATATACTACAGCCAACGCAAGTTGTGTTGCTATCATCGCATCAAATGCATTGCCACCTCGTTTTAAAATTGCCAAACCAATCTCGCTTGCAAGTGGATGCGCGCTTGCAACACAACCATGTGTGATAGTTAAATTTTTTGTTGAAGAAAAATGATAAGGATCAACTTCTTTGCCAGCGCCAACAATTTGTTTTGACGTTTGTGCGCAGGAATTTAGAGCGATATTTATGGTAAGTACAATGAACAATAACTTCTTCATATACTCAAACCTAAGAAA
>JBDUBY010000292.1:0-1764 GCA_040003735.1 Parafilimonas sp.
AGAAGCTTTGATGCAAAAAACCCAAGAACTGCAATAAGAGAAATTCCAAAAGGCATTATCTCTCCGCAAAGTGCCTTGCGTTTTGTTATCTTAAATTGTATCATTTTTATTGTTTCAACATTTTTCATAAACAAGATTTGTTTCTTGCTTTCGCCTGTTGCCTTGTTTGTGGTTTTATTTTACAGTTATACAAAACGCTTTACTTTTTTATGTCATTTAGTTTTGGGATTAGGTTTATCCCTGGCTCCTATCGGCGCTTACCTTGCAGTTACCGGTCACTTTGATATCTTACCATTATTATTTTCATTTGCTGTAATATTTTGGGTAAGTGGTTTTGATATTATTTATGCTCTGCAGGATGTTGACTTTGATCAATCGCAACACTTGTATTCTATTCCCGCAACGGTAGGTAAAGCAAAAGCATTGCACGTTTCTGAAATGCTGCATATTTTAAGTGCATCTTGTGTAATTGGTGCAGGGTTTTATGGCAATTTTCATTTTATGTATTGGATTGGCATTTGTGTATTTTGCGGCATGTTGTTATATCAACATTCTATTGTTAAACCAAATGATCTTAAAAAAGTAAATCTTGCTTTTATGACTGCTAACGGAATTGCAAGTGTTGTATTTGCAGTGTTTGTTATTGCGGATTTATTTCTGAATTAATTATCAATTATATTTTCATGCCGCGTATTCTTTGTATTGATTATGGAAAAAAACGAACCGGCATTGCTGTAACTGATCCATTAAAAATAATTGCAACGGCATTAACTACTGTTGAAACAAAAGATTTATTTCCTTTTCTTAAAAACTATTTTAAAAATGAGGAAGTTGAATTGGTTTTAATTGGTGAACCAAAAAATCTTGATGACAGTGATACGCATGCAACGCCATTAGTAAAACAGTTTATACAAAAATTTAAGAAAGATTTTGCTTTAATGAAGACGGAAACTGTTGATGAACGTTATACCTCAAAACTTGCAGTGCAGGCAATGGTTGAAATGGGCATGAAGAAAAAAAATCGTCAAAAAAAAGAAAATATTGACCAAATAGCCGCGGCAATTATGCTGCAGGAGTATTTGAAAAACCCATCCTGATTTGTCGAAGGACTTTTGCCTCGGCTTAACAACCTAAATTATATCTTCGCAAGCAAATTTTATCATTAACATTCTTCCTTTACTGAGTTAAGAAATTATGATTTTACCCATAGTTGCATACGGAACGCCCATTTTAAGAATAACAGCAAAAGAGATTACGCAGGATTATCCCAATCTTGACAAACTTATTGCTGATATGTGGGAAACATTATACGCAAGCAATGGCGTTGGTTTGGCGGCGCCGCAGATTAATAAAGATGTTCGCCTGTTTCTTATTGACAGCACGCAGATTTTTCTTAACCAGGAAGATGAAGACAAAGGGAAATATCCTGATGAACCTGGTTTAAAAAAAGTGTTTATCAATGCTAAAATAGCAGAGCTTAATGGCGAACCCTGGAATTATAATGAAGGCTGTTTAAGCATTCCTAAAATTAGAGAAGATGTTATGCGGCCTGCAACTGTAACCATTCATTATATGGATGAAAATTTTGTTTCACACACAGATACATTTAATGGTTTAACGGCGCGTATTATTCAGCACGAATATGATCATATTGAAGGCAAACTTTTTATTGATTATTTAAAACCATTCAAAAAGAAATTACTAAAAGGCAAGCTTGCAGATATAACCAAAGGCAAAATAAAAGTTGATTATAAAATGGTTTTC
>JBDUBY010000302.1:0-5809 GCA_040003735.1 Parafilimonas sp.
TAAACTGTGGCGCTTGTGAACCTGAATGTCCTAACAATGCCATTTATGAAGGCGGTGTAGAATGGGCTTTTTCCGATGGTACAACGGTGCGTGGTGAAGTTGTTTTGATGGATGGCGAAATTGTGAACGCAGAACAACGCATGGCGCCTTTGGCAGTTGATACATATTACATCACACCGAATAAATGCACCGAATGCCAGGGATTTCATGAAGAGCCGCAATGTGCTGCGGTTTGCCCGGTTGATTGTTGTGTGCCTGATGAAATGTACCGCGAAACAGTAGATGAGTTGTTAGCGAAAAAAGAAAAACTGCATATTTAGGTGTTTAATTATCTAAAGATGTTACCTTAGATTTCAAATACGATTGTTGCTTACGCAACATAATCCGGCGGGTGATATTTCCCGTCAAAATAAGAGGTGAGGGATGTTAATCTTTCACCTTTTTGTTTAAACCTCACCTAAATCCTCTCCAAAGGAGAGGACTTTAAGAACTTAATTATTAAACCCTGTTTAAAAAATAAAACATTCTTGCCCCTCTCTTTTGGAGAGGGGTTGGGGTGAGGTCTTTTTTCCTTTTCTTTGCGTTGATAACAGATATTAATGAAGAAAAAGATTGCATTGCTTACCGGCGGTTATAGTAAAGAGGCTGAGATCAGTTACCAAAGCGTGATCACAGTTAATAATAATATTGACCGCAATAAGTTTGAAGTGTATTTAATTGATATAACGCCGGAAGGCTGGTTTTATGAAGATGCAAATGGCGAAAAAATCAGCATTGATAAAAACGATTTTTCGCTGATGCTGAATGATGAAAAAATAAATTTTGATGGCGTGCTTATGTGCATACATGGCACACCCGGCGAAGATGGAAAATTGCAGGGCTATTTTGATTGTATCGATATGCCGTATTCAACATGCGATGCTGCAACTTCTGCGTTAACTTTTAATAAGCGTTATACTATTGCTGTCGCTGCATTTGCAGGAATACATGTTGCAAAATCACTGCATCTTTTTCGTAACGATGTTATCAGCGAAGAAACAATTTTTAACCAATTAAAGTTTCCTGTTTTTGTAAAACCAAATAATGGAGGTTCGAGCATTGGCATGTCTAAAGTAAATCAGCCTTCAGAAGAAATTGATGTTGCTTTGCAAAAAGCTTTTGCTGAAGATGACCAGGTATTGATCGAAGAATTTATTGAAGGCAGAGAATTCACCATAGGCGTGTTTAAAACAAAAGGCGAGATTATTACTTTGCCAGTTACAGAAATAAAATCAAAAAAAGATTTCTTTGATTTTGAGGCGAAGTATAAAGGCATGAGTGAAGAAATAACGCCGGCGCAGGCCGATCCTTTAATCATTGAAAAAGTACAGGCTGCAGCACGTAAAATTTATGCAGTATTAAATTGCAAAGGTGTGGTAAGAATAGATTTTATTTATAATGAAGAAAAGAAAATGCCGTTTATGCTTGAAGTAAATACAGTGCCTGGTCAAAGTGCTGCGAGCATTGTTCCGCAACAGGTAAAAGCAATGGGATGGACGCTTGAAGAATTTTATTCAGCACTTATTGAAGAATGCTGGAATTAATTACAATAGAAAAATGTATTGATGTTTAAGTTTATCACGCAACGTTCTTTAGGTGTAAATATCCTTGTAGCAATCGCACTTCTTTTGCTCATCATATTTATATTTTTTCTTTCTCTTGATTCTGTAACACGGCATAATGAAACCGTAACCGTTCCTTCGGTTACAGGCAAAACACTTGCAGAAGCAACGTCTGTTTTAAAGCAAAAAGATTTTGCTGTTTCCGTTCAGGATTCAGTGTACATAGATTCGATTGCACCTTTGGCGGTGGTTAAACAATCGCCCGAATCAGATGAAGTGGTAAAAATGCATCGTACAATTTATTTAACTATTAATCGTGCAAATCCGCCATTGATTGATATGCCTGATATTCGCGGATTTTCTTTTCGCAGCGCACAAATGTTTTTGCAAAGTCTTGGTTTAAAAGTTGGCACAACAACCTTCGTTCCGGATATTGCCCGTAATGCTGTAAAAGATCAAATGTTTAATGGGAAAACCATTACTCCCGGCACAAAAATTCCAATGAGTTCTTCTATTGATCTTGTGCTTGGCAATGGTTTAGGCGATACGGAAGTTACAGTTCCCGATCTGGTTGGCTTAACTATTTCGCAAGCGAAAGATTATATGTCCGGTGATAATATAGGCATCGGTGTTATCATTGCATCAACGCCGGTTTCAGATACGGCCAGCGCGTATATTATCAAACAAAATCCCGAACCGGAAACCAACTTGCCCAACGGCGATAAAGCACCTAATCACATACGGCCTGGCCAGTTAATGGATGTTTGGATTAGCATGACACCGCCGCCAAAAGACAGCACACAAGATGCACCACCAGATAATAACCAATAAAAATTATATGCAAACAATAACAGTACAGGAATTAAAAAAACGTCTTGATGCAGGTGAGAACATTCATTTGGTAGATGTTCGTGAACCATCTGAAAATGCAGAGTTTAATATCGGTGGCACTTTATTGCCGGTTGGCGAAATTCGCAATATGCAAACTGATCCAATTGATGATTGGAAAGATGACGAAATTGTATTGTATTGCAGAAGTGGAAATCGCAGCGGGCAAGCAGCAATGATACTTGAGCAAATGGGGTTTAAAAATCCAAAAAACTTAACCGGCGGCATGCTTGCATGGCAGGAAAATTTGGGAAGAAATAAATAGAGATTTTTGGTAACCGGCTGTAGTATTTCATGGCATCCTCGTTGTGTCACTCCCTTGTGCAGTATATTTTTATGGCAACAATATTCACGCAAAACTCGCAGAAATCTTAGCATGCAAACTTTCAACGAACAGCTACATCATTTAATAAAAGAAGCATTTGCAGAAGATGTTGGTGATGGAGATCATTCCACATTAAGTTGTATTCCTTCTTTACAACAAGGCAAAGCCGTTCTTAAAATAAAACAAGATGGAATTTTAGCAGGCATTGATGTTGCAAAACAAATATTTTCCTTCGTTGAGCGGGAAAGCGTTTTCAATGCATTTAAAAAAGATGGCGATGCAATGCATATTGGCGAAACTGCTTTTGAAGTAGAAGCGCATATTCATACCATATTAAAATGCGAACGCCTTGTTTTAAACTGCATGCAAAGAATGAGTGGCATTGCCACACTCACACATCAATACACAGAAAAATTAAAAGGTTATACAACAAAGCTTTTAGATACAAGAAAAACAACACCCAATTTTCGGTTGCTTGAAAAAGAAGCCGTAAAAATTGGCGGCGGTGTTAATAATCGCTTTGGTTTGTTTGATATGATTATGCTTAAAGACAATCACATTGATTATGCCGGCGGAATTGAAAAAGCAATTGGTAAAGCCTGGCAATACGTGCAAACAAAAACTCCTGATTTAAAGATTGAAGTGGAGACAAGAAATATTGAAGATGTAAAAAAAGTTTGTGCTGTTGCAAAAGGCAAAGTGTTTAGAATTATGCTTGATAATTTTTCGCCGGCACAAATAATTGAAGCATTACAAATAATTAAAAACGATTTTGAAACTGAAGCAAGTGGTGGCATTAATATAGATAATATTCAATCGTATGCTGCAACCGGAGTTGATTATATAAGTGTTGGCGGCTTAATTCACCAGGCGCAAAGTGTTGATTTAAGTTTAAAAGCTGTTGTTATAAATTAAAATCAGCCATTAGAAATTCAATGTTCCATGAGCAAAAAAAATAAACCTGATACAAGAGGTTTTGTTTACAGCACAGATCCGGACTTTTCTTTTCAACCTGAAGAAATTAGTAACAATGAAACATTACTTCCGGCACAGCAAAAATTAAAAATTCGTTTAGATACAAAACGCCGCGCCGGGAAAGCTGTAAGTTTAATTGAAGGTTTTATCGGTACTAATAATGACCTTGAAGATCTTGGAAAAAAACTTAAGAATTTTTGCGGGACTGGTGGAAGTTCAAAAGATAATGAGATTATTATCCAGGGAGATCAACGAGATAAAATTTTGCAATGGTTATTGAAAAATGGGTATAAACAATCAAGAAAAATTTGATTCTAATTATTAAAATAATCAATCACCTTTTCAATCAAATTTTCTTTTCCAGGTCTATCGCTCACCACGATTTTGTTCTTAGAAAACTTTTTTATTTCATTTGCGGTTGTGGCTCCAATTGCAAACAAAATACTTTCATTATTTACTAAATTGTTTTGGAAAAAACTTTCAACAGCACTCGGACTAAAAAATAAAATACCATTATAATTTTTATTGATCTTGTGCGAAAGCATTTTTGTTTGATAAACCTGTATCTCGGTCACTTCAATGCCATGCTGATTTAATAGCTCTGGTAATTCATTCCTTCTTTTATCGCCACAAAAAAAATATACTTCATTCGAAAAGTTATCTTCAATAATTTTTTCGCCTAACAATTTTGCATTATCTGCAGTCGCAATTATTGATATTTTTCCAAATAAATTTTCGACCAAAATTCTTGTTGTGTTTCCAATGCAATAGATTTTCCAGTCTGGTATTTTTTGTAAATATTTAGTGACTGCTTTAACCGCAATTGCGCTTGTAAAAACAATGGTCGTGTTTAATAATGCTATATTTTCAATTTGTTGCTGAACTTCTTTTGTTGTTATATTTTCTGTTTGTATAAATGGAATTACATCAACAGCAAATCCTTTTTCAATCATTTTTTTAAGTAATGATTCTTGAATGTTATTTGTAATTAATAGTGATGAATTATGTATGGGCATTACGGATTTGCTCGATTATTTTGTCAGCACCTCTTGATAAAATTTCTTCGCCAGCAATTATTCCAAGATCATCGGCATTTGTTGTAGCAACTTTTTTTTCGATTTCCATTTTTTGTTTTCCATCAGTTGATAAAACACTGCCTTTAAATACAAGCTGGTTGTTTTTAATAATAGCTAATGCACTGATTGGTGTTGAACATCCACCTGATAAAGCTCTTAAGAAATCTCTTTCAAGCTTAACACATAATGCAGTTTCTTTATCATTAAAACTTTGGCTGAAATTATAAGATTGTTCATCATCTTTTTTGCAAACAACAGCAATCGCACCTTGAGCCGGCGCAGGCAACATCCAGTCTAAATCAATAGCATTTTTTGGTCTTAGATTTATTCTTTCTAAACCGGCAGCAGCAAAAATTGCACCGTTCCATTCGCTTTCTTTCAATTTACGCAAACGTGTATTTACATTACCGCGCAAATTTTGTATCGTAGTATTTGGATAACGGTTTTCCCATTGAGCAATACGCCTTATACTGCTGGTGGCAATTGTAAAACTTGAATCATGATTTAAGAATTGCGATTGACGATCAGTCGTCCATTCATTATTTATGAAACCAAGTTTTTTTAGATCAGCTTCATCCTTATAAACAAAAATATCTTTATAATTTCCTCTTTTTAAAACTGCAGCTTGTATAATTCCTTCGGCCATTTGCACAGGTACATCTTTTAAAGAATGTACAGCAATATCAATCCTGTTGTTCAGTAAAGCTGCATCTAAAGTTTTTGTAAAAATTCCTTGTACACCTAAAGCATATAACGGCGTTATTGTATCTGTATCGCCTTCACTTTTTATGTAAACTAATTGTGATTGAATGTTTGCAGCAATTAAAAGATGCTGCACTTGTGTTGCCTGCCACACCGCCAGCGGACTTTCTCTTGTACCTATTCGTAATATTGAATTTGCCATATTTTATGCAGTGCAAATAAACTCATTTATTGCAGCAATA
>JBDUBY010000454.1:0-5797 GCA_040003735.1 Parafilimonas sp.
GTTTTTTAGCATACGAAATAATCAAACGGTTACAGGAAACAAATCAAACAGAAATTCTTCAACAATTACAAGATGCAGTAACTGCAAGAGAAAAAGCCAAAGATCAATTGCATAAAGCATTTGAAGAAAGTTTTGATGCAAAAAGCATAGACAATAAAAATTCTTTACAAAAGTTAACTACATACATCTTAATGCGCTTCGTGTTGGCAGGAACTGAAACCTTCAAAGAATAAAGCTTGGCAAATTTTTAGATGAAGATTTGCAATGCACACGCCACTTATTTCCGTTATTATTCCTTTTTTAAATCCGGGTACCTGGCTTACCGAAGCAATCGTAAGCGTAATCAATCAAACCTATACAAACTGGGAATTGATTTTAATTGATGATGGTTCTGTTGAACAGGATTCAAACATAGCAATTGCATACTCAAAAGAATTTCCGGGTAAAATTTTCTATGTTGAACACGATGGTCATGTAAACAAAGGATTAACTGTTAGCAGAAATGTTGGAATAGAAAAAGCAAGCGGAGAATTAATTGCTTTTCTTGACGCAGATGATTGCTGGTTGCCGCATAAGTTAACAAATCAACTTGAGATATTTAAATGTTTTCCAGAGGTTCAAATGATATGCGAAGCGTCTTGTTTTTGGTATAGCTGGAAAGATGCACATAAAGAAGATGTGGTTATACAAATCGGCGTGCCGCAAGGTATTTATCATCCACCTGAATTAATGAAAAAACTGTATCCGTTGGGGGAAGGTCAGCCGCCATGCCCTTCAGGCATCATTATAAAAAAAGAAGCGCTGCAACGCTCCGGCGGTTTTGAAGAAAGATTTTCAGGCATATATCAGTTGTATGAAGACCAGGCTTTTTTAAGCAAAATTTATTCAAAAGAAATAATTTATATCTCCGCTGAAGCATATAATTTATATAGAAAAAGAGATAATTCTATGTCATCAGCTGCTGGTAATGAACAACTATATAAGAAGGTAAGATTGTTTTATTATGCGTGGCTTAAAGAATATTTTTCTAAATCATTACCGGTTAATGATGAGATTATACAATTGATTGCTGATTTTAAAAACAAACTGATTTCATCTTAATCACGCATCAGGAATAACGCTGTAGTTTTTTCGAAACTTTATTATAACTAAAACACACAAAAGACTTAATCCGCATAATAATCCAAGCGTTGGTGCAGTTATTTCTGTAAGACTCCACCCTGTAACATACGAACCTAATACATCACACAAATTAATAAGAGCAAGATAAGTGGTGAACTGTGAGCCTTCTACTTTTTTAATGCATAAGCCCATTAATATTGGAAAGATGCAAACACTTAACAGTGGATCGGCAAGATTCCATGCAACTAATGCAAAGCCCGAATAATAATGATAGTGCCAAAAACTGTTAGTGATATTTATCACCAATAAAAATATACAAACTGCCCACATAACTTTTACCTGTAATGGTTTATGACCAATCTTATCTGATGTGTTGCCGGCAATAATTATGGCTATGAATGTTACAATACTTCCCCAGCCACCCTGCAACAGTGAAACCTGTTTATCACTCCACTTCATCACATTTATAAGATGAAAAGTATAAGAACGAATGAACACACTCGAACAAAAATAAACGAGTGCTATCAGCGCAAAATAATGCAGGCTTTTTTCGTTTGTAATTCCATTATACACATTCTTAAAAACGGTTTTAAAAGGAGGGTTTTTTTCAACTGTGTTGTTGGTATTGCTCTTTTTAAAAGACGGAAAAAATGTATTGCCTCTTTCTAATTTTGTAAAAAAAAATAGAAGCGAAAATACTGCAAGCGTAAATGTTTGCACCATAGCTGTAGTTTTAAAGCTATAATTATGCAGCATAATAGAAAAAACGGTTGAACTGAAAGCAACACCTAATAAAAAACCGCCGCGCATAAAACCATTCATTCTGCCGCGTTCGTTGGCGGGTGCAATAGTTATTGCCATTGCATCTACACTGGCAACTTGAATAGACGCAAAAATGCTGTTGGTAAAAAATATTCCACTCAGCAAAGCCAAACTATTTTGCGGTGTTTTTATGATGAATAAACCTGTTGTTGCAAGCACACTTGCCCATTGTGAAAAAACAATCCAGTGTTTACGGTTGCCCATGCTTGAATATTGAAACCTGTCAATCAGTGGTCCCCATACAAACTGAAGAATCCAGGGCAAGCCAACAAATGCAATAAAAGTTCCAACTCTTTCAGAAGAAACATTTTTACCAATAAGATAATTAGCAATTGCCGTGAGTGCAAAACCTGCGGGAATGCCTTGCATGATATACAAATAAAAAAAAGTAACGTACCTTAAAAAGGCACTCTCATGCAATACCGGTGCTTTCATTAAAAGTATTTTATAATGATGTTTTAGCTTAGTTTATAACTTGTGATATTTATTTAAGTTTTCAACTTTAAGACCAAATTTTTTAATCCCATCAGGTCATCGTTTTTTATCGAAGCAGTCTTTATCACATTGCCTTGTGAAGCATAATAAATGCATCATATTAAAATGCTGCGATCTGAACAACAAAAGCATACACTTCTATCTTTTTCTTTTCATATAAAATGTAATAAGTTAACTACAGTTTGTTTTAAAGCGTTTTGCTCCAATAATTTTATTCAACTATTATTGTAGCTGTCCAGAAATAAATGTTATCAATTTCAATAAATTATTGTCTTCTTTATTTGAAGTAATCCATTCTTAAAAATAAGCTTTAATAAAAAAGTAAAATGGTTCGTATAGATAAGAACCCATGGCAACGGTGCATCAAAAGATGCTGTGGCATGGGAATTGCCTTTATCATTACTTCATTAAACTAAAATTATGCAACCAGTAGAAAAGCTTACAATGATGGATAAAATAATTCGAGAATTGGAAGATATTACAAACAGCCAGACCTCAGTACTAAAAAAAATTTCACAGCTCGAAGCAGAAAACATTAATCTAGGTGATAGATTTTTAGAGAAAAGATTGCCTGATATTCACGAACACATTGATACATCACTTACAGAAACAACAGGCTTATTAGATGAATATAAGGATGTGCATGCAAAATTTATAAAGGACAATAAACTTGATGAACCTTTGCCTGAAGCATAACTGTTAGGCAGGTTAATATTCTGTTTCTTTTTTTTCTGCAATAAGAAATGTAAAGCGTTTTATAGCATACGAAATAATCAAACGTTTCCAATATGCAAATCAAACAGAAATTCTTCAGCAATTGCAGGATGCAGTAACTGTAAACAAAAAGCAAAAAGAGCTTGACACCGAAAGTCACAATTCACGTTCTCGTTTCTATTCAAGGTATGGTTTTAGCTGTTCAATAATAAATAACAAATATGTCTCAAAAAAACAAAAAACAATTTGGCGTTTGGATGGATTCACATAATGCAACTGTGGTTGGAAAATTGGATGCAGAAGCAGTCAATTTTAGTGTACTTGGCCATGCAGAAAATTCCGGTGCTGATTTTAACACGAGTGAAAAAAGTGCGCACAATGACGAAAAAACATTGCAGCATAAATTTTTTAAAGAAATACTTACTTATATGCAAAACGCTGAGGAAGTGCATTTAACAGGTACCGGCACTGCACAGGAACAGTTTATGCATTATATGGCAGAAACACCGCAGTTTAAAAATACCATCACTAAAGAAAGTACTTCTAATAAAATGAGCGACGAGAAACTTACTGAATATATTGCTGCGAAATTTAATTAAATTATTTAGTTAGTAAGCCTTAATAAGCAAAACAAGACAACCTATACTTTGCACAACATAAGTCGCAAAGCTTTTGTGTGCGGAATAATTGTGCCTGTTAGAATTTAATTCAACATGGCGTTTTAAGACTGCTGATTCAGCATTCAACTATTCAAAGGGGCGGCATACTTTAATCTTTATATAAATATTTATCTTTGAAAAAAGTGCGATATGAAAATTGCGATAAGCTTAGCCATTATGTTTTTTATATTTAATCACTCATTTGCGCAAAGCTATACACCAGGGCAAAGCATTGATCAAAGCTATCAAACGCATGGCGATTACATGGATATCTATGATAATTCCATGCATAAAATAGGCGGCAAAACGCATCCGAATTTAACAGGTACGCCTTTATTAAATCGTGAGTGGGGAATAGGTTCAGTCGCTTTTAGCAATGGCAGACAAGTTTCTGATTTACCATTACAATTTAACTTACAAACCAACACACTTTTTTTTAAAAAGGATTCTTCGGTTCTTGCTTTTGCAGATAAGGTAGCTGCTTTTAGAATGGATTATGATGATGAAGGCGAAAAAAGAAAAGTCTTTTTTAGAAGTGGTTATCCTGATGCGCATGGTAAGCCAACAGATTTCTTATATGAGGTAATAAACCTCGGCTCGAATGTTCATTTTCTGAAAAGACTGACTTCGGGTATTGATGAACAATATGTTTATGGTTCGGCAGCAAAAGAAAACTATGAAATAAAGCAGGAACGTTATGTTTATATTGTAAAGCGCAATGCGTTGGTAAAAATTTCAGATAATGAAAAATCAATCTCAAAAGCGCTTCCTGAATATGACAAACAAATAAAAAAATTCGAAGCTGATAATAACAGCAAGCTTGATAACGATAAAGAAGTTGATTTACTTATAACCAGTCTTAATGACCTATAATACAACTATTAAGAATCAATGAATCTGCTACTTGCAATCATTGCTTAGAATTCCTTATTGCAAGCCAACTGCTCATTCAACATTTACTGTTCAAAGGCTGCCGGCGTAACAACATTTAGCTATTAACCGCTGCTATTTTATCTTTAATTCAACCTCAATAAAAGCTAAGTCCTTACAATAATCTTGCATGGATTATAAAGGGATTAGAGAAGGATCACAAAGGGAACTGATAGGGAGAAGCGAATAACAATATATTCAGCCATTATTTCGGTTACACTTCAATACTCAACTTTTCAAAGGCTGCGGGGTTGCAGTGAATACTTGCTGAAGATTATGTTATTCATATTTAAGCGAATTTGGAAACGATGAAGTCAGATACTATAATAGATTATTTTAGTTTGTCATGAATAGACTGAGCCATGTTTAAATGCTCTTTTAAAATTGGCAGTCCTTTATTAGCAAAGGCAACTATATCCGAATCTTTTCCATTTTTTGCTTCTTTTTCAAATTCATCAATATCATCATGATGGTCGCTTACCATAAAGCTCATATAATCCTTATCAAACTCAGATCCCTTCTTTTTTTCCAGGTCGTCAATATGCTTTTGAAAATCTTCCCCGGGTACATCAGGTATTGAAATATTCTTATTTGTTGCAAGTATTTTTAATTCATCCCTGTCTTTGCTGTGGTCTTTAACCATTTGTTCGCCAAAATGTTTCACTTCATCAGAAGCAGCATTTTTCTGCGCATAAGTTCCAAGCTCTACTTCCATCAAAACTCCGCCTCTTGCTTCTGTTACAAAATCTGCATCGTCATCTATCTTTTTGCTAAGTGTTCCACTATCTTCTTTCTGTTCATTTTCATTGTCTGCAATTTTTTTGCTGTCGGTATTATTTCCACTATTGCATGAGAGCATAACAACTACAGGAACGATCATTAAGAGATAAGCTATTTTTTTCATTGTTCTTTATTTAAACTTGATTGAATAAATACTGCGTAACCAATATTGTGCCTGCTTACAATTTAATTGAATTACATCAACCTTATAATCACTTTGAATTATAAATACTGAACGTAATTAATTCTCAAACTTCATAGAATCGCAACTATGT
>JBDUBY010000186.1:0-5769 GCA_040003735.1 Parafilimonas sp.
CTGAATTTTCCATCTTCCCATGTATCCCAATGCCGATACATAAGTGAATTATAAATCTGCACATTACTTTTAGTAAGATCAGGATAAAAATCACTGCCGTAAACATTCATGATTTTTATATCACTGTCATAAATCTTCCATTTTCCGTCAGGCGAAATATGATTGTTATAAACAAGCGTATCAGTATTATTTATTGCTTCGGCATTGCCGCCATTAACTGGTATGCGATAACTTTTTGTTGTGTTTTTATTTTGAGAAATATCAGGCACAGAAACTGAATACACAACGTATTGTTTGTCTTTTGAAATACCAACGGGATTAACTCTTCCCAACTGCAAAAGTGTTTCTGGTGTAATTGAATTCTGCGAAAAAGCAACTGCAGGCAAAACAATCAAGCTGAAGAAAATAATTCTTTTCATCTTATTAAAGTTGATTTATAAAGAACAAAGCATTAACGATTTTTTATTTCAAGTTAATTAACAATGGTATGCAAACTTGCTGGCTTAAAAGGATATAAAAAAAACTTTTTTTAAGTTAAAGCCCTTTTTCGTTTGTTTACTTTGTTTGCATACTCAAGTAGAATGCTAGCGCTTCAAAACACCATACTTGTTAATAAAGAAGATATATTTTATCATGAGACACTTATCTCGTGTATTGATGATGTAATTGTTTCTACCGACAAAAATTTTAGAATCAAAACCTGGAACGCTGCAGCAGAAAGAATATATGATTTAACTCCGGAAGAAGCTATTGGCAAAAACTCAAACGAGCTGGCCTTTATTCAATATATTGATAGCACACGTGAAAAAGCTATAAAAAAAATAGTAAATGAAAATTACTGGAAAGGCTTGGTTAAAATAGTTACACAAAGCGGTAAAGAGGTTATACTTCAATCTATCATTACAACCGTAAGAGATTCAGAAAAAAGAAAATTGGGTTATGTAAGTGTAAGCAGGGATGTAACTGATGACATGCAGAATAAACAATCGCTTCAAACTTTTTCATCCGTTTTAACTTTGTTGGAAGAAAGCTTTTTAATTATAGATAAAAATTATAAAGTTGTTTTTTTAAGACCGAAAGGAAACGTACAGAAATTTTTTAACTCAGATTATAAAGTTGGTGACAACGCTCTAAAATATATTCCCGCAGCTTATGTTGAGCAAGTAAAAGATTCTTATCAAAAAGCATTTGAAGGCAAGACTGTTCATTACGCTTCTGAATCATCCCAACCAGAATTTAAATTTTATTTTGATGTTACCTACACACCATTAAAAGATGATGCAGGAAATATTACAAATGTCTGTGTTATAATAAAAGATCTTACTGCGCAAAAAGAAGTTGAACATTTGCATCAAAAAAAAGCAGAGGTTGAAAAAAACCTAAGTATAAGCCGTAAATTCTTTTATGATTTTATGGAGAATACACATTTGCTCGCATGGATCGTTGATAAGAATGGATTTATTCATTACATGAATTCTTCGTTTGCTGATTCTTTCAAAATTGAAAAAAATGCAACCGGTAAAAATATCCTGGATATATATAGCGAAGAAATTGCGCAGGAATATTTTGAAAATAACAAAACGATAATTGAAGAAGGAATTACACTTGAAAAAGTAGAAAAAAAGTTCGCTAAAAATTCAATACCATATAAAATAATAAAGTTCCCTATCTCCTTTAAAAATGAATTGATGGTTGCATGCTGGGGAATAGATATTTCTGAGCAGATTGCAGTGCAGGATCATCTTACGCAGTTAAATCAGAATAAAAATAAAATTGTTTCTGTGATAGCGCATGATGTGCATGGCCCGTTGGGAGTTAATGCGAGTTTTCTTGATACAATAATTGTTGATTATAAAATTTTAGCAGAAGAAGAAATCCTCAAGTATTTAAAGATGCTGAAAACCGGTATTTCAAAATGCTATACGCTTTCAGAAGAATTATTGGTATGGGCACGAGGCCAGTTAAAAAGCACTGTTTGTAAACCTGTTGCCTTAGATACAAATACAGAAATTACAAAAGTTATAGATACGCTGAAACAGGTTGCAGAAGAAAAAGGAATAGCTATTAATACAGCGCTTTGTGTTGCTTGTAAAACGTATGCAGACCCGGATATGTTTGCAATTGCACTTAGAAATTTTATTTCAAATGCTATTAAGTTTTCGAACCCAAAATCAAAAATTATCGTTTCATCTGCAGTAATTAATCAAGAACTAAAGATCAGCGTTACTGATACAGGTGTTGGTTTGAAAAAAGACACAATAAATAAATTAAATAATAAGCTTAATTACGAATCATCTTCTGGTACAAAAGGTGAAAAGGGTTCTGGTCTTGGGTTAATTATTGCCAAAGATTATATTGAACGCAACAACGGTGAAATGTATATTGAAAGTGAACAAGGCAAAGGAAGTACGTTTTCTTTTACACTGCAGTTTGTAAAAAAATGATACTATAAGAGAATTCCTTGCAGGAAAAAATAAGTGATAGAAAAATAAATAACAATACCTGTAACATCTACCAGTGTTGCAACAAAGGGCGCAGAAGAAACCGCAGGATCGGCGCCAAGACTTTTAAGAACAATCGGTAACATAGAACCAGAAAGCGTTCCCCAAAGTACAACTCCAACTAAAGAAATTCCAACACTTACTGCAATTAAAAACCAATGCGGGCCATAAAGATCTTCAATAATGCCGTGTTGCATTAAAACATGCCAAAGGCATATTCTTATAAACCCGATAACGCCAAGAATTCCTCCTAAAAAAATTCCGCTTAAAACTTCGCGGCGCACTACACGCCACCAATCGTTCAGCGCAACATCACCAACAGCCATTGCCTGTATAATTAATGTTGATGCCTGCGAGCCACTGTTCCCTCCACTGCTCATAATTAAAGGAATGAACATAGCAAGCACAGTTGCTTTTGCAATTTCATCATTAAAATAAGCCATTGCACTTGCAGTAAGCAACTCTCCTATAAACAAAACTATCAACCATCCTGCTCTTTTACGTATCAGTTTAAACAAAGGCGTATCAAGATAAGGCTCATCCAACGCTTCAGTACCACCAATTTTTTGAATGTCTTCACTAAACTCTTCATTGGCTACCCAAAACATGTCATCAATAGTTACAATACCCATTAAAATATTATTATCATCTGTTACGGGCAGCGCAACACGGTTATTCATTTTAAAAATTTCACTCGCATGTTCCTGGTCGTCGTGTACGTTAAGTGTAACGATGCGTTCATCCATCAACTCTTCAATTCGTTGCTCTGGCGACGCAAGAATAATATCTCTTATTCTAAGATCATCAATCAATTCTCCATTCTTATTTACAACATAAATTACATCAATAGTTTCTGTGTTTTTCCCAACCTTGCGGATAATGTTAAGCACTTGTTCAATTGTGTTGTAAGGATATACATACACATAATCCGGCGTCATCAATCTTCCAACACTGTCTTCAGGATAACCAAGCATTGAAAGCGTGATCTTTCGTTCATCAGCATTCAACAGTTTTATTAAATCGCGGATGACATTCTTTGGCAATTCTTCCAGAAAATCAGTTCTGTCATCGGCAGGAAGTTCATTTAAAAGTTCTGCAGTTTTATAAGAAGATAATTCATGAACAATTTCTTTTTGCCGGCTTACATCAAGTATCTTAAAAACTTTTGCTGCACGGTTAATACTCATCGTGGCAACTATCTTCGCTTCGTAATCTGGATATTCATAAATAAGATCAGCTACATCGCTTATGTTCTGATCATCAAGAAACAAGCGCACAGCCTGCAGGTCGTTTTCCTGCATCAGTTGTTCAAACTGCTCTTTTATTGATAGCTGTTCAAGTTCAAGACTCATGTGCGCAAATTAGCAAACAAATTTTACGGATAAATATTAATTCAATATAAATATGCGCAATTAGATCGCACATATTATCTTGTGCCGAAAATTTATCTACTTAAATGATTTCTCCCTTTTTAGTTATTGAGTCTTCACCTAAACGTGGCAGAGGCGTTTTCACAACAAAAAATATAAGCAAAGGCACGGTAATAGAAATTTCTCCGGTAATAGTATTAACCGAAAAAGAACGTAAAACAATTGAAAAAACATTATTGTTTCACTACGTTTTTGAATGGGGAAACGATAAAAAGAAAGCTTGTGTTGCGCTTGGTTATGTATCTATATACAATCATAGTTACGATGCCAATTGTGAATACGAAATGGAATTTGGCAAAAAATTAATAACAATTAAAACGGTAAAAAATATTAAGAAAGGCGAAGAACTTTTTATTAATTACAATGCTGTGGCAGATGATAAAACCAAGGTTTGGTTTGATACAAATTAAATCTTAAGATCTGAAACATTTGCAGTTCTGCGACTAACCATTCGAGCTTTTTATGTTCACGTCAGGCTTTTTTGAAACATTAATTTGTTTTTCATCGCTTATAATTATTGCAGGCTTATTATTATATGTTTTAATAACACCTGAAATACACGCTTTTTGATTTACCAGTTTCTGCCTTGGATTAAAAGGCATTCTTTTTATTACACTTTGCGAAAAAACAATCGCAAGTTTTTGGTTGGTAATGCTATCCTGTATATACAATATCAGCGGAGCATCTTTTGAAATATTTCCGGCATCATTTTCCTGCACTATGTTGCAAACTGTTACGTTTTGAGATTTTGTTTGGGAATATAATTGCGCAGATATTAACAGCACACATAAAAGAAATGAAAACTTATAAAATAATTTCATAAAACATTTTTATAAACTTCATCAAAATTGCTGCCAATGCCGATATGTTTTTTATTTATGTTGACATATTATAGCCGCACATTCAACCCAATCATAAAATTTGTTCCTGCTGCGGGATAATAATAATTATCATTTACAACATCACCATTATACATATAAGGATAAGTATTTGCATTTGGCTGATACAGTTTATTAAACAAGTTATTCACCGCAACAATAAAATCAATCCGGTTAAATAGTTTTTTATATAAAGAATAATTTAACCTGAAATCTTCTGTGAAATAAGATGGCAACATGCGGCTCTTGTTTTGTGTATTATCCAAATATTGCTTGCTTATATATTTGCTTACCAAATTCAGTTGCATATTTTTTAAAGGAATAAAGGTTACAGTTCCGGCAACAATTGTGTTTGGAGAAAAAGAAATATTAGTGTTTTTATGTTCAATATGTTGCTGGCCGGTGTAATTAAAATCAGCATCATATTCATCCAGATATTCTGTAAACGATTTTATTTTATTAGCGCTGAAAGTTGCATTGCCATTTATATTTAACCATGAATTGATCGTTATGCCAGCCTGTAATTCAATTCCCGCACGATAACTGGTCGGCACATTGGTTCTTGTATAACTGCCGACATCATTTATTTTTCCTGTTAATACCAATTGATCTTTATACAGCATATAATAAAGCGTTGCAGAAAAATTATAATTCTTATTTTTTCTTTCAATCGCTGCTTCAAAATCATTAAGTGTTTCTGCTGATGGTTGTTGTTGAAGGCTTGCCTCAAAATCATCGCGGTTAGGTTCTTTATGCGCAACTGCATAACTTAAATATGCATTCCATCCGTTGTAATTATAATCTATGCCAATCTTTGGATTAAAGAAATTAAAATTACGCTTTATCAAAAGATCTGGATTGTTTTCAAAGCCTTGCATATTATGCATTACATGCCTGTATTGCAAATCAATAAAACTGCTTAATTTGTCATTAAAATTATGCATCCATTTTGCATAAATA
>JBDUBY010000406.1:0-5766 GCA_040003735.1 Parafilimonas sp.
TCAGCGCCTTTTTTTAAACCAAGCACACGATCCTGTCCTGCATTTTTTGCGCTGACAATTAACACAGGAACATCATTATTATCAAGCCTTATATTTTCGATCACGCTAATACCGTCAATTTCAGGCAGCATTACATCCATAATAATTAAATCAAAATATTCTTCACGCACCATTTTCATAGCCTCGCTGCCATCAAAAGCAGACGTAACCGCATAGCCTTCTATTTCAAGATTCAGCTTTAATGTTTCATGAAGATTTTCTTCATCTTCCACCAATAAAATATTTGCTTTACCTTCTTTAATCATACTTTAAATTCAACAGTAAAAATGCTGCCTGCCGGATGATTGTCTATTACTTTAATTTTTGCTTTATGGCTTACCGCAATTCGTTTGCAAAGATATAAACCTAAACCCGTTCCCTTTGTTTTGCGGATATCTTCATTACCGCTGCGATAAAATTTCCCAAATATCTTTTTCTTTTCATCATCTTTTATACCGTTGCCTTCATCAATAATTTTTAAAAATATTTTTTGCTGTGTTTGCTTTAGTTCAACATAAACAGATTTATTTTTAGGCGAATATTTCAATGCATTATCAATAAGATTATTCACCAGCAATTGCAACAACAACATTTCGCCTTCTATAAAAATATCTTCTTCAATTTCTTTTTTAATGATCCTGTTTGGGAAGCGGTTACAAAAGTCTGAAGCGTTTTTATTAACGAGTTCGGAGAAATTTATTTTTTCTTTATCAGGTGTGTAACTGCCGCTTTCAAACTGCGATGATATAAGAATTTTTGTAGTAAGATCATTCAGCCTGTCGCTCTCTTTTAATGTGGATGCAATAATATGTTGCTGTTTCTCTTCATCCAGTTTTCTTATTTGTAAGGTTTCAAGATTAAGGTTTACAACAGCAATCGGCGTTTTTAATTCATGCGTAACAGCCATCATAAAATTATGCTGCTGTTTGCTTAGCAAAAATTGTTTTCGTACAGCGCGGTAAACAAACACAGCACCCACCAGCGTAACCAGCACAAACGTTATTCCTTCGCTTATAAACTGCGCAGTTTTTCTTTTATGCTCTTCGTTTATTGCGTTTGATTTTTGAACGTATGCAACATCATCTTTTTTTAATTGTGCTGATTTATATTTCAGCATCTGGTTGTTTTGGTTTTGCAGCGATATAAACCACCATACCCAGGCTGCTATAATAAACAGCAACAGGAACCAATAAGTAAGTGTGATAAAAGTAAGCCTGCGCTTTCTGTAAGCAGAGATCATTAGTGCAAAATAAAGCAATAGAATTCTTATTGTTGCTGAATGATGGCGAGTGTTTGAGGTTATGACCTACTCTTAAACATGTCAATTCAACTCTTAATAATTATGTATTTATCAAATCTTTTTTTCCACTCTCCTATTAATGCAATAATTTTTCGCCGCGATAAATAACAAACCATGGCAACAGAAAATCTTACAGAGTTCGATATAGATAAAGACGATGATCCTTCACAAATAGAAAGCAAGATTCTTTGCATTGGCGAAGCATTGATAGATATGATTTGTACAGATAAAGGCAAATCACTTTCAGCGGGCAATAATTTTTTAAAGAAACCCGGCGGCGCGCCAACAAACGTTGCTGCGGCAATTGCGGCGCTTGGCGGCAAAGTAGAACTGGCTGCAAAAGTGGGCAACGATCCTTTCGGCAAACAATTAATTGAAGTGATGCAGGATTTTGGTGTGTCAACAAAATGGATGTTGCAAGACGAACATTTTTTTACAACGTTTGCTTTTGTTTCTTTAATGGAAGACGGCGAACGTGATTTTGTTTTTAACCGTGGCGCAGATGGCGAATTAAGCCGCGCTGAAATTGAAGCAATAAATATTGAAGAATTTTCTATTGTGCATTTTGGTTCGGCAACAGCTTTTTTGCCAGGGCCGTTGCAGGCAGCTTACCAAGGCATGTTGCAAAAAGCTTTGCAGAAAGATATTTTTATCAGCTTCGATCCTAATTACCGTCAACTTCTTATTAAAAATAAGCCGGCTTTTATTGATCAGTCGTGGAACTTTTTAGAGAGCTGTAGTTTTTTTAAAGTAAGCGATGAAGAAGCTATGATTATTACCGGCGCTGCTACATTAAATGATGCTGTAAAGATTCTTCTTGTAAAAACAAATGCAATTTTCACCATTACTTTAGGCAAAGAAGGCACTATGCTTGGCATTAAAGATGAAACGGTTATAATTCCAAGTATTCATGTAAATGCGGTTGATGCCACAGGCGCAGGCGATGCATTTGTTGGTGCGGTATTGTATCAATTAAGTACGCTGCAGGAAGATTTGAATTCCATTACACTTGAAAACTGGAAAAATATAATTTCAAATGCAAATAAAGCCGGCGCAAGAACATGTGAATACATGGGCGCTATGGAAGCTTTTAAACACTTAAGCAACGAAATTTTTTCCTGATATTATACACATAATTTCAAGATACATCAGCATATACATTCTGTGTAATATATTCGCACCCTGAAACCTCGATATGACTGCAAAACAACTCAAGCTAAAAGATTATTTCATTTAATTTAATAGCTAATTTTAAATACGACTACTTACTTCAGAATTTGACCAAATTTCAATAACAACTTTGAAAGTTGTGTTTTAAGATATCTTAAAAACCAAACGATGTACCAAAAAAAGACTTTTGATACTACTGCTGAAAATGACGCTTCTCAAAAGACAATTCTTTTAGTAGATGATGATGATGATGAACATGAAATTTTTCTTTCTGCACTTAAGCAGGCAGATAAATCGTGTACTTTTTTAAGTGCCGACAGTTGTGATGAAGCCTTAAAAATTCTAAAAGAGGTTGAACCCGATTACATTTTTATTGATGTAAACATGCCCAGGACAAATGGCATGATTTGCCTTGAGCAAATAAAAAAAATAAGCAATATTGCACACGTTCCGGTTTATATGTATTCAACCGGCATGAATGCGCTTGACGGTAAAAAAGCAATGCAATTAGGTGCGGTTGATTATATTATAAAACCCAACAGTATTCCTACATTAACAGGCTTATTAAAAAAGATATTGGTGTAAAGTTACCACTTCATTAAAGCGCTTGCCCAGGTAAAACCGCTGCCGAAAGCAGCAAGACAAACAAGATTGCCTTCTTTTATTTTTCCCTGTTGCCATGCATCGCATAAAGCAATAGGAACTGATGCTGCAGTAGTGTTGCCATATTTTTGAATGTTGTTAAACACCTGGTCGTCTTTTAAACCTAATTTTTGTTGAACGAACTGGCTTATGCGCAAGTTTGCCTGGTGTGGAATAAGCAAAGAAATATCTGAAGGCAGATAGTTATTTTTATTAAGCGCCTCTTTTATAACCTCTGGAAATTTTACAACAGCTTTTTTAAAAACAGCTGGGCCATCCATTACCGGCAAATTCTGTCCTTTATCAATCATGTTATGGCTTTCGTACATCGCTCCTATTTCTGCATCTTCATAGTCAGCTAAATCTTTTTTCCAAACATTGGCATGTGAACCCGGATTGTATACAGCAAGCAATTCTGCGTCATTACCATCGCTATGCAAATGCGTACTTAAAATACCACGGTTTTCATCTTCAGTTGGCTGTAACACAACTGCGCCGGCGCCATCACCAAAAATTACAGATATATTTCTGCTGCGTGTATTAAAATCCATAACAAAAGATTGTTTTTCGCTGCCAATAACAAGAACATTTTTATACATACCACTGCGTACAAACTGGTCGCCAACACTTAACGCATATAAAAACCCGCTGCATTGATTGCGTACATCAAGCGCACCAATTTCTTTCATTTTTAATTCCCGTTGTACAAGCACACCACAGCCAGGAAAATAGTAATCAGGTGATAGCGTAGCGAAAATTATAAAGTCAATATCCTGTGCAGAAATACCAGCTCTTTCAATAGCAATTTTTGAGGCTTCGATACCCATTGTTGCCGTGGTTTCTTTTGTACGATGCGCAAACCTTCGCTCTTTAATGCCAGTTCGTTCCTGTATCCATTCAGCGCTTGTTTCCATAAACTTCGTCATGTCATCATTTGTAAAAACGTTTGATGGCACATACATTCCAACTCCTGCAATAATACTTCGCGGCATAACAATGTTGTTTTCTTAAAAGTAAAGGTTTTTTAGGCGACGGGCAATTGAACAAATAGCATCACGATGCAGCCTGTCTTCGAACTTGATTGGGAGATTACTCACTTATACAATTGAAATGCTATTGAACAAATATTCATGTTAAGCATACTTTGCTTTCATATATTCAAATGCTGTCTTAATAATTTTTTTCAACACATCAATATTTAAATCATTCAACTTGTTAATGTAAAGGCACCCTTTTCCTGTTTTATGTTTGCCAAGTTTATCAAATAATGCATTTGTTTCTTCAGCAGCAACTTTTACGTATAAAGTTATATTTTGTTTGCGCGGCGAAAAACCAATAATACACATATCGCTTTCATGCCCGCTTTCATATTTGTAATGATAACTTCCAAAACCAATAATTGCCGTGCCCCACATTTTTGGTTGCAGGCCTGTAACCTGTTGCATTATTTCAATTATATCAAAACAATCTTTGCGCTTTTGTTCATCTTCAACAGTATTCAAAAATTTAATAACACTATCGCCAGTTTGTTTTGTTTTTAGTTGAGTCATAATAGAATTTTAAACCTAATTCAAAATAAGATTATCAATCAACCGTACACCTTCAATAAATGCAGCGGCAAGCACAATCAATCTTTTATCTTTTTCAATGTTCTTCACCGGCAACAAAGTTTCGGCATCGCAAATTTCAATGTAATCAATCTTTTCAAAGCCTTGTTGCAAGATGTTTTCAGTTGCTTTTTCTTTTAATGTTTCAAAATCAATCGCTGAAATATTTTGTTTAATGAATTGCAATGATTGATAAATAACAGGCGCTTTTTTTCGTGCTTCCTCACTCAAACGCATGTTACGGCTGCTCATTGCAAGGCCAGATTCTTCTCTTAGAATATCAACCAGGTTAATATTAACTGAAGGAAAAAATTCCTGCATCATTATCTTTAAAACCAAGTATTGCTGATAATCTTTTCTGCCTAAAAAAATCACAGCAGGGTTTATAAAATTCAATAACCGGTAAACAACGCTGCAAACGCCCTGGAAATGGCCGGGCCTGTATTTACCTTCAAGAATGTTTTCGAAATAACCAAGATTAAAATGTTGCAAGTTGCCTGTACCATGTTTATAAACTTCATCAATTAAAGGCAAAAAAAGTATATCAACCTCATTTTTTTCTAACAGGTAAATATCGTTTTCAAGTGTGATTGGATACTTTTCAAAGTCTTTCTTGTCGTTAAATTGTGTGGGGTTTACAAAAATGCTGCAAACTGTTATATCGCAATTCTTTTTGCTTTCCGCTATTAATGAAATATGGCCTTGATGTAATGCACCCATAGTTGGTACAAACCCAATGCTGGCATTTGCATTACGAAGTTTTTGCAGTTTCGTGTGAAGTGGTGTGGTAGTTTTAAATAATATCATTGCAGGGATTTAACAGCGCTCAAACGCTTCATTCACTTAATTTCAAAAGCATTTCTTTACCTTTGCACTCTTTAATTTTTTTTGAGTTAGATAAAAAAAAGGTTTTTTGAATGTCAACAAAGAAAAGAATTTTATTTATAGCCACGGAAATGTCGCCTTACCTTGAGCTCACCGAATTTGCTGAAATTGTTAATAAGCTCG
>JBDUBY010000214.1:0-1733 GCA_040003735.1 Parafilimonas sp.
AAATGTTTGGAACCGGTTTGGTGGAAACACTCGAAGACCTCGGCACACAAGGCGCTGAACCCACCAATAAAGACCTGCTCGATTATCTTTCGTATCAACTGATGAACGATTATAACTGGAGCTTAAAATCAACACTCAAAGAAATTGTGATGAGTGCCACTTATCGTGAAGATTCAAAAATAATCAAAGAAGATTTGGACAAAGATCCTTACGATAAATTTTTAGAAAGAGCGCCACGTGTACGTTTATCTGCGGAACAGATCCGCGACCAGGCTTTATGCATCAGCGGTTTGATGTGCAACAAAATGTACGGGCCAAGTGTGATGCCATGGGAACCTGCGGGCATCTGGCAATCGCCCTGGAACGACCAAACCTGGGTTACCAGCAAAGGCGAAGACCAATACCGCCGCACTTTATATACTTTTTGGAAACGCACGGCGGCATATCCCAGCACGTTGATGTTTGATGGCGCCGACCGTGAAGTGTGCACTGCCCGCCGCATACGCACCAACACGCCGTTGCAGGCGCTGGTAACGTTGAATGATTCTGTTTACATAGATGCGGCACGGCATTTAGCATGGCGCATGCAAAAGCAGCAACCCAATGCAAGTGTTGCACAAATGATCAGCACGGGTTATACATGGATGGTGTATAAACCTATTGAACCCGCTAAACTTACTGCGCTGCAAAATTTATACAACACCGCATACATGCAATATAAAAATGATGCTGCTGCCACCTGTGCAATGGTTGGTGGAATGAATGAACAAACCAATGCCTCTACTGCTGCCTTAATAGTTGTTGCCAACGCCATGTTGAATTTAGATGAAGTGATAACGAGGAATTAGGTTAGCTATTCGCTGTTGGCTTTTAGCCTTCAGCGTTAAGGATTATGAAAACAAAACAAAAAATGCGAACGTCATTGCGAACGCAGTGAAGCAATCTTCACTATTAATATCAAAGCGTTTAATAAAAACACAACCTCTTGCACGTCATTCCCGAGAAGGCGGGAATCTGCTTTGCGAATAGTAGAGACGATTGAGAGTTGTCAAGTATCGTCTCTCGCAGAGGACGATGCGTTATAATGCACTATAATTTTTCTATTTTTATAACATGTCAATCAAACTACTTCAATCAGAAAATGTGCAAACATATTTCTGCACATTCACTTGTAAGAATTGGTTGCATTTATTTCAGATAACAAATTTGTATGATGAAATTTATAAGTGGTTTAATATACTAACTGAAAGAAAAAATGAGATAGAAGCTTTTGTGATTATGCCAAACCATTTACACTTATTAATTTTTATAAATGAAAAAGATAACATTAATATGTTGCTGGCAAACGGCAAAAGATTTCTTGCTTATGAAATAGTTAAGCGACTTGAATTGCAACAGCAACATGATATACTAATGCAATTAGAACTTGCCGTAACTGCCAAAGAAAAGAGAGAAAGAAAAAGCACAGAGTGTTTGAAGTTTCATCAGATATAAAGCCATGTTACACTGAAAAATTTCTTTTACAAAAATTGAATTATATACATAACAATCCGGTTAATGACAAATGGAAATCAGCTTCGTTGCCTGAAGATTATTTTCATTCAAGTGGTGCTTTTTATGTATTAAATAAAGAGCATCAATTTGTGCGGTTAACACATTGGAAGATGTCGGAAGTTTCAACGCATCGTCCGCTTGAGGCGAGATTGCTATGGAAAAAACAAATAATTTTTTTA
>JBDUBY010000283.1:0-5740 GCA_040003735.1 Parafilimonas sp.
TCTGTTTCTCGCGAATAGCAATTTCAAGCGGTGTGTAATGCATATTATTATGCAGGATACCCACCATTACATTATGCCTGCCTTCAATTAAACATTCAACCGCATGATAACCCATGCGGCTTGCAATAAAACGGTCAATACAACTTGGCGGCCCGCCTCTTTGAATATGCCCTAAAATTGTTACTCTTGTTTCAAGGCCTTTTAATCTTTCCTGGACAATTCTTGCAACTTCAGTTGCACCTCTTAATTCAGAATTAGAAGGATCGGGCTGATAACCTTCTGCCACTACAACAAGGTTTACAAGCTTTTTTCTTTTTTCCTGCTCTGAAAGTGATGCAACCATCTCATCAAGTGTTGTGCTTACTTCCGGCATTAAAATATTTTCTGCGCCAGTGGCGATGCCGCTATGTAACGCTATATAACCTGCATGCCTGCCCATCACTTCAACAATAAAAAGACGATCATGGGAATCTGCGGTATCACGTATTCTATCAATTGCCTGCACTGCTGTGTTTACGGCAGTATCAAAACCAATTGTAAAATCCGTTCCATATAAATCTTTATCAATTGTACCTGGAATGCCGGTGCATGGAATACCAAATTCTTTACTTAATTTATAAGCACCTGTAAAGCTTCCATCACCACCAATTACCACAAGACCATCAATGCCGCGCTTTTGTAAATTATCGTATGCTTTCTTCCTTCCTTCCTCGCTATAAAAATCTTTACTGCGTGCCGTTTTAAGAATGGTTCCGCCACGTTGAATAATATTTGCAACAGAACGAGAATTCATTTGATAAATATCGTCTTCTATCATTCCATTATAACCACGCATGATCCCGAAAATATCAAGTCCGCGGAAAATAGCAGTTCTTACTACTGCTCTTATTGCCGCATTCATTCCCGGTGAATCTCCTCCAGAGGTTAAGACGCCAATCTTTGTAACTTTTGCTGACATTTATTGCAACCAGTTAAATCTTGTTAAATAATACTGTCCCAGTTTTCTTGCTCGGGTCAAAAATAAGCGTTTTAGCTCATGTTTATTTTAGCTTCTATTATATTAATGCTTAAGTAAAGCTGGTTTATTTTGGTAATGCCTATTGTACAAAAGATGAAAAATAGTTTTTTGGGTGCGCGAAAGACAACTTTTAATGCACCAACACAACGCAATAGAATTGCTTTGTAAGGTATTATCGGGAAGGAATATTAATGTCTTTATGTAGTAGTTTGACAAAACTACTTACTGACAATTTCTGAGAAATCTTATTGACTTTTATTTCTTGTAAATATCCTTAAGTGAACAAAGAACAAGTTTTTCCTTCCTATCAATGATTTTATCAAATACTTTTCCATAAGCTATTTTAAGAGTATCCGATAGATTTTGCAAAGCAATAATTTGTCTGCATTCATCAAAACCTTTTTCACAACTCCCACGATAATCATATGACCATATATCGTAACCATTGGATCCAGCACCCCATAAATAATTATCTTTTAAATATGCTGTTAAAGCAACTATATTTCTTTTTTCAGATGATGTATAATTTGACAAAACGCTTACTGTATCAATAGTATTTTTGTCAACCCTGCTGTTATTTATAAAGAGGAAACTGTCTTTACCTATATTTGGTTGTATTAAGTTTGAGCTATTTGCGTATGTATAATTTTTGAAATCCCCATTTGATGTAGGTGGCAGTCTTTGCAATAAGCTGTTAAGCTTCAAAATTGAATCCTGAACATTTACCACTGGATCTTTTAAAACAATAGTATTCAATTCTATTGAATTTTTTCTACCACAAGAAGTTATTAAGATTAACGAAGATGCTATCGCCAAAGCTTTGTATAATTTCATATATTTTTTATTCCCTCAAGATTATGTCACTTATGAAAAGCAAATTGGTTGCAAAAAATTTATTTAAGGATATGCTATAAAGCTTGTACGTTGATTTAATGTTAAGCCTACTGGCTTCTTTTAAAATCTCCGCGTTTCCATGCCTGAATAAATTCAGCCCACGCAACAGGATTGAAAATGTTTTGCGGAGGTACCTGGCCTCCATAATATGCCTTAGCAGCCTGTTGCCTGAACTGTGCATTCACTGCTTCGCCGCCATCCTGTGGCAAACTCATTAGCAGCGCTTTGCGTGTGGCCTGATCATTATTTTTTCTCGCGATTTCCAACGCATCTGCGGGCACATCTGTATTTACAAAATCTCTTTCAAACTGAGATCGTGATGGCCTTGGTCTTAAAATAGTTGCAGGCAAATAAGCCGTATCATTCACCATTAATTGTATTACACTATATTGATTGCCTTTAAGCGTATCCGGAATAGTTATCGACTTGTCTTTAAATCCAATACTTGAAAAACGAATAGTATTACCTTTTAAAACTACTATTGAAAAAACACCCTGGTCGTTTGTAATAGTTCCTCTTCCGGTTCCCTCAACAATTACGCTGGTTGCATCTAAACCACGTAAACTATCGGCGCTCATTACTACGCCGTAAAGTTGTACCACAGAATCTTTTTGTGGCGTTTGATCTTGCGCTGAAACATATAATGACACAAACATCATTACAATAAAAAGGCAATATGGTAAAGGTTTATTCATTCAGTTAATTTGTAAATCAATTTTTATGCAAAGAAAACAATCGCCTGACAAAATAAACCATACTCGCGGTTAACTTTGCACCCCGGTAATTGTTTTTAACAAAAAAATGGATGATGAACGAAAATGATATTTTGAAGGCATTGAGTACTGTACAGGAACCTGATCTTGGAAAAGATATAGTTACATTAAATATGGTGAAGGATATTTCCATAAATAACAATATTGTTTCTTTCACAATTGTACTAACTACGCCTGCCTGTCCTTTAAAAGAAGTAATGCGTACTGATTGCATTAAAGCCATTCAGAAAGCAGATGAAAGTTTTATAGTGAACGTAAATTTTACTTCAAATACAACAAGCAAACGCACAGATAAAAAAGCAGTGCTGCCCGGTGTAAAGAATATTATTGCCGTTATTAGTGGCAAAGGTGGTGTTGGAAAAAGTACAGTTGCTGCAAATCTTGCGTTGGCTTTATCGCAGCATAATGCAAAGATTGGTTTAATGGATGCTGATATTTACGGCCCAAGCGTACCAATAATGTTTGGTGTACGCGGCGAACGGCCAATGATGCATGATGTAAATGGCAAAGGAATGATTATTCCGCTGGAACGTTACGGCATTAAATTAATGAGCATAGGTTTACTGGTTGATGAAAAAAGTGCTGTTGTTTGGCGGGGCCCAATGGTAAGCAGTGCCATAAAACAATTTGTAACAGATGTTGATTGGGGCGAGCTTGATTATTTAGTAATTGATATGCCGCCCGGCACCGGCGATATTCATCTTACATTAATGCAAACGGTTCCGGTTACCGGCGCTGTAATTGTAACTACGCCACAAGCTGTTGCGTTGGCCGATGCTAAAAAAGGTATCGCCATGTTTGCACAGGCGCAATTAAATGTGCCTATAATTGGTTTGGTTGAAAACATGGCTTTTTTTACTCCTGAAGAATTGCCAAATAACAAATATTATATTTTTGGGAAAGAAGGCGGCAAACGTTTAGCCGAAGAATATGACCTGCCATTTCTTGGACAAATTCCTTTAGTGCAGAGCATTCGCGAAGGTGGCGATGAAGGTATTCCTGCAATGATGAGTGACGATGAAACATCACGCGATGCATTTGCAAATTTTGCGGCGCTCGTAGCAAGAAGTGTTTCTATGCTGAATGCAAATTTCTCTGAAGAAAAAGTTGCTGAAAAAGTTGAATAATTTTAAAGCAATCAACTAACTGTTCATCACACAAAACTTTCTACTCATCTACTGTAAAAGTTGTTTTACCGATTAGTGGTTGTATTAATTACCACTCATGAGTTTCTTTGTGCCATTAATAAAACACACAACAATTTAATCACGTTGCTGCAACCAACTTTGCAGCTTCAAATTTTGATTTATGAGAAAATTATTACCATTTCTATGTGCATTTTTTCTTCTGGCATTTACATCAACAGCTCAAAATATTAACGGCGTTGTAAAAGATAATGATGAAAAATTTCTTGCTAATGCAAGTGTTTCTTTATTGAATGCAAAAGATTCTTCGGTTGTAAAGCTTGCTGTTACAAATGCGTCAGGAGCTTATCAATTTAAAAATATAAATAAAGGACGTTACTTAACCAATGTAAGTTTTGTTGGTTATGCAAATGGTTATTCTGCGGTGTTTGAAGTTGCAGGCAGCGGCGATATAACAGCACCAACAGTTTCCATTACAAAAACAAATAATGGTTTAAAAGAAGTTGTTGTTACAGCAAAAAAACCTTTGATAGAAGTGAAGGCTGATAAAACTATTCTTAATGTTGAAAACAGCATAAATGCAGTTGGAAATGATGCGCTGGAACTATTAAGAAAATCGCCTGGTGTATTGGTTGATAAAGACGATAACATAAGCTTATCAGGCAAAAACGGCGTTCAGATTTATATTGATGGAAAACCTTCGCCATTAAGCGGAAGCGATCTTTCAACCTATCTTAAAACGTTGCAGTCATCGCAAATTGAAGCGATTGAAATTATCACCAATCCTTCAGCAAAATATGAAGCAGAAGGTAATGCAGGTATTATCAATATCCGTTTAAAAAAGAATAAATCATTCGGTACAAACGGTTCTATTAATGCAGGATATAATATTGGTATTTATCCAAAATATAATGCAGGTATTTCATTTAATCACCGCGATAAAAACGTAAATATTTTCGGTAATTATAATTATAATAATAGCCGTAACGAAGGCTTTATGAATATTTACCGCGTTCAGCTTGATACAATTTTCGACGGGCATTCAAAAATGCTTTTCGATAATAAAAGTCACAATTTTAAAGCAGGCGTTGATTATTTTATCAACAATAAAAATACTATTGGCGTGATGGTGAACGGAAATCTTTCTGACCCTCAATTTACCAATCAGAGTAACACAGTTATATCTTACCAGCCAACGAATAAAGTTGATAGAATTCTTAAGGCTGATAACAATAGTGTAAGCACAAGAAATAATGTAAATGCAAATATCAATTATCGTTTTGCAGATACATCAGGTCATGAATTAAATGTTGATGCAGATTATGGATATTATGATATTAAGAGCAATCAATACCAGCCAAATTTTTATTACGATCCAACGGGCATTGATCTGCAAAATCAATATATCTATAACATGATTGCTCCAACTAAAATTGATATTTATTCTGCTAAAGCAGATTATGAGCAGAATTTTAAAAAAGGAAAATTAGGTTATGGCGCTAAGTTTTCTTACGTAAAAACAACAAACGATTTTGACCGCTATGATGTTTATACAAATGATAAAATTTTAGACAAACTGCGCAGCAATAATTTTAATTATAAAGAAAATGTAAATGCTGGTTATGTAAATTATAACCGCCAGTTTAAAGCGTTTATGATACAAGCTGGTTTACGTGTTGAAAATACAAATTCAGAAGGCTTATCAAATGGAAACACATGGAATGGCAATGATTATGTTCCTTACGATTCCACTTTTAAAAGAAATTATACTGATTTTTTTCCAAGTGCTGCCATCACGTATAATAAAAATCCAAAGAACCAATGGGGTTTAAGTTATAGCAGAAGAATTGACCGTCCGGCTTACCAGGATCTGAATCCATTTGAATTTAAATTAGATGAATACACGTATC
>JBDUBY010000357.1:0-5732 GCA_040003735.1 Parafilimonas sp.
GTATTAAACCTTCAAGTACTTTTGCATTGCAGTGATGAATTTTTAAATCAACTACCGCATTATCGCCCATCGTTTCAATAAAAGAATTATAAATTTGTTTTTTGTAATTACTGATTTTATTAAATAATAATAATACTCTGTATTTGGTGGCAATATCTGTTCGGTTAATGTAAAACCCTTTCCCTTTTATAGCACATATAATTCCGCGTTGCTCTAAAATTTCATACGCTTTCTGTACTGTATCCCGTGATAAAAAATGCTCATTACTGCATTCATTGATAGAAAGGATTTTATCTCCCTTGTGCAATTTGCCTTGCTTAATAGCATTGGAAATGCAATCAATTACTTGTAAATATTTAGGTGTTTTCCTTGACTCATCAATATCGAAAACAAGATGTTTTTCATTTACAAGCTGCATACTATTAAGATTGCTTTATTGATTGTTAAGCTGCATGCAAGGCACAATTAATTAGAGAGTCAGGCACGCATTGTCGTTATATACGAATATAAGCAAGTCTTTTAAAAGAATTACAAAACAGTACAGTACAGTTGAGTTGTTATTTTTCGTTAGCCAATCATTTTTATTCTGTTGAAGTGTTTTACGTTCAAGTATGTATTTTATTTTTTACTCAACCTCAATATCACAACATCATGTTTTGGAATGCTTGCTTTAAAAGTAGTTGCGGTTGAACCAACATCAGCATGTTTCCAAACATCTCTTAATTTAAAATCGCTGCCAATCTTTAAATCGTTCCAGTTTACAGTCACACTTTTTGTTGAGTCGGCACGGTTGAATAAACAAATTGCTGTATCGCCATTGCTTAATGGTTTCATGTACACCTGATAATCGCTTTCATCATCAATAATATATCCTTGTTTGCCCAATGCATCCTGGTCTATTGCAATCATTTCTTTGTTAGTAAGAATACCAGTTGTTTCTTTTGTCATGTGCCGCAAATCATTGCCGGCAATCAATGGCGCAGCAAGCATACACCATAAACTAAAATGTGCACGCTCTTCTGATGTTGTTAATCCGCCATTACCTACTTCCAGCATATCAGGGTCATTCCAATGGTCAGGTCCTGCATATTTTTCAAGCTTGCGCTGCATATCTAAATTCATCAGCACACTGCCACCCCACATGTGCCCTTCCTGCCCATAACCCTTATCCCAGCTATCCGCAATATCACCTGTTGTGCGCCATAAATTTCCAACATCACTTGCCCAACTCCACGGGCTGCTTAAACCCCAATCACACAGACTAAAAACAATTGGTCTGCCCGCTTTATACAACGCATCACGCATTAATGTGTAAGATTCTTTTGCAGTTTGTCCGTCTGTATTACACCAATCTTCTTTCAAATAATCAACGCCCCATTTTGCATACGTATAAGCATCCTGAAATTCATGACCACGGCTGCCCGGGCGACCTCCACATGTTTTTATACCGGCACATGAATAAATTCCAAACTTCAAACCTTTGCTGTGTACATAATCTGCCAAAGCTTTAATGCCTGATGGAAATTTTGTTGAATCTACAATAATAAAGCCTGCACTGTCTCTTGCAATTTGCCAGCAATCATCAATCACTACGTATTGATAACCGGCATCTTTCATGCCGCTGTTTGCCATTGCATCAGCAATTTGTTTTACTACTGTTTCATTAATGCTATCGCATTGAAATTTATTCCAGCTATTCCAACCCATTGGCGGCGTTGGTGCGAGGTTTTTAAATTTTTGAGCGAAAGAAAAGCTTGTTATCATTAAAAAAATAAAACCAAAAATTGTTCTCATGTATAGATGTTTTGTAAAAAATGATTTAGTAAAAACTAATGCTGAAAATTATTGCTCCGCTTTTTTTATCATTACAAAATAATTTGTGCCAACCCCATTTGCTTTTGCATCAGCCGAAGGCAATGAAACTTTTCCTTTTGAAAATGGCTTGCTGTAAACATTGTAGTAGCGATACTGCGCAACAATTTGTCCGTCCTCTTTTTTAAAATCTTTCAGCCATGCAGGAATTGTTGAATGAAAATTTGAATCCAATGTTTCGTAAGCAACATACACCGTTGCATCTTCATCAATATTAAAATTCAAAAAATTGTTTACCGATGTATCTGCATCATTAATGTCTGTTTTAATAAAAGTCAATCCATTATAACCGGCAACATTACTGAAATTAATTTCTTCCAAATCTGTTGTAAGCACTGTGTCTTTACTATTGAAATTTGGTGTTTCATGCAACATCATTTTTGAAATTTTATAAGCCGTTCCATCGCTGGTAACAGCATTCGTAACCAACACTTCATTTTTATTTTTTTGTTTGATAGAAAGCTGAAATATTTTTTCTGTTGCATCACCATCTTCATCTTTCAATAGAATATGCAGTGTGTAATTTCCTTCCTTTGATGGAACGCCTTTTAATGTTGCATCAGGATATAAAAGCAAGCCTTCCGGCAATTCATTTTGTTGAATTGAATAAACAAGTTCGCCATTACCAACAGCATTTATTTTCTCCTTATAAAAACTTCCGGCTTGTGCCGTAGTTAATTTTTTTGTTTGAAATGCAGGCTGAATATTTACTTTCAAAATTGTTTGTGCAACAGATGTTTTGCCTTTATCATCAACTGCAATTGCTTTAATAATGTTATCCCCTTTTTCTGCTTTTATATTAATGGAATATGGTTCATGTGTAAATGATTTTATCAATTTATTATTTTGAAAAACTTCAACCTTTGCAATACTTCCATCTTCATCATGCGCATCAATATTTACGGCAACATTTTCATTTGCGCTTACAGTTTGTTTGTATGTTGGCGTTTTAAAAAATACAGTTGGATAAACATTTCCATCATTGATTTTTGAATATGCCCAACCCGTTAAATCCTGCGTGCTGGCTGCATTCCACATCACCACATGTCCAATGTTTTTATAATTTGAGTATCGCGGATTTACACCTGTAATCCATGTGGCGCCTGTATCAGTTTCATTACCATTTAAGTGACGAATATCTGCAACATTTTTACGCAATGATTTTGAGAAAAAATCTGTTTCACCCTGGTTACACCATAGCGGTATATCTTTTACTTTAATTGAATCTCCATGAAAACTCATGCCCATTGTAATGACGGCTGCAAAATAATTTGGATACTGTTGAATAATGCTGAACGTACCACCTCCGCCCATCGAAAAACCGCATACATAAACACGCTTAGCATCACCATTATGATTCGCAATTAAATCATCCATTACTTTTTTTAATGCAGTAAAATGTTGCTCCCATCCACGTGAAGTTGCCGGCGCAATAATGTATGTAGGCACTGCCTGCGCATCAGCACCGAAATTGTGCCACATGCGCACCGGCGGGTCAACACAATTGCGCAATCTTGCATGGTCGTCAACACCGCAACATCCATGCATAAATAAAACAACAGGATATTTTTCATTTGCCTTCATATTCTTTGGCGTGTATAAATAATATTCCGTTGAATCCTGTTTATGCCAGCTCCATTCCGGCAAACCTTTGTAATCTATTTCCTGAGTAAATGAACGTTGTGTAATTAAAAAGAAAATGATAGCAAGCAATATTTTCATGCATCTAAAATATCTGTATAAAAATTTATAAGTATGCCGAACTGTGCTGTTACTTATCGTTATTTAATTACAATGTTTTCCTGATGATCATGCCTGCAGAATTTGGGACCTTTTCTTTCTTCTTTTCAAGAATTAATTCCGCTGCTTTTAAACCCATGTATTTGAAATCTGTACTGATAACAGTTACACCATTTGAGAGAATTTCTTTCATCGGCGTTTCATCATAACTAATTAAGCCAATATCTTTTCCCAGCTTCCATTTTTTACTATTGCAAAATTTTATTAAACGAATTAGATCGCTGTCTGAAAAAATAAAATACGCATGGTGTTGCTTAATATTTTTTTCGACAAGATTTTCCTGTATGGCTGAATGAATAGCGTGCTTTTTACAAAATTTTGTAAAGCCTTTTAAAATTTCTGATGGCACATATTGAAAATGTTCACGACCGACAATGAGTTGTAACGATTTATACTTTTTAAGCAGTTGCAAGCCCTGCTGTAATGCATTAAAAACATCAGGTTCAAAATCCTGGTAAACGGCAGAGTAATCTCCTTTTAAATTTGCCACATCTTTATCAATCAACAATAATTTCTCTTTGGGAATGAGATTGATAATTTTCGAAACGTCTTCATCAAAATGCGGCATGATTACATAGTAATTGTATTTGCCTACACTGTTCTTTATATGGTTTCTAAATTGTGTAATATCATAGTGATGAAAAAATATACTGCAATGCGTGTTAGGTGGAAGCGCTTCTTTAAATGCATTATACAGAATTTCTTTATATGCATTAAATGTATCAAACAATATAAAAATGTTCAGCTTTACTTTCACTTCATTAGAAGCAACATAAAACCCTTTGCCGTGCCTTGATAATATCAAACCCTGCTCCCGCAAAATTTCGTAAGCTTTTGCAATGGTTACTTTCGCAATTTTTTGTGATGCCGATAACGCAGCAATAGAAGGTAATTGTTCGCCGCGCTTTAATTTACCTTGTTCAATGTTATTAATAATATTATCAATTATCTGTTTATATTTTGGCAGGTCTGAAGCATTATTTATCCTGATAAAATCTCTCATTAGTAATACTGTTTGAAATAAAGTTGAAACAAAGTTATCATTGCAAATAAGAAAATATCTCGTAGCGATAAGCTGTCCACGCTTTATAATTTTGAATATGCACGAGCTTTATTTCAACTTTATTTTTATTTTTTGTATAAGCTGAAGGCACTTCAAAATCACTATCAACCCATAATGCATCATAATTATTTTTCATGATTATCCAGGGTTTTTCCGTTACTTCTTTGCCATCAATAAAAACTTTTACGCCCTGGAAATTTTCATGTTCTGTTCTAACACGAATGCGAATGCCATTATTGTTTTCATTTATCACAGCTTTATAAATACAGTCACCTGAAAACGTTCTTCCATCATCACTTACAGAATCTTTATAAATTTTTATGCCAGGATAAACTCCAGTCTTTTCACCTTTCCATGTTTCATCATAAATAATAAAATCATGTTGTTGTTCACTTGCATCATTCATTACATCAATACTATCTGTTTTTATGGTTGATTGTTCATCTTTTTTGTAATACCAAACCAAACTTGCAGTATAATAATTCGCCCAGCTTTCAAATTCCATATCAATTGCATTTTCAAAAACAAGCATATCCGGGTAATGCATCCTGTAATAACAATCGTTGCCAATGCAGCCATGTGTTGGATATGAATTATAACTGTTTTGCCACCATGCATTGTTTGAATAATCTTCTTCGCCGGTGCCATATATATCAGGAAATTTCCTGCCATCAATAAAATAAATTTCATCGCCTTCACATGCATGACCACCTTTCGGCATTCGCTTCGCCATGCCAATTACATGACCATGACCTGTTGTTTGTAAACATTGATATTTTCCATTTGGTTTATCTGTTTCATTTGCTGTAGCATGAAAGTAAGCGCATTCGTTTTCAGGATAAGCTTTCCTGTTATAAGTGATTTCAATTTTCATTTCCGGTGTTGTTGTATCAGCATCATTCACCAACATAATTTTTGCATGTTTCCAATACGGCATCGGGAAATAACAATAACCATTATTGCTGATGGTGCCAACGCCCAACGCTTTTACATCACC
>JBDUBY010000288.1:0-5722 GCA_040003735.1 Parafilimonas sp.
AACTGGGGCTTTGACGGAACGATTGATGAATACTGCGCCAAAGTAAAAAAAGATAATTATGATGGTATTGAGATTTGGTGGCCAACAGAAAAGAAAGATCAGGATGAATTATTTGCTGCGCTTAAAAAATACAATTTGGAAGTTGGTTTTTTAGCGGCTGGTCATGAAAGCAATTATAATGATCATTTTAAATCGTTCACTAACATGGTTGATGCTGCGGCAAACAACACTGTGCAAAAACCGTTGTATATAAACTGTCATTCAGGAAGAGATTATTTCCCTTATGACCAAGGCAAAACGTTTATAGATCATACAACGGAATTGGCAAAAGCAACAGGTATAAAAATTTATCATGAAACACACCGTTCACGATTATTATATTCATCATCTGTTGCACGGCATTATATAGAAACAATTCCTGAACTGCGTATAACTTTTGATGTTTCGCATTGGTGTAATGTGAGTGAAACTTTGTTAGAAGATCAGCCTGAAACAGTCGATCTTACTTTGCAAAGAGTAGATCATATTCATGCACGCATTGGCCACCAGGAAGGTCCGCAGGTAAATGATCCACGTGCACCTGAATGGAAGAATGCGGTTGATGCACATTTTGCATGGTGGGATAAGGTGATTGCTATGAAAAAAGAAAAAGGTGAAGTGCAAACAATACTTACAGAATTTGGTCCGCCAACATACATGCCTACATTGCCTTATACGCAAGAACCTTTATCAGATCAATGGGCAATCAATGTGTATATGAAAGATATATTGCGGAAAAGATATTTGTAAAGCTGGAGGTAGCAATTTTTTATCAGGTACAGCTACATATTTAGAAAATCTAAGTGACTACAAGGTCAAATACTTTTTTTTAAAATTCCCATATCAACAATTTAAAGTTTGTTCTCTTTCGTTATGGAAAACCGATAATTATGCATCTGTTTTGCAAGATTTATTAATGATATAAATAAGTTTTAAAAAATTGCGGACAATAATATATTTATCAGTTTTCAATACTACAATCAATGAAATTCAAATTGCCTATTACTATTTTTATCTTAACAATAGTTAGTTATTCCTGCGCACAAGAAAACAAGTATGGAAAACCTGTTGAAGAACCTTCTGCCATTGTAAAAAACATCATGAGCTTTTTAGAATACAGGGACAAAAATATAAACCTTTACCAGGAGTTTATTGGGTTAGACAGTGCTTCAAATATTATTTCCAAGGAAGTTTTTTTAAAGTTATTATCAACAGGTAATTATCTTCCTTTGAAATTGGCAACAAATGATTCTGCAATTTATTATCAACTAATTAAATTAGAAGATTCGGTAAATATTGATATCAAAACAACGATAAAGTACTGGGGTTTACAGGAATATGATTATTATAAATTGGAAGGTACAGCGTTTCCTGATTTCAAATTTACAGATTTGGATGGAAATATTTACGACAAGACATCAACAAAGGGAAAAATTGTTGTTATTAAATGTTGGTTTCTTGCATGTTCACCTTGTATAAAAGAAATGCCTGTACTTAATGAATTGAAACAAAAATATATTAATCAAAAAGATGTTCTTTTTATTAGTTTGTGTTGGGACTCTAAGGATAAAGTAGAAGCTTTTTTGAAAAAGAATATATTTATGTATGCTACAGTACCAGACCAGTATAAATTCTTAACTGAAACTTTGGCGCTTAATGGTTATCCAACCCATTTTGTATTAAATAAAGATGGCAAAATATTTAAAAAGACTCAGGATAATCGTGAGATGATTTACGCATTAAAAAAGTTATCCCGACCATAATTTGTTTGGCTACAGAATTTTATTAAGCGGCGTATTCAACACGATTAAGTTATATTTTTTTTAGCTTTTGTACTCTAACTTGCCTTTATTTAAAGGCTGACAGTAGAAACTTAAATAAATAATATTTTAAACAAAATTGACGAAGAACAAAAATGCTTATAGCTTTTACAAATAAACTTTCTTTCTTAATTATCTTGCCAGTCGCTCAAAGCTCATAGCTTCTTATGTCAGAATTCATTGGTCATTTTCATGTTGTTTTTATTCATTTACCAATAGGTATTTTACTCATTTCATTGTTATTATTATGGCTGAGAAAAAATGAAAAGTATAGTATCTCGCAACAGGTTATTAAAATTGTTTTATTAATTGGCGTTTTTTCTGCGCTGCTTTCCTGTATTACGGGTTATGTTTTATCAACAACGGATAAGTATGAAAAGCCACTTGTTGACTGGCATATGTGGATGGGAATTGGTGTTGCCATTGCTTCTATGTTTTTATACATGAAAGTTGCGCGACAGGAGTTTGACATCACTTATAAAATACTTGCATTTGCATTATTGATATTGATTTTTGTAACCGGACATTTAGGTGGTTCGCTTACGCATGGCAGCGGCTATCTTTCTTTTGGATCTGATGATACCGATACAGTGAAAATAAAACCTATAACAAATGTGCAGGAAGCAAAAGTATATGACAGCATTATTCAGCCAATATTTCAAACGAGATGTTACTCATGTCACAGTTCAAAAAGACAAAAAGGTAGTTTGCGTTTAGATAAATATGATTTGATGCTGAAAGGCGGGAAAGATGGCAAAATAATTTCCACAGGTGAACCAGATAAAAGTGATATGATAAAAAGATTGTTACTGCCCGATGAAGACGATAAGCACATGCCACCAAGAGAAAAACCGCAACTTACAGATAAACAAATTGCGTTGTTGCACTGGTGGATTGAAAATGGAAATGATACTACAAGAAAAGTAAAAGATATGCCGCAGCCTGACCCGATAAAAGGTTATTTATTGTCATTACAAATTGGTCATGAAGAACATAAATTACCCGCAAATATTCCATCAGCAGCGGTTGAAAGAGCGGACAGTATCGCTGTTCAAAAATTAAAAGATAAAGGAATTATTGTAACACCGGTTGCGCAAAACAGTAATTATATCAGCGCAAATTTTGTTACAGCAACAAATATTGCTGATAAAGATTTTGAATTACTTCTTCCATTAAAAAAACAATTGGTTTGGTTGAAATGCGGCGATATAAAAATTACAGACAGTGCTTTATCATTTATTGCACAATGCGCAAATATTACTTTTTTGCAATTAGATAATACATCAATTACAGATAAAGGTTTGCAGAAACTTGCCTCATTGCAACAATTGCAATCTTTAAATCTTGTTGGAACAAATATTACTGCTGAAGGATTGAAAGCGCTGAAAGATTTGAAACAACTTCAATCTTTATACTTATATCAAACAAAAATTAATAAAGAAGATTGGCCGCAGTTGCAAGAAGAATTTCCAAAAGTGTTATTGGATTCAGGAGGGTATAATGTGCCTTTATTTCCTGATGATACAGTTGTGCTGAAAGCGCCTGTATATAAATAATCATAAGTACTCTTTTAAAAGCTACCTCATATTTCAATATTAATGCGCAGCCAAACTTATAATTTTGACTGACATAACAACTACAATTTAGTGAAACGAGCTATAAAATATTACCGCATTATCTGGCTTAAATATGATTTGCCTGCCGGTCTTTCGGTTTTTTTTGTTGCACTTCCGCTTTGCCTCGGCATTGCATTAGCATCCGGTGCGCCATTATATACAGGCATTTTATCCGGCATTATTGGCGGGCTCGTAGTTTCGCTTGTCAGCGGCTCACAGTTAGCCGTTTCAGGACCTGCCGCCGGCTTAACAACAATAGTTGCGGCATCCATTGTTTCATTTGGAGATTTTAAAATTTTTCTTCTTACTGTTATCGTAGCAGGTATTTTTCAACTCTTGCTTGGTATTTTAAAGCTCGGCGTAATTGCAAACTATTTTCCATCGGCTGTTATTAAAGGCATGCTGGCGGCAATAGGCATTATTCTTATTTCAAAACAAATTCCTTTGGCATTGGGTTACGACCGCCCGGATTTTTGGACAAACGGATTTCTTAAACTTTTCAAACCAAGTACTTTCAGAAGCAACTTTATAAACTTCAATCAACACATAACAAGAGGTGCAATTTTAATTACCATTATTTCTCTTGCAGTGCTTATTCTTTTACAGCTTCCGTTTGCAAAAAAAATTAAAATTATTCCGGCGCCTCTGATAGTTGTTGTTATCGGCGTTATTGCCAACGTAATCTTTACTGATGTTGCTTCTGCCTATTCACTAAAAACAACGCAGTTGGTAAACATTCCAAACAATCTTTTATCAAACATTTCTTTACCAGATTTTTCAAAATTTTTTTCTTCTGTGGAAATATGGAAAGATGGAATAATTATTGGCTTGCTGGCAACACTTGAAAGTTTGTTATGTATTGAAGCGATTGATAAATTAGACAGGCGCAACCGCATTACGCCCATAAACCGTGAGCTTGTTGCGCAAGGTATTGGCAATATACTATGCGGATTGCTAGGAGCCATTCCTATTACTGCGGTGGTTGTGCGTGGCGCAGCAAATGTTGATGCAGGTGCAAGAACAAAATTATCTGCATTTACGCATGGATTGCTTTTGCTGCTCGCAGTAAGTTTTGTGCCGTTTCTGCTTAATAAAATTCCTTACGCTTCGCTTTGCGCTATTCTTTTTATCACTGGCTATAATCTTGCGAAACCAAAATTATTTCGCAATATGTGGAGTTTGGGCTGGAAACAATTTTTTGCCTTTTATTATTACAATTGTTGTAATACTTTTTACCGATTTATTAATTGGTGTAAGCATCGGGCTTTTGATTTCTATTTATTTTATTGTGCGAAATAATTTTAAAGCAGAATATAAAATAACAAAAGCAGTTGTTGGCGGAATTGAAACAGAATACATCAGGCTCAATTCTAATGTTACTTTTTTAAATAAAGTAAATCTTAGAAAAGCATTGGACGATGTGCCTGAAAACAGCAAATTAACAATTGATGGAAGCGAGTGTAATTTTATTGATTATGATATTTTGGAAATTATAAGCGAGTATGTAAATAAAGCGAAGGAGAGAAATATTGAATTGCATTTAAAAGGAATTAAAAAAGTAAATGTAACAGCGGTGCATTAAATGCTTATTGAGCTTTAATATTATTTTAAGCTCATCAAAAGTTCGGTCTCTGATTTAGTCTCGTCATTTGTCCAATGTCCATAAATTTCAACGCATGGAAAACCGGTCTCAAACTCTCTGTTCTTTAATTCATTTCTATATTCATTGTTATGAATATTATAGGCTGAATAATTGCATACAACAATATGTTTCAATAATTATTTCCCTTTAAAATCCGCTTTACGTTTTTCAAGAAAAGCATTCACACCTTCTTTTACATCTTCAGTTGAAAAACATTCACCAAATTTTTTTATTTCAAAATCATAGCCTTGTTGGGTATGATCAAAGTTGTTGATTACTTCAATCACTTTCGAAATAGCAAGCGGCGCTTTGTTATGTATAGTGCTTAATATCTTTTTTGTTTCTTCAAGCAATTCATTTTGGGCTACGATTTTGTTAACCATTCCATATTGTTGCGCATCTTTTGCACTAAACATTTCTCCCGTCATAATTAATTGCATCGCACGATTCTTTCCTACTAATTGTGTTAAGCGTTGCGTACCGCCATAACCGGGAATCAAACCTAAATTCACTTCCGGCTGTCCAAACTTTGCATTGTCACTTGCAATAATAAAATGACAAGCAAGCGCTAATTCGCAACCACCGCCTAAAGCAAAACCATTTAC
>JBDUBY010000236.1:0-1725 GCA_040003735.1 Parafilimonas sp.
AAACCTGGCTTTGACAACCTTTGATTTTATTTTCATCAATTTTAAATTCAGGATTCAAAGGCTCAAGCTTTTTTCCCAAATCAATGATGTATTCATATTTATCTTCCCAGTTATCAAACAAGGCAAACTCCTCTACAATTTCTTCTTCTATATTCTGTATCGTCTGTACTGCGTTCATTACTCACTCAAAATATTTTAATCTTAAAGTCTGTAATCATTTTTAAAACGTCATGTCGAGGTTACGAGACATCTCATGAATTTGAAAGTGTAACAACTTAAGAGATTTCTCCTGTCGTCGAAATGACGTGCAAAGAACTTTATTATCTTTAACCAACATTCAACTTTAAACATTAAACAATCCAGCCTCTACTTCAACATTTTAATCGCTTTCTCAACACCTTTCACTAATTCATCTACTTCTTCTTTTGTATTATACATAGCAAATGATGCACGAATCGTTCCCGGAATTTCAAACCTGTTCATCAATGGCTGGCAACAATGGTGACCTGTTCTTACAGCAATGCCATAATTATCTAACAAAATTCCCATGTCCTGCGGATGCACACCTTCAACTATAAACGAAACCACACTTGTTTTATGTTTTGCTGTTCCAATCAATCGAACGCTATCAATTTTCGAAAGCTTATCCATCGCATATTCTGTAAGTATTTCTTCATGCCTGCGAATATTATCTTTACCAACATCATTTACAAAATCAAGCGCAGCTTTAAAAGCAACTGTGTCTGCAATATTTGGTGTCCCGGCTTCAAACTTATAAGGCAGATCATTATAAGTTGTATGCTCAAATGTTACATCTTTTATCATTTCGCCACCACCCATATATGGCGGCATTTCTTCCAGCAATTCTTTCTTTCCATACAACACACCAACGCCGGTTGGTCCGTAAATTTTATGGCTTGATAAAACAAAGAAATCACAATCCATTTCCTGTACATCAATGTTTAAATGAACAGCAGATTGTGCGCCATCAACCAATACAATTATATTATGCTGATGTGCAATTTCAATAATTTCTTTTACAGGATTTATTGTTCCAAGTGAATTTGATGCATGAACAATAGAAACCAATTTTGTTTTTGGTGTGATGAGTTTTTTATATTCATTCATCATCAATTCACCATTATCATCAACCGGAATTATTTTAAGTTTTGCTTTCTTTTCTAAACACAACATTTGCCACGGAACAATATTGGAATGATGTTCCATCGCAGAAATAATTATCTCATCACCTTCTTTAATATTTTGCCTGCCATAAGTTGACGCAACTAAATTGATGCCTTCTGTAACACCGCTCGTAAAAATTATTTCTTCGCGATATTTTGCATTGATGAATTCCTTAACTGTATCTCTTGTTGCTTCAAACGCAGCTGTTGCTTCTTCTGCCAAAGAGTGTATGCCGCGATGAATATTTGCATTGTATTGCTGGTAATAATCTACTAATGCATCAATAACAACTTTTGGTTTTTGTGCAGTTGCAGCATTATCAAAATACACAAGATTTTTTCCTTTTACTTTTCTTTCAAGCACAGGAAATTCTTTGCGAATTGCAGCAACATCAAATATTTTTATATCATTAACGACTAAATTCATAATCAATCTTAAAACTTATGAAAAACTTCGAGCGTCATTTCGATCCCGCATTGGCGGGAGAGAAATCTCTATTAATATTTTGAACTTCTTGTATTGTAGAGATGTCTCGTTACC
>JBDUBY010000161.1:0-19247 GCA_040003735.1 Parafilimonas sp.
CCATCTCCAAAATCCCATGAATAAGTTAGCTTATCACCATCTGCATCTGATGCAGTTGCTGTAAATTGATAAGTGAAAGGATTTATAAGACTTGCTGCAATTGAAACAAGTGGCGCATGATTGTTATTGGTTGAAGCGGCTGAACCTGTTTTTTTGCACGCAAAATTGCAAAATAAAAAAATGAACATTGCTGCTTTTTTCATATTAACCCGGATTTAATTACAAAAAAGATAAGCCCTTCAAAGAATTGAAGGGCGCTTATGAGACTTGTATTATGAAAACTTAATAACCTGTATTTTGCTGTACATTGGGGTTTACATCAGTTTCACTATTTGGAATGGGCAGATTCAAATGCTTTGGCAATTGAAACGACATGGTTGATGTATTTGAACTAAAATAAGCATTGTCTAAAGTAATAATACCTTCCATTTGCCATCTTCTTAAATCAATCCATCTTTGACCTTCACCCGCCAGTTCAATTAATCTTTCTTTAATTATCCAATTCATGATGGTTGTTTTATCTGTTTCTGTTGTAGCATAATCAGCAGGCACGGTTGCGCCGCCAACCATATTTCTTGCACGTGTTCTAACATCATTGATTAAACCAATTGCTTCAGCCGTGTTGCCACCAGATTGCAGCGTAGCTTCTGCTTTTAATAACAACACATCAGCATAACGCAAAATTCTTACGTTATTAACTGAACCAACACCAGATTGATCGAGCGTATTATCGGTTACATATTTTTTAACCGTGCGATCATCAGGATTTAAAGTGTATTGTACGCGGGGATCATTTGCATCGAATGAATTCAGCAATTTGGTGGTTGCATAAAATGGAGACAAGCCAAACAATCCATAATTGTTATCATAAAAACCCCAGAAAACAGAAAGGTTTCCTACTGCATTATCAAAATCATTCGATAACCAAACATTATTGCCTCCAAAAGATTGCGTTGACTGATATTCAAAAAGCGATTCCTTATTATTTTCAGTATTGGCATTAAAGTTATCTTCAAAATTTGCAGTTAAGCTAACGCCCGAAATTTTATTAAAGGCAGTGATAGCATCTGTATAATCTGAATTGTTTTTATCAACAGATCCTCTAAAGACAAGCGCTTTGCCCAACATTCCATTTGCAGAATTTTGCGTTGCTCTTCCCCTATCTGCTTCATCCCACGATGCGGGTAATAAATCAGCTGCTTTTTGAAAATCGCTTATAGATTGATCAAGTAATTGTGTGCCTGATGTACTTGGCGGTGTGAACTGATCTGATGAAGTAATGCGAACTGTATCTAATGGTGATGTTCCAAAATAATTCCACAAATAGAAATACGCAAGCCCTCTTAAAAAATATGCTTCCCCTTCATGATAATTTTTAAGATTAGGTGTTGCATAAATACCATCTGCAACTTCTGCCGTTTTTTGCAACACAACATTTGCTCTTGAAATAAGCTGGTACCACGTACTATAAAAATAACCCACACGTCCGCTGCTTGATTGCAAAGGTCCAAACTGCTCAAACTCTTCATTGGAATTATTCGTTGTAATATCATCACCAGGTAAAAGAAATATAGTTATAGTGCTTGAACCTGCGCCGCCATTATACCAATAGAGATCATTCATTTTTGCATAAGTACCCAATACTGCTTTTGTAAAATCTGATTCCTGTGTAAAGTATGATTCCTCTGTTGGATTGTGTGGCAATAAATCAAGATGTGATTTGTTACACGACACATTTATAATAACGCCTGCGCCGAACACAAGAATTAAAATTTTAACGAGATTAAATTTCATATGCTGATAATTAAAAGTTAGAATTAAAAATTTAAATTAATGCCTGCAAGAAATTGCCTTGTTGGCGGAACTAAATCATTTTCCGGATCGTAACCTGTATAAGGTGTAACAGTAAACAGGTTAACTGCGCTTACATAAATCCTGAAATTTTGAATAAATCCTAAACGCGTTATTAATTGTTTGGGAAGCGTGTAACCAAGCTGCACATTTTTCAAACGTAAATAACCGGCATTCTCAACAAACCTGTCTGATACACGCAATGTTTGTGCAGGATCGCCGTAAACAGCTCTTGGCATTGTTGTAGAAGGGTTAGATTCTGTCCATCTGTCTAACGTTTTTGAATCAGCATTTGCTAAGCCAGACATGCCTTCTAAGCTTGCACGAACTGTATTATATTTTTGTACATCACCTACACCCTGAAAGAAAATACTTATATCAATTCCTTTCCAGTTTGCGCCAAGATTAAATCCATAGTAATAACCGGGAATTGTTTTTCCAAGGTAGGTTCTGTCTGCACTGTTAACTAAACTGTCAGGCGTCGGGTCATACTGTGCTTTTGGATCAGTAGGATTACCATGTACATCCTGAAAATACATATCGCCGGGTTTGTATTGATAGCCTGCTGTTGGATCAGTTAAGCTTTGGCCGATGTTTACATCAGCATGTGTTTTACGCCAGTTATCAATTTCATCCTGCGATTGAAATACGCCGCCAACTTTATAGCCCCATAAATAATACATAGAATAACCTTCTTCAATTCTTCCATATTCATCACCTAATGGCGTTCCTCCATAAAGTTTTAATACTTTATTATTAACGGTTGTAAGATTTCCTGATAAATTAATATTTACACTGCCGATATGTGTGTTATAGCCGGCATCAAATTCCAAGCCTCTGTTTCTTACTTCTCCTATGTTTAAATCTGCAGGATTTTGAATACCTGTATTTGGTGGTAATGCAACAGATTGAATAATGCCATAAGTAATTTTATTGTAATAGTCTACAGTTAAGTTTACAGCGTTATTAAAAAGTATTGCATCAAAACCAAGACTGGTTGTTTTTACTTTTTCCCATGTAAGATTAGTGTTGGCAAAACTTGGTAATGCTGCGCCCTGGTATTGTGTACCGAAAGGATTGCCGTTGCCAGAACCGGTTGAATAGTCAGATGTTAAAGAAACACCGGAAAGAAATTCATAGTATCCTGCTGATTGAAAGTTTCCGAGCTTACCCCATCCGCCTCTTAATTTCAGATCGTTTATAAAATTTGTTTTTGGAAAAAACTTTTCTGAACTAATTCGCCACGCTGCAGCAAATGAGGGAAAGTCTGCCCACTTGTTCCCGGGTGCTAAACGTGATGAACCATCATACCTGTTGGTAACATCCAAATAATATTTTTCAGCATAGTTATAACTTAATCTTGCTACATAACCTATCAAATCATCTTCCTGTAAAATACTTGAAAAGCCAGATGTGAATGGTGGTTGATTGATGATGCTTCTGAATTGCGGATCTGTATAATTTACAACGCCGCTAAGATCATTCACTGTCCATTGCGCAAACTGGTCTGATGCATCTAATAAAATATCAACGTTGTGTTTTTCTGCAAAGATGTGCGTATACGTTACGCTTAACTCTTTATTTAAATTATAGGTTTTGCCGGTTCTTTCGCCATAAGTTCCTTTGCCGTTTCCATCTTGTCCGCTATAAGGATTGCCCGGCGTTTGAGAAAATCTCCACGAATCATAATCGCTCCAGTCCTTACGTGTATTTTCAAAATAACTTCCGCCAAGAGAACCTTTTATTTTTAAACCCGTTATTGGTTCAGCCTGTACGTATGCATTACCTAATGCATTATACAAACGGTAACTGTTGTTATTTAACTGCTGAAACGCAAAAACATTAAAGCGTGTTTGAGGTCCATAAATTAAGCTCGGGCTGCCATTTGCAAAAATATTTTGTGGCTGACCTTGTGATTGTGCTAAAGCAATTTGTGCTGAAATTAATTGATTGCGGTATGCAATTTCTTCTGGTGTTGGATTTGCAGACAGTGGATATTGTTGCTGAAGCGCATTTACATCATACACAGGATTTACAACAAATGTTCCTGCTGCTACGGGCGCAAAACCGGTTTTATCATTTTGATCATAGAATGGCTGAAAAGGAATTGTTGCAGCCATCGTTGGCATATCTGCCTGCGTATTATCCAGGTCATCTTCCTGTACTAATCTTAAATTTAATCCCGCAGAAAAAACTTTAGAAATTTTTGAATCGAGATTAGTTGCAATAGAATAACGCTGAAGATGATTTCCTTTTAACGGGCTTTCAGTTTTTGCAAATCCACCTGAAAAATAATAACTCAAACCTTCAGTTCCGCCAGACACACGCACATTATAATTCTTCATAGAAGCATTTCTATTTTCCAATTCTTTTTGCCAATCGTACGTTGAGCCATTGCCTGCATAGTTTGCGCTATCAGGGCTGTATAAACCGCCGAATTTTGTGCCAATAGGAACAGGCACACCGTTGTTCATATCAGGATTATTATTGTACAATTCTGTAATAAGGTTAAAGTATTGCGGTGTGGTTAAAACATCTATGGTTTTGGGAATATTTTGAACACCATAACTTGCTGTTGCTTCAATTCTTGGTTTGCCTGCTTTACCTTTTTTAGTGGTAATGATTATAACACCATTTGATGCACGCACACCATATATAGCGGCAGCCGATGCATCTTTTAAAATAGAAATTGATTCAATATCATCTGGGTTAATAAGTGAAAATATATTTATAGGTGAACGTATATCGCCAACAGCACCGGTTGTAACACCTGCTCCGCCTTCATAAATCGGAACGCCATCCACAACATATAAAGGTTCAGAATAACCAAATGTATTCACACCACGTATGCGTATAACAGGTCTTGATTGAGGGTCGCCACCACCGCTTTCAACAAACACACCTGGTGCTTTACCTTGCAATGCAAGTTCAGGCGTCATTGATGTGCTCTTTTCAATGTCCTTTGAACTAACCGTAGATACTGCGCCGGTTAAATCTTTTTTCTTTCTTGTACCATAACCAATCACTACTACTTCATTTAATTCTGATGATGATGGTGCAAGAGCAATGTTTAAAATAAGATCATTCCCTGTTTGTATTTCTTTGCTTGCATAACTTACAGAACTCAATATTAACACAGAGCCTTGTGGTACTGTTATTTTAAAATTACCGTTAGCATCGGTAACAGCACCCGCTTTTGTATTTCCTTTCACCGTAACACTTACACCTGCAACAGATGTATTATTCGTTGAATCGGTTATGCGACCCAAAAGCGTTACGCTTTGCTGGGCATTTGCTACCTTACAAAAGCCGGCAATAAAAACAATAAGTAGAAGTCTTAGCAGTGTACGTTTAATTTTATGCATGGGCAATCGATTTTGTATAAATTATAAGCCAATGTCTAAACAATCTTACTCTCTACTATCCTGTACTATGCTGATGTATAAAAAATATTTATTGAAACTTTTTTTAGTTGTAAATACAAAAGATATAATAATGCATTTAAAAAAAAATCGCAGCACAGTACATGACAGTTATTATAAGATTCTATATCATTTTCAACAAAGCTGTTAGCGATGTAATTTTTCTCTTTTGCTATAAAAAATATTAATCTGCTTGTATTTTTGAAAAACGATTATTATCGCACGCAGTAAATATTTAAGAAGAAATAATTATGAAATCAGAAAATAGCAACATTATAAATGCACACTCATCTGTCACAAAATTCAAGCATGTTTCCTATTTATGGGATGAAAAAGAAGCAGCAAAACTTGAAGGCGATGAAGTAGCTTTATTGATTTACCGTTCTAATTTATTAGGTGCTGATTTACGCCTGACAAATTACGGCGGCGGCAACACATCATGCAAAACAAAAGAGACAGATCCTTTAACAGGCAAAGAAGTAGATGTAATGTGGATCAAAGGCAGCGGTGGTGATTTAGGTACGATGAAAAAAAATGGATTGGCAGCTTTATATCTTGATCGTTTGCGCGATCTTAAAAACGTGTATCGTGGTTTGGAATATGAAGATGAAATGGTAGAACTTTTTAATTATTGTATTTATGATTTAAGTTCAAAAGCGCCATCAATTGATACGCCTTTGCACGGATTTCTTCCATTTAAACATATAGACCATTTACATCCGGATGCAGCCATTGCAATTGCCGCTGCAAAAGATGGGAAAACAATAACGCATGATTTATTTAACGGAACAATTGGCTGGGTTAACTGGCAACGGCCTGGCTTTGATCTGGGTTTAAAAATGAAAAAATGTTTGGAAGAAAATCCCGGTATTCGTGGCATTATGTTAGGCTCGCATGGTTTATTTACCTGGGGTGATACAGCTTATGAAAGCTATATCAATTCACTTGAAGTAATTGAACGCTGCGCTGAATATCTTCAAGAAAATTATGGAAAGAAACGCGCTGTTTTTGGTGGACAAAAAATTCAGTCTTTATCAAAAGAAGAGCGGCTAAAAAAAGCTGTATTGTTGATGCCGGTATTAAGAGGCTTTTGTTCAAACAGCGATTCACAAAATGCTTTTCATCAAAACATGATCGGTAATTTTTCTTATAATGAAAGCGTGCTTGAATTCATCAATTCAAATGATTTATCAAAGCTTGCGCCGATGGGCACAAGTTGCCCGGATCATTTTCTGCGCACTAAAATTGCTCCGCTTGTTTTAAATTTTTCTGTTGATGAAGATGTTACTGATGTTGCATCCATCAAACAAAAATTATCTCCGCAATTTCAGTCATACAGAAAAATGTATGCGGATTATTACAACAATTGCAAACATGCAAACAGTCCTGCTATGCGTGATGCAAATCCTGTTGTGATTTTATATCCTGGTGTTGGCATGTTCACGTTTGCAAAGAACAAGCAAACGGCAAGAGTGGCTTCAGAATTTTATATCAATGCTATTAATGTAATGAAAGGCGCTGAAGCAATTTCTGAATACACATCGTTACCAAAACAGGAAGCATTTAATATTGAATATTGGTTATTAGAAGAAGCCAAGTTGCAACGTTTACCAAAGCCAAAAACATTAAGCGGAAAGATTGCATTGATAACAGGTAGTGCCGGTGGCATTGGAAAAGCTATTGCAAAAAAGTTTGCAGATGAAGGCGCATGTATTATTTTAAATGATAATGATAAAGCAAGACTTGAAGTTTGCGCGAAGGAATTTACAACACAATATGGTAAAGATGTTTCTATTGCTGAAACGCTTGATGTAACAAATACATCAACCATCAGCAAAACATTTGATGCAGCAACAATTGCTTTTGGCGGCGTTGATATTATAGTGAATTGTGCGGGTTTATCTATATCAAAACCTTTGGAAGAGCACACAGAAAAAGATTGGGATATTTTGTATGATGTGCTGGTGAAAGGACAATTTATAGTTACACAAAAAGCTGTTGAAATAATGCGTAAGCAAAATATTGGCGGCGATGTGCTGAATATAGTAAGTAAAAATGCATTGGTTAGCGGGCCGAATAATGCAGCATATGGTTCTGCAAAAGCTGCGCAGTTACACTTGAGCCGTTTAAATGCTGCAGAGCTTGGTAAAGATAAAATCCGGGTGAATGTTATAAACCCTGATGCTGTAATTGCAGACAGTAAAATCTGGGCTGGTGAATGGGCAGAAGGAAGAGCAAAAGCGTATGGCGTTACAGTTGAAGAGCTGCCTTCTTATTATGCAAAACGAACTTTATTAAATGAGATTATTTTGCCTGTAGATATTGCCAACGCCTGCTTTGTTTTTGTAAGTGGTTTACTAAATAAATCAACAGGCAACGTTTTAAATGTTGATGGCGGCGTTGCTATGGCTTTTGTAAGATAAAATTAATAGCATAGCTAAACGACCAGCATTATTAGATAAATCAGGCGCTTTTTGTTTGACATGTTGAAGGAATATAATTATGTAAAAAACACAGATAAGTAAAACATTAATTTTTTGGAACTTTTACATAAGGTTTTTTAATGCTATTCTAATTATTTAACGACATAATAAGAAAGAATAGTCAGCGGTTACCTACAATAATAAATTTGAATTTTATAAAGAAACAGATGAGCACATTAACAATATAAAACGTGTTATTACAAGTTAATGGCTTAATTTTACTTTCAGTTTTGAGTTATAGCAATTAGTATTAATTTAAGTTCTGCAACAGTTATCCTGCAAACAGCTAATCTTTTTCTACATTGTCCTTCCTCAAATAATTTATAAATTAATCAATCAAAAAAACAATGAACATTTATGTTTCAAATCTTGGTTTCCATGTAGGAAATGAAGATTTAAAAGGCTTTTTTGCAGCTTATGGAGAAGTATCTTCAGCAAAAGTTATTGTAGACAGAGAAACAAGTAAAAGCAAGGGCTTTGGCTTTGTAGAAATGCCAAACGATGCAGAAGGTGAAGAAGCTATTAAAAAGTTAAACGGATTTGTCGTAGAAGGCAGATCTATGAACGTTAACATAGCAAGACCTAAAGAAGAATCAGGTTACAAAAAAAGTAATAACTTCTGGAAATAGCATTAAAAAAGAGAGCGCTATGCTCTCTTTTTACTACCTCTTTTTAAAATCCTTTCAATTTCAATTTACGTAGCTATTGTAATAATGTATTGCTAAAATAATAAACAAATTAGCGCGTACATACCGTATACGATTATGACAATTATTATCATTTTTTTTCTTGCACATTGGTTTCTTTCATTATTTTTTCATTCTTTTTTTCTGCACCGTTATGCATCGCATAAAATGTACTCTACTTCTAAAAACTGGGAAAAAGTGTTTTACATATCAACCTGGTTTGTGCAAGGATCCTCTTTTTTAGTACCAAGTGCCTATGCTGTTATGCATCGCATGCATCATACTTATAGTGATACAGAAAAAGATCCACATTCTCCACATTTTTTTAAAGATATATGGCACATGATGATACACACTGCTGCCATCTTCCATTCATTTGCTACAGGCCAAAATAAACCTGATGAAGAGTTCACTAGAGAATATCTTCCATCATGGGCGCGGCTTGATAAAATAGGCCACAGTATGTTTTCAAGAATATTATTTGGGGCAGCATACACATCTATTTATATCTTATTTGCACCTAATGCCTGGTGGTTTTTATTATTACCTATTCATTTTTTAATGGGACCTATACAAGGTGCTATCGTAAACTGGTGTGGTCATAAATATGGTTACAGTAATTTTAATAACGGCGATCATTCAAAAAACACTTCTCCCTGGGGAGTTTTGTTGATGGGGGAACTTTTCCAAAACAATCATCATCATGCAAAAAACAATGCAAATTTTGCACGCAGATGGTTTGAATTTGATCTGACGTATATTATCATGAAAGTAATGAACAGGCTCACTATAATAAAACTCGTTCCTGCTCCCACTTCCTGATAAATTCATTGAATTTATCATATTAAAAAAGAACAACAATTGCAGTATTATGCATATCTTTGTTGCTTAATTGAGCTGTATAAGCATACTTAAGACAATATTATCTTTTACTTCACAAGTAAAGTTTAGCCTTCTCTCACTTCTGTTTTTACTTCTTCAAAAACATTATTAATTATTAAAAAATTGTTTTTATGAATCTTTATGTATCTAATTTAAGTTTCCATACAAGTGAAACAGACCTTGAAAGTTTATTTTCAAAAATCGGGAAGGTTACTTCAGTAAAAATTATTATGGATAGAGAAACCAACAGGTCACGCGGTTTCGCTTTTGTAGAAATGGCTTCAGAAGATGAAGGCAAAAAAGCTATAGAAGAATTAAATGGTAAGGAAATTGAAGGCAGGCAGCTTTCTGTAGCTGTTGCAAGAGAAAAAGAAAATCGTTCAGGTGGTGGTGGCGGCGGAAACTATTCCCGTTCAAACAACAGGCGTTTTTCTTAAATTTATTTAATGATTAATAAACTGGCTTCATATATTTCTGTTTGGAACAAGTACTTACCTGCAATACAAATATTAATAAAAAAATCTGTAGCAGAAGACCAGGTACTTGGAATGAACCGTACAGATTTTGAATCAGCAGCCGGTATAAGAAAATCAGGTTACAGGTTTACAATAAACTTTGTAAACGGCAGGCCTGATGCATTGTTTAATGGAAATGAACTTGTACAGGCCTTTATAGCAGTTTTGCAAAATGATAAGGTGCGTGAACATCTTTTAAAGAATGATTATTCATTCACTTTTACCAATTACAAACTCCAGATAAAAAATAAAACCTTAAACAAACAAACAGCGTTGGCTTTGCCGGTGAAAGAAGAGCAGCCTGTAACAAATAACTAAATTTAGCGAAGGTGTTTCCGGCAAACACAACTTCATTCAAAACAAATATTTATATATTGAATTTTCAAGATTTACAATTGATTGCGCCTTTATTAAAAGCATTGCAATCGCAGGGATATACACAACCAACACCCATTCAGCAAAAAGCTATCCCATCTGTTTTACAAAATAAAGATTTGCTGGCATGTGCACAAACAGGCACAGGCAAAACAGCCGCTTTTGCATTGCCAATAATCCAATTATTATTTCAACAAAAAGAAGCAGGCGTTTCATCCAATGGAATCAAAGCATTAATACTTACACCAACACGTGAATTGGCCATACAAATTGAAGAAAGCTTTAAAGATTATGGTGCTGCTAATTGCGGCTTAAAATATCTCGCTGTTTATGGTGGCGTCTCTCAATATCACCAGGTTAAAAATTTGCAGAAAGGTGTTGACATTTTAATTGCTACACCAGGCAGGTTGCTTGATCTTATTACACAGCGTTATATTTCGTTACAACAAATAAAGATTTTTGTTTTAGACGAAGCAGACCGTATGCTTGATATGGGTTTTATTAATGATGTTAGAAAAATAGTTGCGAAGCTGCCTCAAAAAAGACAGACGTTATTCTTTTCAGCAACTATGCCTCCTGATATTGTAATGCTTTCACGAAGCATTTTAAACAACCCTGTTACTATTGAAATAACGAGGGTTTCATCCACTGCAGAAAACGTAGAACAGGCAGTATATTTTGTTGAGAAGGCAGATAAAAGGGCGTTGCTGATTCATCTTCTAAAAAATAATGAAATAGAATCTGCGCTTGTTTTTACTGAAACAAAGTTTGGGGCAGATAAATTATGTTATGCATTGAGTAAAGAAAATATACGGGTGCAGGCAATACATGGCAATAAATCACAATCAGAAAGGCAAAAGGCTTTGCATAATTTTAAAAATAAAGCAGTACGGGTTTTAATTGCTACTGATATTGCAGCACGAGGTATAGATATTGACAGCCTTTCGCATGTAATAAATTTTGAATTGCCAAATGTACCTGAAACTTATGTGCATCGCATTGGGCGTACAGGCCGTGCAGGCGCTTCCGGAAAAGCAATTTCTTTTTGTGGAATGGAAGAAAAAATGTTGCTGCGTGATATAAATAAATTAATTGCAACCTCTATTCCGGTAATGAAAGATCATCCATATCAAATGGCTGACGCAGGATTAGCATTACCACCAAAACCATTATTAAATTTTCGTTCACTTGGTGGCGGCAGAAGAGGCAAAGTATTTATGCAACGATAGGAATAATTTTTTCACACCTGTTTAAAATATAAAGTATGATTGACTCGCGGGATTTAAGGGAAGGAAACAGGGTGTTTCACAATGCATCAAATTCAACTGTTACTATTTTAAAAGTTGAGAACGATAAAGTACTTTTAGATACATTGCCACAAAGCAGTTATTTTTTAAATACAGATATTTCAGGCATTCCATTAACTACATCTATGTTATATGATTTATCGTTTAAAAACGATGAAGAAGTTGATACATGGAGCGGCCATGGAATAAGCATTCATATAAAACCGGATGGTATTTTTTATGGATTAAGAATTTTGAAAAGCAGGGCTAAGATTCAACACCTGCACCAACTTCAAAATTATCTTAGTGATTTTTATCTTACATTTAAACAGGAAACACGTTCTTTAAACTTAAGTCCGTTGTACAGTTAATTAATAAACATCTTTCACTTAAAATATAGCCATGGCAAAATCAAAAGAAACATTTGGTAAAAAAGAAAAAGAAAAAAAGAGGCTAAAAGACAGGCAGAATAAATTGGAGAAAATGGAAGAACGCAAAGCCAATGCGAAGAAAGGAAAAACTTTAGATGAAATGTTGGCTTATATTGATGAAAATGGAAATCTTTCTGCAACACCGCCGGACCCAAAAAAGAAAAAAGTATTTAATCCAGAAGATATGCAAACAGGTGCTGCAAAACGTGAAGAAGAATCACCAGATGCAGTTAGAGAAGGAATTGTAAGTTTCTTTAATGATGCCAAAGGCTATGGGTTTATAAAAGATCTTAAAACGCAGGAGAGTATTTTTGTTCATATTAACCAGCTTACTGAACCAATAAAAGAAAACAACAAAGTAAGTTTCCAGGTAGAACAAGGCCCGAAGGGATTGAATGCAATTAATGTAAAAAAAGCGGCCAGCATTTAATATTCAATTTCAAAATGAAATAATAAGCAATGGTCTTGTTAGCAATCTTATAAACTTTATTCGCTGTAATAAAGAATAAAATAATTTAATTTAATATTGCAAAAAGTGCAAATATGACAAATGAACAAATAGAAAAGTTTTTATCTAATGATGGGAAAGGCAATAATTTAGTTCGCATCAGTTTTAAAACCCGTAACTCAATCCAGGGAATTTTTATTCAAACGCCAGATTTTAATGAACTTAAGTCAAAAAACTTTTGGCGCATAGTATCTGAGGCAAATTTTGAACAATGGAAAAAATCCAAAGATTATAATTTATGCCGCATGTTTAACGGTGCAGAGTTTACTAAACTCGCAGCTGTTTAAAATATTCGCATCAATACAATATTAATTCTTAATACAATACTCTACAGTTTGTAAACCTTTTTAAATGGATTGCAAACTGGTTTTATTTTATAGTTTATAAGAATGCTACTGAAATTGAAACCGAGAAGTTACATTAATTCTTTTACCACATTTTTTATGGTTCTTGGTTTGCCCAAAGTATAATAATGCAGAACCGGTACGCCAAATTTTTTCAATTCTTTGCTTTGCTGAACAAGCCATTCAGTACCTACTTTTTCGCAATCTTCATCGGTTTTACAGCGCATGATTTCTTCAGAAAGTGATGTAGGAATATCTACATGAAAAATGCGCGGCAAAACAGATAATTGTTTACGGCTGGTGATTGGTTTTAAGCCAGGAATAATAGGAACATTAATATTATTTTCGCGACAGGTTTTTACAAAATCAAAAAACTTTTTATTATCGAAAAACATTTGCGTCATGATATATTCAGCTCCGCAGGAAACTTTTTCTCTTAACCGCTGGATATCTATTTCAGGATTGGGCGCTTCAAAATGTTTTTCAGGATAACCCGCCACGCCGATACAAAATTTTGTTTTGCCGCCATCACGAATATCATCATCCAAATAAATACCACTATTAAGATTTACAATCTGTTTCAGCAATTCACTTGCATAACGGTTACCATCATACTCAGGTTCGAATGAAGCAGCGTTTTTTTCTGCATCACCACGAATCACCAACACATTATCAATGCCTAAAAAATTAAGATCGATTAATGCATCTTCAGTTTCTCTTTTTGAAAAACCACCGCAAATAATATGCGGTACTGCATCAATTTTATAATGATTCATTATCGCCGCGCAAATGCCAACAGTTCCCGGCCGTTTTCGCACTTCAACCTTTTCAAAACTGCCATCAACTTTTTTTTTGAAAGCTGTTTCACTGCGATGATAAGTAACATTTATCCATGAAGGTTTAAACTCCATTAAAGGATCAAGATGTTCGTAAATTGAATTAATGCTTTTGCCTTTTAAAGGCGGCAAAATTTCAAAAGAAACAAGTGTATCTTTTGCATTACTAATATGTTCTATAATCTTCATTTTCTAAAAAAGTGGTGCAATATACTTATGTATTACGTACTTTTTCTCTGAAAGAAAAATGCTGTGATATAAGCGGTGTTATAATCTGGCTTTACTTATTGCTTCTGCAGCAATATATCCACCTGTCCATGCATTTTGAAAATTAAACCCGCCGGTAACTGCATCAATATTCAATACTTCGCCTGCAAAATAAAGATTGGGTAAAATTTTACTGCGCATGGTTTTAAAATCTATTTCTTTTAAGTCAACACCCCCGGCTGTAACAAATTCATCTTTATAAGTGCTTTTACCTTGAATCTTAAAATGGCTTTGGCAAAGTTGTTCTGCAAGTTGTTGTAACTGTGATTTTGAAACATCAGCCCATCTTGTTTGTTTATTAATAGAAGCTGCTTGCACAAGATTTTCCCATAAACGGTTGGGAAGATTGAACGGAGATTTTACGGCTACAATTTTTTGCGATTGTTCTGTTTTCAACAGCTTTAATTTTTCTATTATTGAGTTAAGATCATCAGTATGCATCCAATTCACAACAAGTATGAACTTATAATCAAGTTCATGTAAGATGCGTGCACCCCACGCAGAAAGTTTTAAAATAGCGGGGCCGCTCATGCCCCAATGTGTAATCAACAAAGGGCCCGATGAATGCAGTTTTGTTTCTTTAATATTAATTGATGTTAGTGCTGAAAGACCGGGCAGGCTTGCGATGCGTACATCTTTGCAATTAAAAGTAAACAGAGATGGAACAGGCGATATAATTGTATGACCAAGCTGTTGAAGTAACTTCCACATAGCCGGACTACTACCAGATGCTATACAAATTGCTTTAGCACAAAAATGATTAGAAGTTGTTTGTAGTTGCCAACCATTATTTTGTTGAATAGATAAAACATTTTCGTTGGTGAAGAGTTTTATACTTAATGATTGTTGTAAATGCATGAAACAATCAATGATTGCGTGTGAAGTATTTGCTTGTGGAAACATGCGGCCATCTTCTTCTTTCTTAATTAATATGCCATGCTGTTGAAACCAGCTTACTGTATCTGCTGCAGCAAATTTGTGAAATGGGCCACGCAGTTCTTTACTTCCACGCGGATAAAAACCAGTAAGCTCATTTGCATCAAAACAAGCATGCGTAACATTGCAACGACCACCACCTGAAATACGCACTTTAGAAAGCACATCTTTACCACGTTCTAATATTGCAATTCGCAGCAATGAATTTTTTTCTGCAAGATTGATGGCAGTAAAAAAACCGGCTGCACCGCCGCCAATAATGATTACATCAAAATCATAACGCATACAGCGAAGATAAATAACGATTATCCGGTTTAATATAATCTCATTTATTCAAAACGTCCAGTAAAGGTTGCATTTCATCGATGGTTACATTCTTCTTTTTATCATCAATATCAATCACTACAACATAACCATTGTTGCTGTGAATGCTGTTTAATGCATTTACAATTTGTTGTTGATTACTGCTGATTCGATAGCCAGAACTATCCCATGATTCATAACTGCACAAACATCCAAGCGAAGGTGTTTGCGGGTAATATGTTTCTGCTTTATAAAATTCCGGATCAATCGTTGTTCCGTGCATAATAACAGCGCTTCGGCCTATTTTTCCTGCATAAAAACTTTCATAAATGTTGTTATAATTTTTCCATGAAACAGGTAATAAAGATGCATACAAACTTTTGCTCCACGACGAATCAACAAATGTACTATCGCCAAAAAATGCATCCGGAGTTGTTTCATAAGGCAACTGCATTTGAAGATTTTGTGTAGGCCCGATAAATAAAAGCCTCGACACATCGAAACCACTGAAACGTAATATGCCTTGCGGCGTGTTACCATTAGTAATATAAAATGGATACGCAGTTATAGCTTTTGCCAATTGCTCCGTATGAAAATAATTGCCTGAAGAATCTTTTACAAATGTTCCATCAGGTTTACGAATAATAACAAGACCGGCATAATCCCGGTTACTTCTTTGCAAACTATAAATAACTGTTTGGTTCTTTAAAAAATCAGCACTTAAAATATCATTCATTGGAGGCAACGACTGGAACTTTTTTGTTGCAATTCTGCTTTTTAAAATCTGCATTCCAACACTGGTGTCTTTTGGAAATTCTGATTCAATCATTAAAGCAACCTTAGCTTTTCCGTTTACAGAATCTGCTCTTAAAACATATTCAGCACAACGTATAAAAATAGAAACTGATTTTGTTTGATGCATTAATTGCAATGCCTGTGTTTTAAATTCTTTTTTGTATAACGAAAATGTTGTTTCCAATAAATTCTTTTGAAAATAATCTGACAGCTGCGCTGCCTTGCTCCATGCAACAGCTAACTTTTGCTTTGTATAATCATCCTTATATTGAAGCAACTCTAAACTCCATAATGCTTCGTTCCATTCACCTTCATTATCATCGTTCAAAGGATCCGCGAGATATTGTTTAATGGTTGTATCAACAAGATATTTATAGCGTTGTTCTCTTGCCTGTTTTGTTGTAACTTTTGAATATACAGAATCGTGTAAAAGTTGCTGAGAAAACATTGTAACAGATAAAACAAGAAATGAAAATGTAAACCAAATTTGTTTCATGCAGCTAAGCTATGCAGCAAATTTTTTACGATGGCAAAAATCAACCGATTTATGATTTTAATTGCACTATAAAATTTCATACTGCTCACTAAGTTTCTTTTATCTTGTGCCACAGTTTATAGCTTATCAAATCATCTCATGAAACGTAATTATTACATCGTAGCACTCATCATGCTCACCTTTTTTGTAATCTCATTTTTAACGAATGTTATTGGGCCGCTATCTCCCGAATTTATAAAAGATTTTAAATTAAGCGATCTGCTTGCAGGCCTTTTGCCTTTTGCTTTTTTTATTGCTTATGGCGTTATGTCAATCCCATCAAGCATGCTGGTGCAGAAGTATAACGAGAAAAAAATTATGACGGCCGCGTTTGTTGTAGCATTTATAGGCGCGTTAATATTGGCGCTAAAACCTGATTATTTAACCGCTATTATATCCTTATTTCTAATTGGTTGCGGAATGGCAATGCTGCAGGTTGTAATTAATCCTTTGCTTAGAACAGCAGGTGGCGAAGAAAACTATGCATTCACATCAGTATTGGCGCAACTTATATTTGGAGCAGCATCTTTTATAAGCCCGTTGGTATATGCTTCCATGGTTAAAAATATGCAGGTAAATGATTCAGGATTATTTGGAATATTGAGAGCGCATGTGCCAAATGATATGCCGTGGATTTCTTTATACTGGCTGTTTGCAGTTATTTGTTTGTTTATGTTCCTTATACTATTTGTATCAAAATTTCCGAAAGTAGAATTAACAAGCGATGAAAAAGCCGGCCCTTTAAAAACACATTTACTGCTTTTAAAAAAGCCTGTGGTCATAGCATATTTTATAGCGCTTTTTTGTTATGTTGGAACAGAGCAAGGTGTTTCATACTGGATGTCGCAATTTTTATTTGAGTATCATCAATTTGATCCGCAAACAACCGGCGCACATGCAGTTGCTTATTTCTGGGGATTGATGACAGCAGGCGGCGTACTTGGATTGTTTCTTTTAAAAATCATGGATAGCCGAAAGCTTTTAATATCGTTCACTATTCCGGCATTGATATTTTTAACGCTTGGTCTTTTTGGAAGTGCAAACGTTTCACTGTATTCATTTTCCATTGTTGGATTTTTTATGTCAGTAATGTATCCCGTCATTTTCTCATTGGCATTGAGTTCTGTTTCAGAAGATCATGGATCTTTTGCAGGAATATTAGTTACAGGAATTATTGGCGGTGCGGTTGTGCAATTACTTATTGGCGGCCTTGGTAATTTATTTGGTTTAAAAGCAGGCATGTGTTTTATTTATCTTACAATGAGCTATATGTTAACCATTGGTTTTTGGGCAAAGCCGCTTATAAAGAACAAAACTATTTTTGATAAAAAAGAAATTTCTTAATTGCATGAGTGAAGCAATAATCGGTATTGATTTAGGCGCAACAAATATTCGCGGCGCAATTGTGCAGCAACAAAATTTATCTGAAATAGCATCACAGCGAATTCATAGCAACGGCACGGAAGAGGAAGTTTTGAATGATGTTTTTACATTAACTGATAAGCTTGTTACTGATGAAGTAAAAGCTATTGGCATTGGCGTTCCAAGTGTGGTTGATGTAGAAGAAGGTATTGTATATGATGTGCAATATATTCCTTCATGGAAAGAAGTGCAGCTAAAAAAACATATGGAGGCGCGTTATAAAATTCCTGTGTTTGTAAATAATGATGCAAATTGTTTTGCGCTGGGTGAATATTATTTTGGAAAAGGCAAAGGCTATAATTCGATGATTGGCTTAACTGTTGGAACCGGCGTTGGTGCAGGAATTATCATCAATAAAAAATTATATGCAGGCCGAAATTGCGGTGCCGGTGAATTTGGAACTGTAGATTATCTTGATAAAATCTATGAATATTATTGCAGCGGCTCCTTTTTTGAAAATGTATATGGATTAAAAGGTGAGTTTATTTTTGAGCAGGCGAAAAAAGAAGATACGCAGGCATTGAATTTGTATTCAGAATTAGGTGCGCATTTAGGCAATTGTATAAAGATGATTATGTACACATACGATCCTGAACTTATAATTCTCGGTGGCTCCGTAAGGCATGCTTATACATATTTTGAAGAAGCCATGTGGAAGCAAATCAAAACATGTGTATATACAAAATCTGCAGAGCGTTTAACAGTTGAAATTTCTTCCTTACATAATAGTGGAATACTTGGGGCAGCAGCTTTATATTATGATGCAATGAAATAATTGAATTAATTAAATTACATGAAAAAAATATTATCAGTTATAAGCTTTATTCTTTTGTTCCAGCTTTCCTTCAGCCAAAGCAAAAAAGAAGATTTCAGTATGATCTTGCATAAAGCCTGGCGCATGCAATCATCTGTTACAGATCACACAAAAGGAAGTCAAATTTCAACAACAACTTTTTCTGCGAATAACTGGTATCCAGTTACAGTTCCTTCTACCATCATCGCAGGATTGCTTGCAAACCATGTGTACAATTTCGATCCTTTTTATGCAAAGAATTTTGAAAAACTGAAAGATGAAAAATTGAATCATACATGGTGGTTTAGAAAAGAATTCAGTTTGCCATCATCAGAAAAAAATAAAAATGTTGTGCTGAAATTGCATGGCATAAATTATAAAGCAAATGTTTGGCTGAATGGAAAACTTATTGCTGATTCAATGCAGGTAAAAGGGCCATTTAGAATGTTTAATCTTGATGTTACAAGCACAATTAATTATGATGGAAAGAATGTTTTAGCGATTGAGATTCTGCGTCCTTTTAATCCAAATAAAGAAGACGGCGACCTGGCTATTGATTATGCTGACTGGATTCATT
>JBDUBY010000157.1:0-19117 GCA_040003735.1 Parafilimonas sp.
AGCCCTGTGCGCGCTACTTAACATAATATTAATTATAGGAAAAATTCTATTTTATCTTTCTTGATACTTTTTGAGTAAGCTTTAATTAGTCCATTAAATAACGGAGCATGTAAGCCATTTCCAATTTGCATTTCAGTATTGGTTATTGTAATAATCTCATCATATAATCTATCATCAATAAATGACTGTAATAATTTTGCGCCGCCTTCAACCAAAATGCTTTGAATATTTAATTTATAGCAGGCTTCGCAAATTTGATGATTGACGTTATTTCCAATTTCAAGCTTATAATAATAAGCCTGGTTTGTAAATTTTGTTTCAGTATCAACCGTATGTTTTTGAAAATTAAAAATGATTGTTGGCGCATCATTATTAAAAACTTTATGCGTTTGTGGTAGCTTTAAATCCTTATCAATAACAAGCCTGACAGGATTTTTCCCAGTCCATAAGCGATTAGTTAATAAAGCGTCATCGGCAATAATTGTATTTGTCCCAACCAAAATTGAAGCTTCTTCAAATCGCCATTTATGCACTAATCTGTTTGTCAACTTATTACTGATCTTCAGTACTTTATTTTCAATACCAGCAATTTTATTATCAACTGTTTGAGCCCATTTTAAAACTATATAAGGCCGGTGTTTTTTATGAAAAATAAAAAAACGCTTATTTAATCTTATACATTCATTTTCTAAAACACCTGTAACAACTTCCACTCCTGCGGCTTCCAGTTTTTGTATTCCTTTGCCATTAACTTCTTTAAAAGGATCTTTACTTCCAATAAAAACTTTTGGAATCTTTTGCCTGATAATAAGATCACTACATGGCGGAGTTTTTCCGTAATGTGAGCATGGCTCAAGGGAAACATACAAGGTTGATCTTTCTATTAAATGCTTGTTTTCCGCTTTGACTGAGTTAATGCAATTCACTTCAGCATGTGCGTCTCCATATTGTGTATGATAACCCTCGCCTATGATTATATTTTCATGAACAAGCACCGCACCAACCATTGGGTTTGGCGCCACATTACCAGCGCCAAGTTTTGCCAGTTGAATGCAGCGATGCATATATAATTCATGTTGCGTGAGCATTCCTCAAAAATAATTAATAGCTACATTGCAACTATGACTGTTTTTGAAGCAAATAAAACTTTGATCAATAAATTATGTAAAATATATGATAATCGTGAAGCAACGAACATTGCGGATATGGTTATTGAACATGTAACAGGCCTTACCAAAATACAAAGATTAATTGTTAAACAATTTGTGTTAAGCGTTGAACAGCAACAGCAACTGCAAACTTTGATGGTACAATTGCTCGAATCGAAACCTGTTCAATACGTATTACATGAAGCCTGGTTCTGCGGTCTAAAGTTTTATGTTGATGAAAATGTTTTAATTCCACGGCCGGAAACAGAAGAATTGGTTTACGCTGTAGTTGAGCAATCTATCAATAAAAAATATTCAATTCTTGATATTGGAACAGGCAGCGGATGTATCGCAATTTCAACTAAAAAAAAATTACCATTATCAAATGTATATGCATTGGATATCAGTAATAAATCTATTGAGATTGCTAAGGAAAATGCAAGAAAAAATGACGTACAGGTCAATTTTTTTCAGGCGGACATTTTAAATTTTGACACAAATATTAATTTGCCTGCTTTTGACATAATTGTAAGTAATCCTCCTTATATAAAACAATCTGAATCCAAAACAATGTCGCAAAATGTATTGCAATATGAACCTCATCTTGCTTTATTTGTTTTTGATGAAGATCCATTATTGTTTTACAAGGCTATCGCTGATTTTGGATTAAAGCATTTAAATACATGCTCCGGTAAGTTGTTTTTTGAAATAAATGAAGCGATGGGTAACCAGGTTGCTGCCTTATTAAAAGAAAAAGGTTTTTCAGAAATTGTTATTCAAAAAGATTTACAGCAAAAAGAGCGTATTGTTTGCGCAGTTTTAAGATAAAATGAAATAAAATCGTTTTCAGAAATACTAATTTTGCATAATGAAAGCTGTAACAAATAATGCAGAGCAAACAATACAGGAATCTGAAACCGATTTACTTGATACGCTTGCACCTTCATTCAATTTGATTGTATGGAATGATAACGTGAATACTTTTGAATGGGTTATTGAAACACTTATAAATGTTTGCGGCCACAATGAAGAACAAGCTGAGCAATGTGCTTTTATTATACACTTTCATGGGAAATATGCGGTTAAGCAAGGCGACTTTGAAACACTTAAACCAATGCGGGAAGCCATTACCGACCGCGGTATAAATGCGACTATTGAAGAAATGGTTGAACATTAATTTTAAATCTCATTTTGCTTCTCTCCTGTTTGCTATGCCTCTTTCAATTCTTGATGATAAATTATGGTTTCCTCCATGTACCGATGCATTGCAGGATGGTTTGCTTGCTATCGGGGGTGATTTAGGTGAAGAAAGATTATTGCTTGCATATAGAAATGGGATATTTCCCTGGTTTGAAAATAATTTGCCTTTATGGTGGTGCCCTGATCCGCGGTTTGTTTTATTTCCGCAGCATTTAAAAATAAGCAAAAGCATGCATCGCATTTTGCGCAGCAATCAATTCAAGTTTAAAATAAACTATTCTTTTGATCATGTGATTCGTAATTGTAAAACTGCAGAACGCGATTATGAAGGCACGTGGATTACAAATGAAATAGAAAAAGCTTATATCAACCTTTATAAAAAAGGTTATGCTTTTTCCGCCGAAACCTGGCAAGACGATAAACTTGTTGGCGGATTATATGGAATAAAAATGGGTAAGGTTTTTTTTGGTGAAAGTATGTTTAGCCTTGTATCAAACGCAAGCAAATTTGCGTTCATAAATTATGTTCAGCATTTAATTGAAGAAGGAATTGAACTGATAGATTGCCAGGTATATACCAATCATCTTGAAAGTCTTGGTGCGAATATGATAAACCGCGAATACTTTTTGGATTTGCTTAAAATTTATATTCCTAAATTGGAGTGATTTATGCAATAAAGATGTTTCTTAACCGCTTATTACAGTGTGAAGTATTTACTGAATTTATCAATAACAATTTTTTTACTGCTGATTTTTGTATATGCTGATTGTCAGCAGAAAGATACTATTCAAAATACACCAAGAACAAACATTTTTCATTATGCGATGCGATTTCTTAAACGAAATACATCAGATACTATTAATCAGCAAGGATTATTGACAACGAAAAGTGAAACTGCCTTCAAACCTTATGAAGGAAAAATTATCAGGCATATTATCATCAATCAATACAAATTTGAAAAAACGTTTACTGACACTTCAAATAATATAAATTATTTTGGAACAAGAATACTGAACAGTTTACACAACACCACAAAGGAATGGGCAATAGCGCAAAATCTTTTTATAAAAGAAAAAACACCGGTTTCGGCTAATTTACTTGCAGATAATGAACGTTACCTGCGTTCACTTGATTACATACAAGATGCCCGAATTATAATTCAGCCAAAAACTGGTTCTCCCGATTCGGTAGATGTTTATGTTATAACAAAAGATCTTTTTAGTATTAACGGAGAATTAAACCAGGCAAGCACAGGAAAATTTAAAGCTAAAATTGAAGATGTAAATTTATTTGGTGTTGCTCAAAGTTTACAGGCAAGTGTGCTGGTTGAAAAAAACAGGTCGCCTGCAAGCGGTGTTGGTTTAATGTACAGGAAATATAATGTAGCACATAGTTTTATTGATGCTTCCGTTAGTTACTCAAACATAAGTCCTGATCTGTATAACTCTACCAACGATGAACACGCACTTACAATTTCACTTCAAAGAAATCTTGTTTCGCAATATTCACATTTCGCCGGAGGTTTAACGGCAGGAAATTTTAAGACCTTTAATCATTATGGTAAATCTGTTTTTGACTTTTATAATTATAACTACAATCTTTTTGATACATGGATCGGCTATAACCTTGGGATAAAAAAATATCTTTTCAATAAAACCCATCTTGACAGGAAGTTTGTGAGTTTGCGTTACTTTAAACAGGACTTTACTCAAATACCAAATCAAATTGATGACAGGCTTGTTTTTAGGTTTAATAATAAGCAAGCTGTTTTAGCACAGATGACATTTTTTAAACAGGAATTTTACAAAACAAATTATCTCTATGGTTTTGGTACAACGGAAGATGTTCCGTATGGATATAACCTTGCCATTACTGGTGGCTGGTACCAGCAGGCATATCTTTCACGTCCTTATTTTGGGTTTGATGCAAACCGCTATTCAGTGTATAATAAAGGTGATATTGTTCAATATTTTTTAAGAGCGGGAAGTTTTTTTAAAGACAAAAAATTCCAGGATGCCGGCGTGCTGGCGGGCGTTGCTGGATTTAGCAGGGCATTTCAATTCAGGAATTTAAAATTAAGGCAATATGTGCAATTCGCTTATACGCAGCTTTTTAACCGTATTGGTCTTGATCCGTTAAGTATAAATAACACTTTTGGAATAAGATATTTTTCAAGAGATTCAGTCCGGGGAGAATCACGGATAAGTTTACATTCTGAAACCATAAGTTTTATTAATTACAAAGCATTCGGTTTTAAATTTTCCCCGTTTGTTTTTGGTGATGTTGTTGCTTTAAAACCTGAAAAAAATATTCTCAACTTGCCAACATGGTTTTATGGTTTAGGTGGTGGTATAAGAACAAGAAATGAAAACCTCGTATTTCAAACCAGTGAGTTTCGCTTTGTTTATTTTCCTCACACTGCTTACGGAATGCACCAGTTTGAGGCAAGAATCACCACGAATATTGCGTTCAGGTACAACAGCAATTACGTGCGTGAGCCTGATATCATTCAGTTTAATAATGATCATCAAAACAATATTTTTTAGCCTTATCCTTATTACACGCAAAAAAAAGCCCTGCAATGCAGGGCTTTTAAAATTATTAAAAAGAGATTTATTGTTCTTCTTCCTTTTTCAATTTTTCTTTTATTTCAGCTAAAGCGCTTAAATCTCCAAGTGTTGCTTTTTCAACTTTATTCTGAATTGTCTTAACCGTTTTACGTGTTTTTTCAGATTCAACTCTTGCTTCTTTTTTAGCTGATTCCTGTTCCTGTGCTTTTGCCTGTTCCCAAATTTTAGTATGGCTAACAAGAATGCGCTTTTCATTTCTGTCAAACTCAATTACCATGAATTGTGCAGTTTCATCAGCTACCAAACTTTTACCATCTTCTTTAATTAAATGGCGGTTAGGTGCAAAACCTTCCAATCCATAAGGCAACTGAACAATGGCCCCGCGATCATCTTTTCTTACAACTGTACCTTCATGTACACTGCCTACGGCAAATGTATCTTGAAGAGCTGTCCAAGGATCTTCTTCCAGTTGCTTATGACCAAGCTGAAGTTTGCGGTTGTCTTTGTCAATTGACATAATCAACACATCAATTTCTTCACCTGTTTTTGTATATTCTCCAGGATGATTGAAACGTTTCAACCAGCTTAAATCACTGATATGAATCATGCCGCCAATTCCTGGTTCAAGCTCTACAAATACACCATAAGGTGTAATGTTTTTCACAATGCCTTTATGCTTGCTGCCTTCAGGAAATTTGGTTTCAATGTTGTTCCATGGATCTTCTGTAAGCTGTTTGATAGAAAGGCTCATCTTGCGCGCATCTTTATCAAGCGTTACAATTTTTGCTTCATGTTCATCACCAAGTTTAAAAAATTCTTTTGCATTGATTGGCGTATTTGCCCATGTAATTTCACTTACATGCACAAGACCTTCAACACCGGGAAGAATTTCTAAAAAAGCACCATAATCTTCAATGTTTACAACTTTGCCTTTTACAGTTGCGTCTTCATGAATAAACTCTGGCAATACATCCCATGGATGAGGAGTAAGTTGTTTTAAGCCGAGGCTGATGCGTTTTTTGTCATCATCAAAATCCAACACAACAACTTGTAATTTCTGATCCATTTTCACTACTTCACTTGGATGGGAAATACGTCCCCATGAAATATCAGTAATGTATAATAAACCATCAAGGCCGCCAAGATCCATGAATGCGCCAAAGTCTGTTATGTTCTTAACAGTACCTTCAAGCACCTGGCCTTTTTCAAGCTTGCTGATGATTTCTGCACGTTGTGCTTCAATATCACTTTCTATTAAAGCTTTATGAGATACAACTGCATTCTTTATAGCTTCATTAATTTTTACAACTTTAAATTCCATTGTTTTACCAACAAACTGATCGTAATCAGTAACTGGCTTAACATCAATTTGTGAGCCTGGTAAAAATGTTTCAAGACCAAACACATCTACAATTAAACCACCTTTAGTTTTGCTGGTAACATAGCCAGTAACCACTTCACCGGTTTTATGCACTTCAACAATTCTTTCCCATGCACGATATACACGTGCCTGTTTACGGCTGAGATGAAGATTACCATCGCGGTCTTCTTTTTCAACAACCATCACTTCAACTATATCTCCAATTTTGAGACCTGGATTGTCGCGGAATTCGTTGGATGATACAAGGCCATCACTTTTAAAACCAATGTTTACAACTACATCAGTTTTAGTTAAGGCTACCACGCTCCCGTTTACAATTTCTCCATCTTCAATTGTTACGAAAGTGTTTTCATACACATGGTCGTACTTTTCTTTTTCTTCTTTGTTGTACTGTGTAACGTTTCGTTTATCAACACTCCAATCGAAATCGTCATGTGCAGTAACTTTTTCCTCTACCGGTTGGGGTAATGATTCTGTAACAGAATTTTCAATTACAGGTTGAGGGTTTGATTCGGAAGCATTATCCGTATTGTCTTCTGTTGCAGGTGCATTTGTTGTCGCTGTAGTTGTATCTGCCTGTTCGGCATTTACAGACTCCTGTGCATCAGCGTTTGTGCCTGCTTCATCAGCAGGCAGGTTAGAAATATCGTTTTCACTCATGATAAAAAATCCCGTTGTTTTAATCGGGGCGGCGAAATTAAGAAAAAAAGGCTAAAAAACGAGCTTTTACCTGTAGAAATTAGCTATAAGCAAAATCAGGAATGAATATAATTATGTAAATGCTCGATGGTTTCTTTTTGTGTTAATATGGTTTCTGTTACAACATCATTTATAGATATAATGCCTGAAAGATTTTCAGACTCTACTACTGGTAAATAACGGATATTTTTTGAAGACATAAGATACATGCAATGTTCAACGCTATCATTTTCAGTAACTGACGGATAGTCTGCAGTCATGATTTCGCCTACAGTTGTTTCATTTGAAGAGCGGCCCTTTAAAATTACCTTACGAGAATAATCACGTTCCGTCATCAAGCCAATAAATTTATCATTTTGAACGATGGCAACAGAGCCGATATTTTTTTCGGCCATCAATTGTAATGCATCAATTACTGTAAGTTCTGATTGAACTGTTTCAACATGATTTCCCTTTCTTTTCAATATGTCAGCAACTTTTCGCATAACATAAAAATAAGGAAATTATTTCACCAAAGCCTTAGTCTTTATTTATGAGAATTATTTTTTATTCTTTTGATTTTGCTGTTTTAAATCCTGCATTTTCTTTTGGCCTTCCTGCATTTTTTCATACTGCTCCTGCCATTTGCTTTTAGGTTTTACTTTCTTAGGTGCTTTTCTTCGCTCATGCATTTGAGCAAGAATTTTTTCGTGATCAAGAATATAATTCTGAATTGTGAACTGAATGCCAAGCGTAATAAGATTAGATACTGTATAATACCATGTTAAAGCCGAAGGAAGTGAGTTGAAAAAAAGTATCATGAACACAGGATATATATAAGGCATGTATTTGAGCGCAGGATTGTTCGGGTCTTGCGGCGTCATATTCATATTATACAAAGAAATAAGAAAGCTTGTACCAACAGCAAGCAAAGCAAACAGGCTTATATGATCGCCGATAATAAATACTTTACTGTGGAATTGCACTAAAACATCATAAGTAGAAAGATCTTTCGACCACAAAAAAGGCTGGCCTCTTAAACTTATACTGGAATTAAAAAAACTATATAAGGCAAAGAATATAGGAATCTGCAACACCAATGGCAAACAACCGCCTAACGGATTTGCACCAGCTTCTCTAAATAATTTCATCTGTTCCATTGCAAAACCTTGCTGGTCTTTACCAAATTTTTTACGCAATGCATCCAATTCAGGTTTCAGCAATTTCATTCTTGCGCCGCTTTTATAACTTTTATAAACCAATGGTGAAGTGATCAACCTTATCACAATCGTAAGCAGCGCAATTACCCAACCATATATAGAAATAAAGCCTGCAAAAAAATTGAACACAGGCATTACAATAAATTTATTAATTGGCCTCACAAAAGAATACATGTCTCGTCCCAGGTTAACAATCTGGTCCATATTGGGAGCGGCACTTTGTAAAATTTTGTAATCGTTCGGGCCATAATATAATTGCATAGGAATATTAACCGACGATGTTGCAGGCACATGCATTTGCAATGTTGCATCAACCAAACCTATTACTTTGCTGCTGTCATCTTTTCTTGACCAATGCACTGAGCCACTGTTGAAATTATTTTTTGCTATCAATGTTATATTGAAAAATTGCTGAACCGCGCTAAGCCACTGAACCGGTTTTTCAAACGTGTGGTCTGTGTGAGAAGAAATATAATCAAAATCGTTTCCTTCAGAAAAACACACATCACTCATGCGGCGCTCATAGTCAACAGACTCTTCCACCTGCATCAGTTGAGAAACAAAATGAAAATTCATAGTATTGCTCGTAAGCAAAGAAGCCGCACCATTTAATTTTATATTCCAATCAATTAAGTAACTATCTGGTTTTATTATGTATTGATGAATGATAGCTGCATGTGAAGAATCCATTAAACTAAATTCAATGGTCTGGCTTCCGTCAGCATTTTTTACAAGTTGTGAAGCTGTAAAATTCATTTGTGTTGTTGATGCAGATTGGTTTGCCGCAGTATTAATTGTATAGCCAATACCATCATTACTGCTTTTACTTAATATAACCTTCCCTCCTGTTTGCGAATTATATTTTTTAAGTTCAACAGATTTTACACTGCCTCCTTTTGATGAAAAAACAACTTTAATTAAATCGTTTTCCACTGTTACCATTTGTTCCGGAACATTTGAAACATTGCTGAAATTTCCAGCCTTGGTTATTTTTGAAACGGAATCTTTGTATAATGAATCTGCTGTTACAACAGCTTTTTGTTGCGGCGTTATTTTAGCCAGTGAATCAAGATGCAGAGAATCCTCTACGTGTTTTTGAGTTGCTAATAATGCACCCTGCTCCTTATTGGTATACCAGAAAAAAACAAAAAATAATATTGCGAGTAAAACTATACCAATGACCGTATTCTTATCTTTCATGTAAGTATTTTAATCTTTTTTTGCCCAAGGAATTCGCCATAAATTTTCTTGTATTTTATATGATGAATAAACCACATCGCTTATTTCCATGCAAAAAAATGAGCGGCAAAGGTAACAGATTGGCGAATTGTAAATTTTTGAATATTTGAGAATGATTTCCTAATTAATTAAAGAATTCTAACAGGCTAAAAAAAGTTTGTTTATTATAAAATTTTCAACGGTAATAGGGATGAATCATCCAGTAAACTACAGGCCCAGTAACAGTTACATAAAACCAAAGCGGCCAGGTAATGCGTGCTAATTTCATGTGTTTGGGGTATTCTGCAATAAGTGCACGGTATGCTGTAAACAAAATAAACGGCAAAATAATAGTCGCTAAAAAAATATGTGATAATAAAATGATCAGGTAAAAAGTTCTTGTTCCGCTTACTGCAAGTTTTTCTGCATCACTTAAAACTCCATCATGATTGGCATCACCATAAATGGCTTCACCGGCAAGTAAATGATGGGTAATATAGGAAATAAGAAAGAGAACAGACAACGTTAATGCAGTAAGCATAATGCGTTTGTGCAGGAAATACTTTTTATTTTTTACAGCAATAAGCGCAAGTACTAACAACACCGCAATTATTGAATTTATAATGGCATTTGCTAATGCAAAAATGTGCACATTAAATCCTAAGTTGATGTTGAGTTTTACCTGCGTTAAAAAACTTACTGCAGCAAATACTATAAATGAAAAAACGATGATAACTAAGGTTGCCTGTTTATCATTTTTATGCAATGCTGGTTGCGGCAGTTCATTCATTTGTAACTTTTTTACGGAAAATTAAACGTATCACTACTACAGTTATTACAATTGTTATTACAAGAAAAATGATCAATACAACCGGATCAAAAGGAAGTACTTCGGGGTTATCATCAACTGCAAGCATAAGCAGCCCGATATCTTTTGATAATTTATCAAGCGATGTTGAATCATTCCCATCATAAAAACCACGCACATTAAAATTCTTATCAGCCAAAACAAATCTTGTTGTATGAACAAAGTCTGGATTGATAGGCGTAAGCGTATCAATTTTATCAACCCTTAATTCCTGGAATGCATAGTTATAAATTGAATCACGGTTTCCTGTAAGCAGCCACCAATTGCCGGGATCAATTCCATATTGGTCTGCATATTTTTTTAATCGTGCAACAGAATCTGTTTGCGGATCAACACTAAAAGAAATGAATTGAACAATAGATGAATCCGGCGTGTCTTCATCATCACCGCCTTTTGCAAAAGAGCGTTGCATCTTCAGCATGTTGGCCGTTATAAGCGGGCAAGTGGAACGACAGGATGTAAAGAAAAAATCCATCACTATTATTTTCCCTTTCAAATCGTATAAACTTACTGTATCACCTAACTGGTTCACCAAATGAAAATTTGCGATACGATGCCAAACCGTATCGTTCACCGTCTCGCCTTTTTCAATATGGTTGATAACTGTATCCGGGAAATAATGATTAGGTACTGCTGTTGCGTTATCGCTTGCTTCTTTAAGCCACCAATAACAAATTAAAGGAAGCAGTAAAGCAATAGCGAATGCCAGTAAGGCTTTTTTATTCATTGGTATGTATAAAATTTATGTGCAAGTTCATCAAAAAAAAACCATCGCAAAGGTGCAATGGTTAGTAGTTATTATTTAGTGTTTCACAAAACTTTTATTCCAGCTTGTGTGTTTCTTCTTCTTTAGCAGGCATTTTTTCCTGGCTGCGTTCTTTATGATTTCTGTCCCAGGTGTTTTTATCATTTCTAAAAGAATTGCCATCTGCAAGAAATGCAATTATAAACCATACAAATAAAAATAAAGGAACTACGATCGTCATGATAAGGTTTCTTACTTCATGCTTAAGGTGCATAAAGTAGGATACGATGTAAAAAGCTTTTGCAAGCATTAAAATTATAATTACTCCCTTTATAAAATCTCTTTCAAGGCTTTCGTAAGGCATGTGCATCATTGCAAATCCCAATGCCAGTTCAAGACCGGTAAGTACTGAAAGAATTATTGTTACACGATATATTTCCTTTCTACCTCCGCCTACATGCTGTTCTGCTGCCAGTGATTCTAAGGTATGCTCCATTAAAATAAATTTTCAAATTAAACAAGATAAAAACAGGTAAATACAAAAACCCAAACCAGGTCAACAAAATGCCAGTATAAGCCGGCCTTTTCAATCATTAAATAATGGCCGCGTTTGTCAAATGTTTTTCGCAAAGTCATTATAAGCATAACAACATTTATTACAACACCTGAAAATACATGAAAGCCATGAAAACCTGTTATGGTAAAAAAGAAGTTTGTGAAATTAGATGTGCTGATAGTGCCATCATAATTAGGAAAAGGATTTCTGCCCCACCATGCACCTTCGTGAAAAAGATGTGTCCATTCCCATGCTTGTGAACCTAAAAATATAAGTCCGCCAATAATTGTTAGAATAAGATATTTTACAACGCCCTTTCTATTCATTTTATGACCCTCATGCACAGCAAGCACCATGGTTACGGAGCTGATGATTAGCACAAACGTCATAAAACTTACATATACCAGTGGATAGCCGCCGCCTATAAAAGGAGCCTTATCAAAAACTTCGTTGGGGTTGGGCCAGCCATTGGTAGCAAATCTTGTAGTTCCATAAGCAATGAGGAATGCACCAAACGTGAAGGAGTCACTCATCAAAAAATACCACATCATCAATTTGCCATACTCAACATTGAAGGGGCTTCTTCCACCCTTCCACAATCCCGTAGTTGTTGTAACAGTTGTAGACATGTTTTTATTTATAGCTTGTAATGCAGCAAAGGTATTGGCTAAGCTTTAAAAAAAATAAAATCATCAATATTTTTTCAAGAGTATATTTTATTTTTTATTTTTTTCACTAATGAGATAAGAAAAATTCATTGCTTAGTTTGATCTATTGCCTTTAAAAAATTGATACTTTTTTATAACAATTTCAAAAAAATAAAAAGATATATCCAAAGTATATCTACAAAATGCCAGTATATACTCACAAGTTCAACAGAAGTTATATTATACGTTTTTACTTTGCGGCTATAGGCTTTAAAAAAGATAATAAGTAACGCAATTACCCCGCCCATTACATGCAATGCATGCAAGCCAACTATAATTCCAAGAAATGAAGCTGATGGATTGCTTCCTGCACCAAATACCTGTACACCGTGTTCATACAAATATCCAAAACCACTGTATTGTAATATAGCAAACACAACACCGGCAACAGCAGTTATAGTTATAAGTGTGCGGTAACGTTTCATCTCTCTTGCCTTAAAAGATTTTAAAGCAAGATGCATTGTAATACTGCTGAATAAAATAACACCGGTAGAAAACCAAAACACAGGAGGCAGTTCAAATTCTAACCAGTTAGCACCTGCCTGGCGCACAATGTAAGCACTCGTTAAACCGGCAAACATCATTACAATACTTCCCATTGCTACCCACAACACAAATTTATGAGGATGTATTTTTTGCCGCTCCTTACTAATCGTTGTTGACATTATCATTATAATAATTTAAGCATTTTATTGCTGCAAATTTACAGACTGAAATATTTTATTCATGATAAACATTTTTACTTTGTGTGTATTTATGATATAGCAAAACATGTAATAAACATAAAAGCCCCGCACAAATGCGGGGCTTTTATAAAAGTTGAAAGAATATTAATGTGCTACTAAAACAGTGATCTTGCCTATAGCAACACCATCCTGTTGTATTAAAACATAATAATACCCGTTATGCAATGAAGAAAGGTTATTAATTACATAGCTGTTAGCACCTTTATTTTGAATGCCTGCTTTGTAATTGCCATAAGCCACTCCGGTTGCATCACTTAATTTTAAACTTATATTTCCAGTTTTTGCAAGCGTATAATTTATACGTGCAACAGAAGCACTTACTGGATTTGGTGAAACAGATACGCCACTTATTAATGACTCACTGTTATCATCTAAACCACTTCCGCTGGAAATATTTACAGAATAGTCTTCCACTTCGCCTTGATCAAATGTTGCACATGGGTCTGTGATAATAGTATTATAATGCATTTGAATGCGCATACGGGTAAGACCAACTTTAGCAGTTTTAGGAATTTTAAATGATTTTGTAAGAATAGCAGAAGAAGTAACAGATGCTGAACCAATTTTTTCACCAGTATCAGAGAAATCTCCATCGCCATTATAGTCGATATACAATGTCCAGCCTTCTTTGCGAACAGCACCGGTAAAGCCTGCCCTAACTTGTATGGTAGTAGTTTGGCCGGCTACAACATCTGAAACCACCGACGTGAAATCACCATAACCACCATTGTTTCCACTTACATAATCACTGCCAGCAAAATTTACAAGATTGATCCATTCATTTGCTGTACTCAATCCTTTTGAAGTGCAGTAAGTAGTACCGCCACCAGCATCACCGATACCTACAGCATGCCAGGCATTTTTAACTTGATTAACTTCATTAGATGTTGCGCCATATAAATCTGTTGCTGCACTAATACAAGCTGCTCTCCAGTCTGCATATACCGCATTTGGCGTTAAGTAAACAGTGTTTGTACGATATAAGATTTGATCAGCTTTGGCTATGCCAATTCCCTGCACACTATAAGCATCTCCATTATCATTTGTGCCGCTGCCGCCTGTAACAAGAAGATAGAACATAAAATTACCAACGCCGCTGTTTGTATGAACGCCGCCGTTATCAGCGCTGCCTGTTACCCAAAATGTACCTTTGTAAGTATCTGGCTGGCTAAATGCATTTGGGTTGCCCATATCCCTGATAATCCAACCCATATCGTTACTTAAACGCCAGTCAATATCTGTTGGTTTTGCAAAGAACTGAACTGATTTTCCCATACAGTCACTCATGCTTTCATTCATTGCACCAGATTCATTAGCATACACCAAAGCACTTGTATTTTGCGTAACGCCATGTGTAAGCTCATGACCTGTTACATCAATACCGGTAACACCATTTCCGGTTGCGTTGCCGGCATTGGTGCGTTTGCCATAGTTCATTGCAGTGCCATCCCATCCTGCATTATTATTATATAAAATGCCGCCGCGGTTTACATAGCTGTATAAAGCGTAACCATTGTTATCTACACTGTTGCGGTTAAACGTTACTTTATAATAATCATACGTCATTTCAACACCCCAATGTGCATCAAGTGCGTTCTGATCTGGCAATGCCAAATTCCAGTTGGCAGATGTGTTTGTATATTCAACACCATACTCGCCGCTGTTACCATGTAAAGTAATAACACCATTACCTCTTGAAAGATCATGCAACCTGTATGCGTTTGTACCTGTTTTTTCTGAATGAATTGTTTGCGTACCGCTGTACAAAGTGTTTGCAGTGCCTGTAGCATCGCTTGTTTCAATGCGTTCTTCACGGCCAAGAATTTTTCCGTTTGATGCATCAACGAAATAATAAGCACGGCTATAAGGTTGTTCAGCATATACATCAACGCGGTAAGCAAGTTTTAAATTTTGAACATCAATTTGATCTCCTGAATAATACCAGCATTTTTCAACTTTTGGATAATACGTTGCTGATGGATCTTTTAATTGTGCTTTAATACTTTTTTCCATTTCAGGAATTTGCCAAACATATTTGCTGGCACCAACGGCAGTTATAGCATTTACTATTGCCTGCTTTGCATCAACTTTAGTAGTGTTTCTTGCAGTCATGTCGCTTGCAAAATCTGTAACGATAGAGCCAGACATAGAAACAACTTTTCCATCTTTTACATTTACAACATACATAGAACGGTTAACAGGAATGCCCATGTAAGTTTGATAAAAACGATAATGCACAATACCAAGTTTATCTGTTTCAGTGTTTTTTAAAACCAGCGCGCTTTGTGCATTTAAACCAAAAATTTTCGCTGCCTGGGATGCAGTAAATGGCACTTGCTGTGCCACAGAAAGACTTGTAAATTGTTTTGTAAGTCCGCCGTTGCCTTTAATTGAACTTTTTAAATCTTGTGAAAACCCATTCAATGCCAGGCCAAGCATTGCGAGTGTGAGTAATCGTTTCTTCATTGTAGTTTAATTGTTAATTTGGAAATATTTTGAACGTCTAAACTAAGCAATAGAATATATTAAATAAAAAAAATCAAAACTTGCATTGCGTTTTTTATACACGATAAATTGAAAATATTTTTTTGATAAATAGCAGGACAATACAAGTAACAGAAGATGGTTCGCATACTTTTTTTATAGATGATATGCATGTAACATATCATAGCAAGCACGGCGCAATACAGGAAAGCAAACACATTTTTATACAAGCCGGATTAAAATATTTTATAGATAAATATGCGCAGATCTTTTGTAAAGCATTCATAAAATAAAAAAGCTGCTATGAAAATTTCATAGCAGCTTTTTTATAGATCAATTTTGAATTATTGTTTTTCAAATTTTGAAGTGATTATTACACTTCCATCTTTGTTTACGATCGTTAATAAATAAGTACCGTTTGTAAATTTACCAACATTAATATGTGCATCAGAAGACATTATAGATTGCATTAAAATTGTTTTTCCAAATGCATCTGTAATTTTCAATTTTCCACCAATACTTTTTTCAGGAATATTGATATTTAAAACTGATGAAACTGGATTTGGATATAATACAATATTCGCGTTATCAAGTGACAGGTTTATTTTGCTGTCGTCCGCACCTGCTATTAATGATGCACCTACACTTTGAGATACATTTAATGTATAACAGCTTGTGCTGTTAAAGGCATGATTAAAACCAACGATCTCGATATAGAAAGTTCCTTTAGGAAAATTTCCGCTAAGTACTTCTGAAGTAGTTCCTCGTTTTTTAGAAGAAGCTGCAAGTTTATGTGCAGCCGTATAAATATACATATCGTAGTCAGCCGGAAGATTAGTTAAACTAATTCTCCCTGCGCCTTTTGTAGCAATAGTAAACTTATAAAAGTCAGTGTCGGCTGCTGTACTTATTGTGCCGGTAATATCTGTGTTCAGCGGTATTGTTACTGCTGTGGCAAATGTATTGTGTATGCCGCCATCATAAGTACTGTTGCAACTTGTACTAACTGCACCTGCTGCCTGGAAAGCCTGTATAATTCCATAACCGGTAACATTATCATAACCTGTGCTTTCAATATCCAGTGCTGTTGATGTAAGAATACTTCTTACCTGTGCAGATGTAAGCGACGGGTTTGCTGATAACAACAATGCTGCAATAGCGCCAGCATGTGGTGCAGCGCATGATGTACCAAAGAATGGACTAAGACCGCTAAGCCTGCTAAAGGTAGTTTTAGTACCATCCGCTGCAGTAAGATCTGGTTTGGCAAGCGTTGTACCACCGTTTGAAGCAAACGTAAACTTACCGGGTGATATAGCACTTCCGTCAGGATTGTAAAACATTTTTCTTGGTCCATCTGAACTAAAAGGTTCAACCTTATTGCCTGAATTAAATGCATTTGGATATGGACCTGTTGGATAACCACTTTCAAAAGCTGTACTTGCCGGGGTTGCTGCCATACAAAAAGCATTAACAGCACTGGCATGACCTGTAGTTTGTCCGTTGGTACCTTTACTCAACATTCCTCTGTTTGTATTTAAATGAAATGCTCTTACCGCAGCACCTGTGGTTTTAAATACAACCAAACGGTCGCTGTTTGCAACTATGGATGCAGATATTACTTCATAAGGGTTCTGTGTGCCGGATTGAATATTGGTTGATGAAGTTTTTACATTACCTGCAGAATTTACAAGAAATAAATCATAATCATTTGTTGAAGCACCATACGAATCACTCCATGTAAGATTATAAACAGATGTTCCTGCTGCCGTAATTATATCTCCGTTTAAAGGTGTTGCTACGGTTCCAAAATTATGTATTGTACCAGCTTTTGAACTGCCTGTGAAAACCAATGAACCAGCATCATTAAAGTCACCTTCAAATACTCCTGAAGTTCCTTTTGCAAGTGAGCCTGAATTACCGGCAGATGAAAAATATAATGCACCTGATGCAGTTACCGCATCTACTGCCTGAGCAACTATACCATCCTGGAAAGCTGGTTCATCATAATAAAAAACATCATCACAAATAATGTTACAATTATACGTGTTGCGTAATGTTTCAATATTGTCAGCAAAAGATGCTTCACTTACATCAGCCGTAGCAAAAAATAATGTAGCTTTTGGGGCAAGGTCATGTATCACGTGCAACATCGCTCTTCCTTCATCACCGCCGCTTGCAAAATCTTGTACTACTGTAACTGGTGTTACATCTCCGTCAGGATTTCCAACACCAGGCAAATCTCCGCTTGCAACATCTGCTGATGCTTTGCCTTTTGCATTGTAGCTGTCAGATAGTACACCTATTTTTATTCCCTGTCCCTGGTAACCATAAGTGCTTCTTACATCATCTGCACGATGTGTGGCATCACCTTCTGAAGTTACCTTACCTGCAAGCGGGTGAATAGAATTTAAATAGTTTGTTAACTGGGCACGCACTTTAGCAACACGGTCAGCATAAGAAGTTTCTGTATTTACAGGCGCCCTGTTTTCATCTACAAGCATGGATTTTACTGCAGGTTGAATAAACTTCACTTCAGTATAAGCTGCAATAGCTTCTACTGTTTTAAGGTTTACCATTGCACGTACTGTATTATATTTTGGCGAGGCATAAATTATTGTTCCGCCTAATGCAGTAATTTTTGAAAGAAAGGAGTTGGTGATATTCGCACTGATATCTGCTTTAAACATACCGGTAGCATCTGCATCTACATTGGCCGGTTCAAGCGTTATGCCTTTTACCATTTGTTGACCAAGTTTTTCTCTTACTGCCTGCAACAAACGCGAATCAATTTTTTTATCAATTGGTGAACGGCTGTTCTTTTCTTTAACTAAATCCTGTATCTGTTGCAGGGTTGCCTGAGAAACCTGCGCAAAGGAATGTTGACAAATAAAAATAGCCGCAAACAATAAAATTTTAATGTAACTTTTTTTAAATTTCATAAACAACGATTTTATTTTTTTTTGATTTTATAGTTAAGGTTTTGCGGATTGAAAAGCAAGAAAATAATTTTTCATGAACCGTGTAAGGCATACCAGCAACAGTAAGCCTTTTACGTAGAATATGAATTTCAAAACTTAATTAAGAAACTGAAATGGGTGGCCCTCTTACAAAAGATGGGATGGAAAAATTGCGCAAAAGCAATGAAGTGAAAGTAAAGTAAGAAACAGCAAAATGTTCAGGCATTGAAATATGCGACGTTGCAATTACCGCATCATTATCTTTTGCAATTTGAAATGCACAGATGGAACAAAACACATTTGTATATACAATGGTCGCATTTTTACTTACACTTTTATTTTGAGCATTAAAAGAATGACCATGCTGATGAAATGCTTTTATTGCATTGATAAAAACAAGGAGTGCTAATAAAAAATAAGCAGCAGTAATTTTTACCTTGTTCTTGCGCAGTAAGTTCACATGCCGAAATTAAGGGATTTGGAAATTCATTCTATCATCAATTTTTAAAAAGGCTGAATAAAAAATCAAATAAAAACCTACTGTTTCACAAACTTCAATGTAGTAAAGGATTTGCTGTTTAAAACCATACTTACATAATAAACTCCTGCGCTTAAATTTTGTACATTGAATTGATATGA
>JBDUBY010000191.1:0-18913 GCA_040003735.1 Parafilimonas sp.
CCAAATAATATCGATGGCAACAATTCAAAATTGAAACCTACTTTTCCAATCCAGTCATCAGGCAACGTGCTATCCAAATCAACAATAATTTTAAATGATTTTCCAGCAGGCACAACATGAATAGTATAACCAAATTTTAAATCAGGATAAATAACAGGATTGAAACCTTTACGATCAATTGCTTCGTTTGGATATTCCATGTGCACACTGATTGCACCTGTTGTTTTATCAACGATGCGTGTACCAACTTTTGGTATGGGTTGCCATTGACCTGGTGTTGGATTTAAACGTATATCACCATTTGTTGCAACACGCTCTCCGTTTTGTATAACGCCAACGCCGCCCTGGTGACCTTCAGGATAAAAATCCCAAGCAAGCATAACATCAACGCCCTGGTACTGCAAATACTCTTTATCATTCAAATGCATTTGTTGTTGTTGCGCATTTAAATGAATGGCTGATAATGTTAGCAAACTCAATAGTAGTCTTTTCATCTTTATTTTTTTTGAACCACGAAGACACAAAAGCACAAAGATTATTCTTCGTGATACTTCCTGCCTTTGTGACTTAGTGGTTTATTACATTATTGCTGCATCTTCACTTCATCATGCGTTAATACCTGCGGCAAACTATAAATTTCATTTACTTTTTGTTTGCTGTTTGCAGGTTCATTTATAAAATTATTCCAAACCAAGAACCAACTCCATTTTGGTTGTGATTTAAGAATTGTTGTTGATGGCAATTCACCAACTTCTGTTAATGCAATCAATTTTCCTTTTGCAACATCAAGCAATTCGTTATAATCTTTTTGTTCATAATCCATGTGATATATATCAGCGCCTAACACATCAACATAATCATTGCCAGGATAAAAATCTTTGTACGCATACGCTTCATCGCCGGGAATATCACGCGGACCATTTGCGCCCCAAACCCAAATCAAATTATATAAATGAAAATGATTGGTGTAACGATCATACATCATCTTCCAAAGTTTCTGAATTCCATCTTTGCCTTTTTTATCACCCCACCAAAACCAAACGCCATTCATTTCATGATAAGGTCGCCAAAGAATTGGAATATGCGCACTATCTAATTGTTTTAAATAACCGGCAACAACATCAATTTGGGCAAGCCATCTTTTATTCAAATCTGTTCCTTCAGTCGTAAGTTCTTTCCATTGATCATCTGTAAGTTTCGCCTGTACACTTTCTTTCCATCCAAACGGCGGATTATCAATTGGTCTGCCCTGGTGCCACATCAATGTAATAATATAACCTTCTTTATATTTTTCGATTGCATCGTTTACAACATCTTCACCAGGATCATTTGTCCCATGCCAAATAAAATCATTGCCCCAAACTGCAGGATATTTTCCAGTGATATTTTTCACAGTATCTAACCAACGTTCATCACCATGTTCACCACTTAAAATTTGTTTGCCATTAATGCTGTATAAATAGCTCAATAATTTCTTTGCTTCAGGCGAAGCATTTTTATTTACCGGTTGAAATGATTGCGCGGAAACACATATAAAAACAAAGAGCAAAATTGATACGCAGGCTATTTTTTTCATACGATTTATTATTGTTTTTAAATTCATTTCAAGTTGCTTTCATTCATCTCAATTAATGCAGAGAAATCATTTGCCATTTTACTTTTGCCGATATAAAATTCTACCATTTCAATTAAACCGGGCAACGAATGCGAATCTTCTTTCCAAAAGTTTTTATCGTAGATTATTTTAGTAACATCAGTTTTTGTATAAACAAAATAAGCAGCAAAACACAAAATCATTTTTTGCGGAAGCTTAGAAAATCTTTTTTGATACTTGAGTAAAAGCGGCACACAACGTTCTTTGATTTTTTCAGGATAATGCGTTGCAATTGCAAGCCAGTCATGATGGATATATGGATTTGAAAATCTCTTTATAACTGTTTGCGTAAAGTCTTCAGCTTCCTGTTTTGATATTTCGTCATCAACAACACAAGGCAAAATCTCATCTAACATAAGTTGTTGCATAAATTGTTTAAACACTTTATCGCGCATTGATTCATTCACAAATTTAAAATGAAATAGCAAGGCAAGTGCGCATAAAAAACTATGCGTTGCATTTAATAATGAAAGCTTTAATTTTCTGAATTTTTGTATGTTGTTGGTTATTTTAATTTCATCATTTGCTAATGAAAATGAAAGCATTTTTTTTGTGTTTTGCGATGAAGTTTCGATAGCCCACAAACCATAGCGTTCACTTCTTACCGACAATTCATCATTACAAAACTCCAGTTCTTTAGTTTGATTATTTGATACAACGATTCTATCAACAAGAGAATTACAAAAATCATTGGCTGTTATCATCCATTCAATAAAATCATTTTCAAGCTGGTTGATCTTTGCCAGTTCAATTAAAACAGTTTTAAGCTTATCTGCATTATCAACAATTAATTCAGTTGGAATAATCACCATTCCACTATCAATATTTCCATTAAAGGTTGTATATCGTTTATGTAAAAAGGAAAGCAGCTTACCGGGAAAACTTTTTGGAGGATCAAGATGAATATTATCTGTTTCATCTAAAACAATTCCTGCTTCTGTGGTGTTTGAAATAATAATTTGTAATTCAGTTTGTGCAGCGCAATTCAAAATTTTTTTCCATTCATCTTTCGCAATCAGCACTTTACTTATTGCAGCGTTTATGAAAAAAGTTTCTTGTTGTTTATCTTGCTGAACATCTTTAAAAACATGCACAAATAAATTATCCTGTTTTGCAAACACAGTTGCATCTCCGCTATTAGTTGATTTCACCAAAATAATCCGTCCATTAAAAATATTCCGGCGGTTAGCTTTACAAATAAAATAATCGGGCAAACCGCGCAATAAAACACCAGTGCCAAACTGCAATATTTTTTCAGGTAAATTAAATTCAGATTCTTGAGGAATGCTTATATCTACAGCAGCATTTATTTTATTAAGATTGTCTTTGTTTAATTGCATCATGCGTTGTTACAATGCTACTAATTATAAAATGGACGCTTGTATATGTTTCAAAGTTTATTTACGCAAACGTTGCCAAAATAAACAATAATCTCTTTTAAAATTGAATGATTGATTTTTAACCAATGCATGTACTCTTTTTACATTAAGCAGATTCTTTTTTAAAATGTAATACTTTACATAAGCATTACGATTGCCACCGAAATTGAAACACAATGAGATTTGAAGCAGCTACAATAAAAGACATCGCAAAAGCGCTTGGTATTTCAACTTCAACAGTAAGCAGGGCTTTAAGAGACAGCTATGAAATAAGCGAAGCAACCAAGCAATTGGTTGTAGATTATGCAAAAAATGTAAACTATAAACCAAATCCAATTGCTTTAAGTTTAAAAACAAAAAAAAGTAAATCTATTGGCGTAATTGTTCCTGAAATTTCAAACAATTTTTTTTCAGAAGTTATTAATGGAATAGAATGCGCAGCCAATTATTACGGTTACAATGTTATTATTACTCAAAGTTTTGAAAGCTATGAAAATGAAATGGACAATGCTGGCTTTTTAGCATCAAGATCAATTGATGGTTGCCTGGCTTCTGTTTCTACCCAAACCACTAATTTTTCTCATTTTACTGATCTGCAACAAAGAGGTTTTCCCATAGTATTTTTTGACAGGATTGCGGAGAATCTTGAAGGCCACACAGTAACTATTGATAATGAAGAAGGCGCTTATGAAGTAACCATGCATTTACTAAGAAACAATTATAGAAAAATTGCATTTCTTGCCGATCCACCTAATTTATATATAACGGCAAAAAGGTTTGAAGGTTATAAAAAAGCGCTTGCCAGGTATGGAATTGCTGTTGATGAATCATTGGTAAAATACTGTTATCACGATGGCATGCTTGATAATGAAGCGGAGTATGTTTTACAGGAATTATTTAATAATGATAATAAGCCTGATGCTGTTGTTGGTTCTACTGATAAACTTACAATTGCATGCCTCCGTTATTTCAAAAAATATAAAATAAAAGTTCCGGATGAAATTGCATTAACAGGTTTTAGCAATCTTGATATCACTGATCTTTTATGCCCATCATTAACAGTAGTAAAACAACCTGCGCAACGCATGGGAAAATTAGCTGCACAACTGCTGATTAAAACCATAGAATCAAAAAGACCCCTTACTGAATATGAAAATTTAGTGTTGCCAGTTGAATTAAAAATCGGAGAATCAAGCCGTCCAAAATTATTGTAAACCTATTCACTTGATACAGTTGTATAACTTACAGCATCAAGCAAAAATTTCGCCTGGCCATTTACAACAGCAACAGGTTTTTCTTCTTCCATATTTTTTGTTTTACTTGTTGTATGGATAATTATTTTTTTAACCTGCGATGGTAATCCTTTTATTGTAACCATTCTTGCAGCGCCGTTATTTACAAGATGAACAACATAAATATTTCTACCTGCATCAGCCTGCGCCGCACAAGTAATATTTGGGCGATCAACAGTAACAGCAATCGCTGAAACATTTTCGGGAACAGAGGCAAGTTGCTTTAAATTCCAAAAACGCTGTGTTGGCTGCAGCGAGTCATCATTATCAAAAATTCCTCCGCCTTTTAACGGCGAATAATCTGCAGTTAACTGCCATTGCAAAATGCTTAAAGGCTGGCAAATATTTAATAACCGAACGTATAAATTAATTTCTTCAAGTGCATAAGTTTGTTCTAAAAATATTTGCGGGTAATTCCATGCAGCTGCATCAATGCTTCCTTCACCAACAATTAATGGCAAATGCATTTGTGTTGCAGCATCAGCCCATTTATTTAATATATCTGTATCCCATCCACGCCATGAATGAAAAGAAATTGCGCCAATATAAGGATAGGTTTCAGAATCCTTCATTGCAGGCAAAATGAAATCAAAAGTTGTTGCATCAGAATTATCACCCAATAACATTTTTGTTTGTAAACCATGCGATGCAAAATAAGCACCAAGGCCTTTAATCAATGTTGCGTGCTCTTCTCCTGTTTGACGAATATTAATTCCAAGATCAGATTCATTAAATGAAAATAATTTTACATCAACTTGATAAACATCTTTCAAATACAAAATATAATCTGCGATTGATTTATAGATTTCCTGCGCTTTCGTTGAGTCAATTGGATTGCCCCATGCCTCACCTTGCTGATGACGAAAATGTAGCTCGCCTGTTACTGCCAATTGTGGAGGAAACCATGCAGTAAGAATAATTGGAAAATTCATCTTGCTTAAACGTTGTGCCATTTCCATACTTGCTTTTACATGCGGATTAATTTGACCTGCTTTTGCAGAATCAATTGGATTACTGTTTTCAACAGGCTGCCACATCATCCACGGCATTTCAACACGCGCATAAGCAACACGCATATTATCCAAGCAATAATCAATTACTTGTGGATCAAGTTTGGGATTTTGTAAACGAAAATTTCCACCAAAACCTGCAAACGCACGACCTTTTTTTGAAGGATCAAGCTGAACCGTTATTGAAGTTTTATCAATTGCACCTGATGCTTTAATGGTGAATAATTTTTCGCATGTTTCTCCATTAACAAAACCACCGGATTTTATTGGAATGAGAATATGAATATATTGGTCGTTGTCATTTTTTTTGATGACAAGTGTTGTTGTGCTATCAAAATCAAATTCAAGTTGGTGCTGAGGCGCAGTAATTTTTATACCTGTTGCTGCAACCGAAAAACTGTCTTTTTGTTTAGCAATATTGTATGTTGGTAATGCATTTTGTTTTGGATTGATTAATTGCAAATTACTTTTCGCAAAGTCTTCAACAGGCAATATCAAATCAAAAAATAAACCCGAAACAGTTGTATCTTTTTTTGCCGTGAATTGAATATTTATTTTGGAAACACCTTCGCTTATATCTTCAATTTGTTCTGTGATATAAAAGCTGTCAAGCTTTGTTGTAATGATTTGTTTGTTTGCATCACGAATATAGTTTGGATGCTGCTTTTCTTTTCCTGTTGCATTAATTTTTGACCAATCAGCGTTTATTACATCAATGCTTGATTCAAAATTCATTAATTGTCCATCTATTCGAATGCCTTTTAAATTGCCCCATGCTTCCACTTCTGTTTGCGCATTAGCATCATTCATTAATACTATCGTAATCATAAAAAATGCAAGGAATATTTTGCAAATTTTTACTGAACGCTGATAATTTTTCATATTATGTAAGTGCTTATATAATTTATTTCCAATCAAAAATTAATTGTGCGGCTTTCACCTTTTTCATTTGTAATAACAACATTACTCATGTTTGAATTTGCTGTTATAAACCGCGCTGATTGTGATAAAAAAGAAGTTCCGTAATAAAATTCCTGCTTTTGAATACTGCCGTTTTTATAATGGATAATAGCACTGATATCATCAGGATTTACTTTAATGGTTTGAAAACTTTTTCGCAACTCAAACAGTTTTATTGAATCCCTGTTTTGACTTGCAGCGGCAAGATATTTACCAGAAGCACTTTCAAGTTTTACAAATGCTTTACCATCACCCGGAATATAAATACCGCTTTGTAAAATTGATAAAGGCTGAAAGTTTCCTTTGCCATCACCCTTTAATAATAAACCGCCTAAAGCATCATACCTGCCTACAGATACCTCTGTTCCAAAATCGTTGCCGTTTATTAAAACATCCAAGTTGCCATCACCATCAAAATCATCTGCAATCATTCCATTTAAAGTTGAAACCTGCGCTTGTAGTGGCAAAGAAATCATTGCAAATTTTCCATTGCCATCATTTCTTAAATAACATGATCGCAGCGTTGTTGCTTTTAAACGTAACGCATCTTTGCGCATTCCCGGCGTTAAAATGCTATCCATTGTTGCAGTTGCAAAAGCTTTGTAAGAAGTAAATCTTCTCTTGGTGCTTATCATTTCTTTAATCATATCATCTCGGCCAAATGCAGGAAATTCTTTCAGTGTTCCATCTTTATCCGGTAAAAACAAAGAAGGTACAGCATCATAATTTCCATTACCGTCAAAATCTTTTGCAGTTACATATACAGGATATTTTTCACTTGCCTGGTAAAGCATATTTAAACCCGCATTTCCTACTATATAATCTGTTCTTCCTGTATGCCTGAAATCGCCGGCAACAATTGAATTCCACCAGCCTGTTTTATCAGCAATACCTGAAGATGATGTTACATTTTTAAATGTTCCATTTATATTTTTAAAAAAAGTTACAGGCATCCATTCACCGGTAAGTATTAAATCTGTTTTACCATCGCCATCAAAATCTGTGAACAATGCATCGCACACTAAACCAATATTTTTTAGTTCTGGTGCAACTTCATTCGTGACATCCGTAAAATGTGCAACACCATCTTTTGAATCATTTCTTAAAATAAAACTACTTACCGGTTTTGGATAATTCCATGGTTCAACGCGGCCAGATACAAACAAGTCTAATTTTCCATCATTATTATAATCAAATGCACGCACGCATAATTTGCTGGTATGATTTTGCGGCAACGCTAATGAATCCAATGTAAAATTTCCTTTCCCATCATTAATATACAACCTGTCCTGGTAACCATCGTCGCCCGGTTTTAGTTCGTAGCCACCGCTTGCAATATAAATATCAGGCTTGCCATCTCCGTTTGCATCAAATAAAAGAATGCCTTCATCTTTATATTTTTTTGTGTTGGTAATAGCATTATTCAATAAATCTTTTTGAATGAATTTTCCTGTTGGTTGTTGTAAAAAAATCTGTGCACGTTTATAAGAATTTCCTCCAACAATTAAATCATCTAATCCATTTCCATCAACATCACCACTTGCCAATGCAGGAGAATATTGCGATAATTTATGCGGCAATAATTTCTGAATATTGAAATCAACAAAGTCATAATTTCTATCAATATAATTGATTCCGGATTCGTTTGTTACTTCCTTAAACAACGACGTTGAATCAACTACTTGCTGTTGATGAGAATCATTTTCATTTGCATTTTTATTATTTACAATTAGGGTTTGGTTTGATTTTACATTAGTAAGCGTTTGCTTTTTATTATTGTTCCATTCAATAACAACAGAATCAATCATAGCTGTTTTGCCTAAACCAAAATGAGCAATACATTGTATGGTTGAAAGATAACCGCGATAAGGATTATTATCATATTTCTGCAATTTATCATGATCATAATAAATTGTTGCAAGCGCACCAATTCCATTTATGTTTTGTGAACCACCATTGAATTTTATTTGCAAAAAATGATTGGCGCTATCTTTATCAAGCGAGGTATTTCTATACAATAAAGCTTTATCATTAATGTTATTTATCACCATATCCATTGCGCCATCATTATCAAAATCAGCATATGCAGCACCATTGGAAAAAGTTGGAATATTTAAACCCCAGTTGGTACTTACATCGCTGAAAATAAGATTGCCATTATTATGAAAAGCATAATTGTGCAACTTGATTTCAGGTATTTGCCGAAGCAAATCTGATTTTGAAGCAATGCCATTTGCATCTTTGCGATAGTTGATAAAATCGTGATCGCTTACATCTTTAGGAAAACCATTTGTGATGATAATATCGCGGTAACTGTCATTATCAAAATCAGTAACAAGTGGTGTCCAGCTCCAGTCAGTTTGTGCGATGCCGCTAATAAAACTAATGTCACTAAAAGATGGCGCACCTATTGAATCATTTTTACCTAAACGCGGGCCATTATTTAATTGTAAAGTATTGCGTACATATTGATATTCGTAACCGTTGGCATCAAAATTTTGATAGGTGATATAACTATCTGCAGACATCATCATTTTTTTGCGCAAATTATCCTGCGGGTTCATATCCAACTCAATCACATCCGGCAAACCATCATTATTAATATCTGTTACATCTTGCCCCATAGAATTAAAAGAAGTATGCTTAAAATAATCTTTTACCTGGTTGGTAAAAGTTCCATCATGATTATTGATATAGAGAATATTGTTTGATATAAAATCATCAGATACATAAATATCTTTCCATCCATCGTTATTAATATCGCAGATAGTTGCCGCATGGCCATAACCTTCGTACGTAATGCCTGCCTGCGTAGAAACATCATGATAAACAGGATGCTTTAAAACAGCATTCCAATCGTTACGATAAAGCTTCCCGATGCTTTGACTTTGTGCAACACTGCGCTGGTGAAAAATGGATTGATCATAACCTGTTGCAGCTTCATTTACGGTAAGGTACATATCAAGATCGCCATCATTATCATAATCAAAAAAACTTGCCATTGTTGATTGCAAATGCATATCAAGACCATATTCCGCAGCCATATCTTTAAAATGAGGAATACCATCTTTATCTATACCTTGATTAACGTATAAAACATTACGCCTCTTAAGCGAATCTTTTAAAATAGTGTTGCAGATATAAATATCCATTAAGCCATCATTATTTATATCAATAATAGATACACCTCTTGCCCACCTGCCCATATCATCAACACCAGCTTTTGCTGTAATATCTTCAAACTTAAAGCCGCCTTTATTTAAATATAATTTGCAGGGAACCATATTGCCTGTAAAGAAAATATCCTGCCTTCCATTGTTATTAAAATCGCCAATGCCTACGCCACCGCCATTGTAAATGTTTACAACATCCAGTGGATTCATTGAATCACTTTCAGTGATGGTATTAGTGAAAGTAATGTTTGAATGTGCTGAAGAAATTTGTTGAAAGAGTGTTTTCTTTTTACAGGAAAACACAAGCAGCACACACAAAAAAAGTAGTACAAAACGAACTTTACTCATAGTGATTAACTTGAAAGAAACATCATAAAATTACTTATTAATAAACGCCAGTATTTTTTTGGTTTCCTGCGGATAAACAGCAATATGATGTGTGTGAACAAAGAATTGTATCGAGGGCAATGTATCTGAAATTTGCACTGAGATTTTATTGGTTGCAAGCGCCGGCATGTGGCAATTTATACAATTTGTTTTTAGAGATGCATCGCTTACTTCATTTGCCATTTTACAATAATTATGGGTTGATTTTGTATGGCAGGTAAGGCAAACCTGCGTGTACAAAATATCGTTGCCACGTGTATTTTGATGTACGTCGTGACAGGTTGTACAAGTCATATTGCTTTTTAAATAGCATTCACTTTTTTCTAATAACTGTACCTGGTTGCCATGCACATCTACATTATTATTAGTATCACTGGCATTAAAGAATTGAGGCACTTTAAATTTTGCAAATGTATCACCCGGCATAAAGGTAAAAATAGACCGAAGCATAACATTTGATTTGCCCGAATGACATACGGCGCACATATCCATTTTTTGAATTCTGTTCAAAGAATTATAACTGGTTATAAAACTTGCTGTTTTAATTTCAGGATGATCTGTTTGAAATTGTACATGTTGTTCACCGGGTCCATGACAACGTTCACAATCAATACTAAGTACCATTGTACTTTTATCAAATTCTTCAGTTTTGTTTAATGGCTGAGAACTTTCGCCCGGCAAATCATCTATAAAAGAAGCGTGGCATTCAAGGCAGCGCTTTTTAATTATTCTTGAAACGGGGTAATCTAAAAAATTAAATCCATAACCGGGGCTTGTTGACCATTGATGCTGGGCCGTATAATAGGAAATTGGCAATTGATAAAGTTCATTGCCCTGCCAATACAAATAGCTTTCACCTTTAACGCCTCCAAAAACAATATCGAAGCTATATCTATCTTTTAATTTTCCATTCAAATAATAAGTTTGAAATAAACCGCTGTCACGTTTTTCCATAACCAATTGCTGAGAATCGGTTACATTAAATACATTAAATCCTTTTATAAAACTGCCGTGCACAGTATTATCAGAAGCAGGAATAGAAGCTATATAATGCGCTGTATGCAAATATGAATTATACATATCGCTGTGGCATTTGGCACATGCTTCAGCACCTGCATATGACCTGCCGCGTGGATCTTGCTTTGCATTATTATTTTTAAAGGGTAAGCAAACAACAACTATTAATACTAAACAGATACTTGCTATAATGATCATTTTTTTCATAACGATCTATAAAATTTATTTTACATAACATCAGGTTGGTAGATAAATATGAACTTATTAATTGAAATTTTAAAAAATGAAAGGCTTTCTCAAATGAGAAAGCCTTTCATTTTTTTTTGATTAACTATTTTTAAAAAGCAATTTCAAAGCTCTTTTAATATCCTGGATTTTGCGTTAAGTTTGGATTAAGCCCTTTCGCAGTTTGCGGTATTGGCATAAGACAATCGTCGGGTGTAAGCGCAGTATTATATAAACCATGTTGTTTCCCATCATGTGTTGGGCCAGGTGCCGGGTTAGGAACCGGGTTATAACTTCCAGACACAGTTCCATTTGCTTTATTAACAAAATCCACTGCTGTGCTTGTGCCCGCCCTGCAAAGATCATAAAACACAGAATATTCGCCTGCGAGTTCATGCCTGTATTCGCTTAAAACCATTTGTAACGGGTCAGTTATTGGTACGCCTTTGGTGCCATCAAAATTAGCGCTGTCTTGCATAATTGCTGGTGCTGTTCCGCCCCATGCTCTGTCTCTTACCAGTTTCAAATCAGCCATAGCGCCTGGTACGTCGCCGGTACGTACTTTGCATTCAGCTCTGTCCAGCAAAACCTCTGCATAGCGTAACAAAATCTGGTTTTGATCTCCAAATATTTTTTGAGGCCCGTAATTTCCTGTAAGATTATAATCTCTCCATTTTTTTGCGCAAAAATATCCGCTGCGATCGCTGGATGAGGAATACCATGGCCTGGTTACAGTTCCAACTGTGTTTATAATTTTACCGTCATCACCTGTGTATTCAGGATCCCCAGTAGCGAAGCCCTGCACTACGGGTATATATCCTTTTATGCCGCCTACAACTCTTACAATACCAGGGCTTACCAAACTATCACCAGGCCCTACAATAGTTAGATATTTCCGCTTATCTCCCTGCTGGTATGAATTCCAAAGAGCAGGATTTCCATAGGTATATCCCTGCTGTGTTATTTCAACCGGCCAGTCAAAACTATCTATCCACGCAACTTCACCTCCCGGCGGATTCCAACTTCCACCCCAATCCTGTGTAGTACCTGTGGCTGAAAACTGAACTTCAAAAAGAGATTCATCGTTATTCTGGTGATCGTATTCATTTACATCTGCAAAGCTTGACAACAGACTATAGTTGTTGGTTAATTCAGGATTATTAAATGCATCCAATGCGCCCTGGTAGTTCTGCAACCACATTTGTGCGGCACCTTCGTAACCATAAGCGGCACCTTTTGTAGCTCTTCCCAAATCACCTGGCTGCAGATCTTTTTTAGATAATAATAATTTTTCAGCATTTTGCATATCTGAAACTACCTGTGTAAAAACTGAGTCTCTTGAAGACCTTGGCGTTAATCCATCAGATCCTGTTTTTAGTTCTAAAGGCACACCTCCAAAGGATGATGCGAGGTAATAATAAAAACTGCCACGTAAAAAATAAGCTTCACCTGTTAAACGGTTGGCTAAATCCTGGTCAAGAATACCCTTATCAAGTGCATCGGGAATTTCAGCCAATGCATAATTTGCTCTTGCTATACCAAGGTACGATTGATTCCAAAGGGTAAGGATAGCACCAAAATTAGATGGAATCTGGTAATTATTCCATACAACATCGCCACCCCAGTTATAAAAGTCATGCGATTCAAAATTTGCCCAGTACCACATAGATTTCTTTAGCAGATCACTATTCTGGTAAGTATCATAAATTGAATTTATCAATTCAATCACGTCAGAAGACTTCTGAAAAGCACCATCTGCAGGCGTTTGAAAAGTATTAGTTTGATTAAGAAACCCTTTTTTACAGGCAAGCGGTATAAATGCCAGTGGAATTATTACAACAAGAACAGCAATAAGCGTTATCGATCTTTTATTAATTTTCATATCTTATATTTTATCATCATTAAAATGTTAGGTTTAAACCAACCGTATAAAACCTTGATGAAGGATAGGCTCCATTGTCTACACCGTTTTGAGTTGCATTACCATTCTGCACACCTATTTCCGGATCAAGGCCACTATACTTGGTTATAGTGAATAAATTTTGGCTTGAAACATATATTCTCAGTTTTGAAATGGAAACCCTTTCCAGCAAATTTGATGATAAAGTATATCCAACTGTAAAGTTCTTTAATTTAAGAAAACTGCCATTTTCAACCCATACACTTGATGGAACGCTGTTATTTATCTGATCGTCATTGGCACTTGCCTGTGCATACCTGTTTGAAGGATTGGTTGGTGTCCAGCGGTTATTATAATAATTCTGGCTTACATTTTCCACCCCTTCTGAACCTCTTTTCTGGAAACTTTCCAAATCGCTTTCTATATAATTAAGAATCTTGTTTCCATACACACCATAGAAATAAAGGTTGAAATCCCATGCTTTATACGAAAAATCCAGGTTTAAGCCACCATAAAATTTAGGCTGCGGGTTGCCAATAGCTACCCTGTCAGAATCTGCATTCACAACGCCATCGCCATTAATGTCAGCATAATAACGGTCACCCGGCTTATTAGTTGCTCTCCAATAAACTCCTCCTGGCGCTTTTGCATTTAATGCATCAATCTGCGCCTGGGTTTGAAATATACCCAAAGACTTGTATCCGTAAAATTCGCCAACGGGTCCGCCCACGGATGAGCGGGAAAATTCATCCCAGCTATTTCCTGTTAAAGAAACGCCGCCAAAGTTTTCTACAAATTGAGTTCCTGAAGTAATACTGGTAAGCGTATTTTTATTTGTAGCGAGGGTTAATGCTATACTATATTGAAAATCCCTTCCTCTATTTCCGTTATAATTAACTGCAAATTCAGCTCCTTCGTTGTTCATAGATCCTACGTTACGTGTTAAATTAGTAAACCCGGTTTGTGCAGGTGCAGCGAGTGTTAAAAGGAAATCTTTTGATCTTCTTTTATACCAGTCAAAAGTAAATGTGAGCGAATTATTTAAGAACGCTGCATCAAGACCGATATCTGTTTGATAGTCGGTTTCCCATTTCAAAGCAGGGTTAGCAGGTTGTATGGGCGCAATACCATTCTGGTATAATTTAGCAAAAGGATAGCCAAAGTTATCGTTTCCGCCTCCATTATAGCTTTGCGGAAAGTTGCCCGCGTATAATGCCTGGTATTGATATAAACCAATGGAACCCTGGTTGCCAACTTCTCCGTAGCTTCCTCTTATTTTAAGATCAGATAACCAGTTTACTCCCTGCAGAAACGATTCTTCTTTAACGCGCCATGCAACTGAGCCAGAGGGAAATACCCCGTATTTGTGGCCCGTATCAAATTTAGAAGAACCATCTCTTCTTATTGTACCTGTAATAAGATATTTATCATCGAAATTGTATGTTAACCTTGCAAATTGCGATTCAACTGTAGTAATATTTTGGCCGTTACCATATCGATCAAATACAAGGTTACTAAGTTGTGCGATGTCCCTTACTGATGCATTTGGAGGAATACCGCCTGCGCCTGATAGCGTATTTATATTTTTTTGGGCAGAAACACCGCCTACAAAATTGATAGTATGTTTACCGAATGTTTTATCATACGAAATTGTATTTTCCCATAACCATTCAAACGTTTGATTTAAGTTTTGATGATAGAAAGCTTTACCTATAATTGCAGCAGGAAATTGATTATTTTCTCTATCATCTTCAGGTTGAAAATAAGAGCCTGAAAAATCGCTGATGTTCGCACCTGCATTTGTTTTAATCTTTAGCCCGCTGAATAGCGTTGCCTCTAATGAAGAAGTTGCCAAAACATAATTTGTGATATTTTGAAACTGATTTGTTTCTACACTATAAACAGGATTACTGAACTTACTTACATTAGGATCAATAGGGTTATAAAAACCATAATTGCCATTGCCATCTTTTATCTGGTAAGTTAACCTGTTACCACTATCAAGCGTAGGAGGGTTTACATAAGTCTGGAAAAGAGATCCGGTTCCAAGCGGGTTATTGGCATCCTGGTATGCATATTTAATGCTGGTTGAAGATTTCAGCCATGTTACAGGTTGATAATCTAAGTTAAGGCTAAGTGTAATTCTTTTAAAATACGATCCTATAACAATCCCTTTTTGATCGTAAAAACCTGCCGACATAGCCGACTGAATTTTATCAGTTCCACCCCTGATAGCAATATTATAGCTTTGCGTTGTAGCTGGATTATATACCGCATTTTGCCAATCTACCGAATGCAATGCATTGGGTGTTTGCCAAATAGGTAATCCATGATATGAATGTGTAGAATCAGCAGCTTCAACATCATTTGATAGTGTAGCAAACTGCTGCGCATTTAAAAGATCGTATCTTTTTGGTTTGCTTTGAAAAGCATCATACGCATCCACAGAAACCTGCAATTTTCCTTTTAAACCTTTTTTCGTTGTAATAATTACTACGCCATTAGCTGCACGAATTCCATAAATAGCAGTAGCTGATGCATCTTTCAATACATCTATTGTAGCAATATCGTTTGGATTGATATCGTTTAAACCTCCGCCAATTGGGTAACCATCCACCACATATAAAGGCTCATTTCCATAACTGGCAAGGCTGCCGGTTCCTCTTATTAATACAGATATATTGCCACCGGGTGCGCCATCATTATTGGTAACCTGCACACCTGCTGCGCGGCCCTGTAAGGCTTGTGCCGCTGAAATTACCGGCACTTTTGCAATGGTTGCGGCGTTTACACTGCTAACGGCACCTGTTAAATCTTTCCGTTTTTGGGTTCCGTAACCAACAACAACTATTTGTTGTAATGACTGAACATTAGATGATAAATGAATGCTGATGCTCGTACGGTTTTGCACAGCTATTTCCAGATTATCATAACCAATAGCACTTACAATAAAAGTTGCATTACCCGGCGCAGAAATATTAAAACCACCATTTTCACCTGCAATTGTACCGCCTTTTGCACCTTTAATTTTTATGCTTGCGCCGGCTACACCTGAATCACTTTCATTGGAAGTAACTCTTCCCGATATTTGCACGGCTTGTGCATTCGCGCAAGCATTTACTACAAAAATTAAGAGCAGCGTTTTAAAAGCTCTTTTTAAGAGATAAGTGTATGTAATGTAGTTATATTTCATAAAAATTTTTCTTTGCAATTTTTAATGTAAGCGGTACTTTGATTAATTTAAATCAAGAGTCAATATTTGAAAACAACTTTTAATTTTCGGTAAATTCATCAGAGAAAAGCAATTGATTTATTTGCAATCATTTGCACATAATACAAACAATCTCATAATACTTAATGCAATCTAAAAAACAATTAACGTAAGAAGCAAAGTGAGGAGATATAAATGTACGCAATCGTTGCCGGAAACGTTTGCACAACCTTATTCTTTAGGTTTTTATTTGTCAAAGTGACACTTATTTTACAATATATAATTTGTGTAAGCAATCACCAATGCTCACTGATCAAAAAACAGCAAATAAATTTAGTAACATGGCAAAATGCTCAAAAGCTAATTTCAAAAAAGCAGTGATAATTTGAATTGATTTTAATTCTACTGCCAATTACTTGCCCAAACAAAATAGGGACGATAGGTATCTGCATTTTTGTAAAGCCCGTTTGAAGTTTGTGAATTGGCACAATAGCCAACAAGCAGTTGGTTATTCTGAGTGAATTCAACATGCGCTTTTGCATTATACGTCCATACCGGAATGCCGCCCACTGTTTGCGGCGTTGTATAAATTAATCTTTTTTTGGAGAAAGGACCTACGGGGCTGGCTGCATTCCAGATATAAATGTTTGGACCCAACAAATTTTCCTGCGACAATAAATATTGCTTTCCCTGGTATTGAAAGAAAGAATATCCTTCTGATACACCACTCAGCACTCTTGCACTTGAAGCCGGGTTATTTGTCCATGTACTGCCATTCCAATATGTAACATGTAATGGATTCGCTTTCGATGTTCTTGCAACATGAATAAACTTATTATACTTAGTGCTTTCGCTTCCATATAAATAAACATAACCATCATTACTTTCAAACGCATCACCAGCCCAATTAACTGTTGTGTCTTTTGAAAATGGAACTATCTTTTGTATAGATAAAGATGGATAATTTAAAACAGCGATATCAACACCAACTACACTAAAATCAAATGCCCCACCACCCAAAGCTTTTATCTTATCGAGAAACACGTACACGTTGGTATTGTTCTTATTCATGAATGCAAAACATGGCCAGTAAAATAATTTCCCGGTTGCCTCAAAATAAGGTTTGGGATTCTTTTTTGTACCACCATAATAGGTTCTAAAATTTCCGCCATTAATATCCATCGTTGTAAGCTGGTTATGAATAAAACCAATAACAGGCCTGTGACGATCTGCATATACAGTATCAAGAAAAGAATCGCCCCAAAGCCACATTACACGGCCATCTGGCAAATGATAAGAAATAGCACCATCACCACCTGTCCATCCATTACCATAACGCGTAAAAACACTATCCCAATAATTGGAAATAGTTGCTGTTACTGCACTCGAATTTGAAACTACATCAGCATTTTCGTGATTTGTGATCGCATCTTTTTTGCATGATGCAAATACAAGTAATAAAACGATTGGGTAACAGATTTTCTTCATAACAATAATATTAGTATCAGTGCCTCAAATATAAAGAATGCTGAATAAATCATTCAAAGCAAATCAATTGTTGAAACATGCACATCAAATAATATATGATTATTAAAAGCAATCATTTATCATCTTTGTTCATCTAAATACATTTTTTGTCGAAAGATTTTTCATACAATAAAGAAGAAAAGCTAAAAAGCAAAAAACAATTGGATAAGCTGTTTGATAGCGGTACAAGCTTTGTTATTTTTCCTATTAAAGTATTGTATGATGTGCCGGCATTGCAGGATAATATTATTAAAACCGGTGTTGGTGTAAGCAGCAAACATTTTAAAAAAGCAGTACAAAGAAACCGTGTAAAACGTTTATTGCGCGAAGCATACAGAACAGAAAAACAACCGCTGCATTTTCATCTTAACAACAACAAAAAACAAGTAACCGTATTTTTGCTTTTTATTGATAAAGTGATGCCACAATATGATGTGATTAAAATAAAAATGAAATTGTGCATTCAACGTTTGATACAGGAATTACATGAAGTGGATATTAAAAATACTTAGTTATCCTTTTATATGGCTGATAAAAATTTACCAGCTTATTCTTTCACCCATTATTGGCCCTAAATGCAGGTTTACACCAACGTGTTCTCATTATGCGGTTGATGCATTTAAAAAGTACGGTGTATTTAAAGGTCTCTGGCTTTCAGTAAAACGTATTTCCAAATGTCATCCCTGGGGTGGAAGCGGTTATGATCCTGTTCCGTAATTAATGATTGTTATTTGTTATTCAGTTAAATTATTTATTAAAATTCCAACACCAAATGCAAGCACGCCTGCTGCTGCAGCCCTTAACCATTTATGTTTTTTTATTTTAAATAAGGGCTTAAATGCATTGCCTTTGTATCGAACGAACCTTTTGCGCCGTGATCGCCCGGTATGACTTTAATCTGCCTGCAGAAATTTCTGAACTAAAATTTTATGATGCTTCAAGCCCTTTTAAAGTTGCAAATAAAAAAGAAGATAATAAGGATAATTAGTTTAATGCAGATCTTTCAGCTTTGTGCATGTTTATTCTATTAAGAAAAACATTAAATAATGCTGTATGATTTCCCTTTGTATCTGCCTGCTTTAACTGTTCTAACATGCGGGTTAATGTATTTTGAATATACAAATCATCTTTACCATAATTCCATATAGGATTATAACATTCATGAAAGAGTTGCTCAA
>JBDUBY010000391.1:0-5586 GCA_040003735.1 Parafilimonas sp.
CGGCAAAATATTTTACCAATCTTGGTGTAACGGCTTTTGTTTTAAAGTATCGTTTGTATAAACAGGATAGTTCAATATATACAATTGAAAATACAAAGCAGGACGCTTTTCGTGCGATGCGTTTGGTGCGCAGCAAAGCAAAAGATTTTAATATAGATACATCCCGCATTGGCGTAATGGGTTTTTCTGCGGGTGGCGAAGTTGCGGGCTGGGTTTCTTATCATTACAACGAAAAACATACTGCAAGTAATGATGATATAGATGCGTTGCCGGTGAAGCCTGCATTTACTATTTTAATTTATCCGGGACCTGCAATAGTTGCCGACCCAATTACAGTACAAATGCCGCCGGTTTTTATGCTTGCTGCAAGTGATGATTCCTGTTGTTCAGAACCAATAGTTAAACTGCTTTCTTTATACAGGCAGGCAAAAGTTTCTGCTGAAGTGCATTTATATGCGCAAGGCAGCCATGCATTTAATATGGGTTATCGTTCGCAGTTGGCAACGCTTAAATCATGGCCGCAAAGATTAACCGATTGGCTAAGCGATAATAATTGGTTAAAGAAAAAATAGAACAATTTGCCCGTGTTTTTTTCTGGCTGTGTTAATCAGCAATTGCAGTTGTTTTATCAGCTAAATAAAATACATTCATTATTATTTTAATTTTGATGCGCTAATTTTACAAAACTTATATTCTTAATACAATATCAAAATCAATCAATGAAAAAAATAACGAGCCTGCTGTTTGCAACATTAATTTTTGCTGCGTGTAATAACAGAACTAAAACATCTTCCGGTTTCGATTCTTTAACACGATCAGACGTTATTGATTCTACTACAATGGGCTGGAAATTTGGCGTGGCACTCTGGACTTTTCATGATGTAAATTTTCCGCAGGCTTTAGATAAAGTGGACAGCGCGGGTTTAGTATATATTGAACCAAACACTTTTCATGATGCCGGCCCCGAATTTAAAGATTCAACCATTGGCCAGCTTTCTTTGGCCAGCATTGATAAATTAAAAAAGATGGTTGCAGACAAAGGATTGAAAGTGGAAACTTTATATATTGTTGGCGATTCAACCATTGCCTCATGGAAAAAACAATTTGATATTGCAAAAGAATTTGGCGTTAAATATGTAACTACAGAACCTCCGCTGAATATGTGGAATAGCCTCGATAGCCTTGCCGGTGTTTATGGAATTAAAATCGCCATACACGATCATTGGTTAGGTTTTAGCCATTACTGGAATCCTGATACAACTTTAATGGCATTAAAAGGCCATCCTAATTTTGGTGTGTGTGCAGATCTTGGCCATTGGCCAAAAAGCGGCATCAAGCCTTTGGAGGCAATAAGAAAATTAAGCGGGCATATTCTTATTGTTCATTTAAAAGATATTGCGGCATACAATGATCCTAAACTGAAAGATGTTGTTGTGGGTACGGGCGTGGTAGATTTTCCATCAATTTTTGCAGAGCTGAAAAAGCAGAATTTCAATGGCTATATTTATATTGAAAGAGATTCTATTGAACCCGGCGGCAATCTTCATTCTGTATTGCAGGAAAAAAATTATTACAACGATCAAATAAGCAAGCTGAAATAATCCCGAACATTATTTTTTTTATATGAAATGTAAGCCTGCTTATATAAGCGCATTATTTTTTTTCTTATTGGTAAATTGTTCTTTTGCGCAAACAGATACGATTTTAGCTGCAACAGATTTAAAACCGTATGGAAGATCATTAATAGATCAACAGCAAAACCTTGAACTTATAAGTTCTGCGGTACATTTCAGTTTTAGTTTTACAGGAAGTACATGTACGTTGTATGCTTTTTTAAACGATGCTGCGGGCCATAGTTATTTACAATATGAATTAGATGGCGTGTATCAAAAACGAATAAAAATTAGCGGTGATTCAGTGCAGCAAATTGAGTTAACTGCAAACAACGATGGCGAACATACAATTGAAATTTATAAAGCAACAGGAGCAACAACAGGTCCAATAATCATACAGAAAATAACGGGTAAAAATTTACATTCAATAGCGCCGTTGAATGAGCCTTTAATAGAATTTATCGGCAATAGCATTACCTGCGGCGCTGATGCAGATACATCTGATATGCCCTGCGGAAAAGGTGTTTACCAGGATTATCATAATGCTTATTATGCTTACGGGCCAAGGGTTGCAAGAGCATTAAATACAAATTATATTTTAAGCAGCGTAAGCGGCATTGGCATTTACAGAACATGGAATATGGATGAGCCATCCATGCCGCAGGTGTATGAAAAAGAAAGTTTTAATACGCAGGATTCAATGCTTTGGAATTTTAAAACATACACACCACAAATTGTAAGCATTGCTTTAGGCACAAATGATTTAAGTGACGGCGACGGCGTTCATCCGAGACAACCTTTCGACAGCGCAGTGTTTGTGAAAGATTATATTTCGTTTGTGCAATTGGTGAAGTCAAAATACCCAAATGCAATAATTGCTTTGCTTAGCAGCCCAATGATTAATGGTGATAAGCGGATTCTTTTGCAAAATTGCCTGGCTGCAATTAAGAAAAATATAGACGCTTTATATCCTTCAGATAAAAAGATTGCTTTATATTTTTTCGATCCGATGAAAGCTGGTGGTTGCAGCGGCCATCCAAGTGTTCAAGATCATGCAATACTTGCAGGCGAGCTTATCCCTTTTTTCAAAAATCTATTGCAATAATTTTTTTTATTTATCAGGCAACAAATAAAAATGGCATGAATTTTTATTCATAATAAGAATAAAACTTTTATTATGCTTAAATGGGCCGCCATATTTTTCGTGATAGCAATCGTTGCTGCAGTATTTGGCTTTACAGGCATTGCTGCCGGTGCTGCTTCTATTGCGAAAATTTTATTCTTTATCTTTTTAGTGTTGTTTATTCTGGTGTTGATATTCGGAGCCAAAATATTCGGCAAATAATTTTTTCTATCTGAAAGAATAAGAATTCATCTACACTTTGTAAGGTGACTGTGATATCATTTACCAGTAGTAATCTTTTATATTCAGTTTAAAAACTTCTGCAAACCATTTAATAAATCTTCGATAAAGATTGTTCTACTTTTATCGCAAATAATTTCGATGAAATATCTTGCCATTCTTTTTGCAACAGTTTGTGTTGCTGCAATCTTTTCATTTCAAAAAAGTGATAATAAGAAGATGAATAATGAAACAGGTTTGCCTGCATCTAATCCCTTTAGTATTGCGAGTACATTACCTTTCCAGGCTCCGCCTTTTGATAAAATAAAAAATGAAGATTACAAACCTGCATTAGAAGATGGCATTTTAGAGCAACAAAAAGAGATAGATATAATAGCCAACAGTACAGCTTCGCCAACATTTGAAAATACCCTTGTGCTTTTGGAAAAAAGCGGACAATTATTAACAAGGGTAAGCAATGTTTTTAATGTAGTTACTGGTGCTAATACCAATGATACATTACAAAATTTACAGGAAGAAATCGCACCAAAACTTGCAGCCAGTCATGATGCAATTTATTTAAATGAAAAATTATTTAAGCGCGTTGAAACTATTTATAACAATCGCGCTGCACTGCATCTTGATAAAGAATCAAACAAGCTTGTTGAATATTATTTCCAGCAATTTGAACTGGCCGGCGCAAAATTACCTGCTGCTGATAAAGAGCAAATGAAAAGGATAAATGCAGAAGAGGCTACGCTTACAGCCAAGTTTACAAATCAATTAGTGAATGCTGCAAAAGCAGGCGCATTAGTTATTAAAGATTCATCACAGCTTGCCGGTTTGCCGCAAACAGATAAAGATGCATTTGCACAAAATGCTAAAGCAAAAAATCTTGTTGATAGCTGGCTGATTCCTTTGCAAAATACAACGCAGCAGCCCATACTTCAATCATTAACCAATCGCGATACAAGAGAAAAACTTTTTAATGCATCGTGGACGCGTGCTGAAAAAAATGACTCAAACGATACTCGTGCAATTATTTTACGTCTTGCAACTATTCGTGCACAAAAAGCAAAGTTGCTGGGCTATACAAATTACGCCGCTTGGAAGCTACAAAATCAAATGGCGCAAACACCAGAGGCGGTAAGTAATTTTCTAAATCAGTTAGTGCCAGCAGTTACCGGCAAAGCAAAAAATGAAGCTGCAGAAATCCAGGAAGTCATAGATAAACAAAATGGTGGTTTTCAATTGCAGCCATGGGATTGGGAATTTTATTCTGAACAGGTACGCAAAGCAAAATATGATCTTGATGAATCTGAAATAAAACCATATTTCGAATTAAATAAAGTGTTGGAAGATGGTGTGTTTTATGCAGCCAGCCAATTGTATGGATTAACATTTAAAGAGCGCCACGATATTCCGGTTTATCAAAACGATGTGCGTGTATTTGAGGTGTTTGATGCAGATGGAAAATCACTTGCTTTATTTTACTGCGATTATTTTAAACGTGATAATAAATCGGGCGGCGCATGGATGAGCAATATGGTTGATCAGTCAAAATTATTAAATACAAAACCGGTTATTTACAACGTTTGCAATTTTACAAAACCTGCGCCCGGCCAGCCTGCACTTATAAGTTTTGATGATGTTACAACAATGTTTCATGAGTTTGGTCATGCATTGCATGGCATGTTTGGCAACCAGCAATACAAGAGTTTATCAGGCACTAATGTGGCACGTGATTTTGTTGAGTTTCCATCACAGTTTAATGAACATTGGGCGTTAGATCCAAAAGTGTTGCATCATTATGCAATGAATTATAAAACCGGAGAAACGATTCCTCAATCGCTTTTAGATAAAATAAAAAATGCATCCACATTCAATGAAGGTTATGCGTTAACAGAAGCCATCGCCGCTGCTTCATTAGATATGCAATGGCACACACTTTCTGCTGATACAACAATGAGCGATGCTGATGCATTTGAAAAACAGGCATTGCATGCAACCGGTTTAGATCTTCCTCAAGTTCCGCCACGTTATCGTTCAAGCTATTTCCTGCATATTTGGGGCAATGATTATGCTGCGGGTTATTATGCCTATCAATGGACGAAAATGCTTGAAGAAGATGCTTATAGTTGGTTCCAGGAAAATGGTGGTTTAACAAGAGCAAATGGCCAGCGTTTTCGTGATATGATTTTATCAAAGGGCAATACCGAAGATTATAATATTATGTTTAAAGATTTTCGGGGCCATGCACCTGATATAAAAGCGATGGAGAAAAATCTTGGATTGCCGGTTAATTAATTAAAATAAAAATCCGCACAAATTTGTGCGGATTTTTTCTTGCTTTTATTATTAGATTTTAATTTTTCCTTCAATCGAATCATCAAGCGTTTGGCCAGTTGCTGCGCCAATTAAAGTTTTTACCAAAGCAACAGCCTGTCCGTGTTTTGTATCCCAATAATAGCCACTTTCAGGCGTAACTTTTATTACCGTAATTCTTGGATCATCTTTACCCTCTGTAAACCATGCTTTCATAATTCCGTCCCATAATTCATCAATCTTGTTTTTGTCTTTTGATATTTCCGCTTTACCAGTAATACTTAAAAAATCTGAATGTGCTGAACC
>JBDUBY010000250.1:0-5577 GCA_040003735.1 Parafilimonas sp.
AAATTAATAACATTCTTCTATACTAATAAAATTTTTAATGTTTTAATTATTCTAACTAACTTGCCATCACGTTAGAAAATTTTATTAATTTGTTTCAAAAGTCCAATATTGATGATAGATAAATCAATAAACGTATTATACGTTGATGATGAACCTCACAATCTTACAGCGTTTAAAGCTGCCTTTCGCCGCGATTTTAATGTTTTTGTTGCAGACTCTGCAAAAAATGCACGCAAAGTAATAGAGGAAAATGATATTCATATTATTTTAAGTGATCAGCGAATGCCTGTTATGACCGGAATTGAATTTTTTGAATCAATTATTGAAACACATCCTGAACCAATCCGTATTTTAATTACAGGTTATACTGATATTAATGCTGTTGTTGATGCCATTAATCGCGGGCAGGTTTATAAATATCTTACAAAACCATGGAACGAAGATGATATCCGCATTTTTGTAACAACCGCTTATGAAGTATTTAATTTAAGGCGCAGGAATGTTGAGCTTTCTAAAAAGCTTTTAGATGCAAACAGGAAGCTTGAATTTTTACTTCGTCAGAGCCTTTTATCATAAACTGTCTCACTGTCAGTTATACACTTTCACTTTATTTGTTAACAGTACTTAATAAGTCATTACGTTATCTATATTTCGTTTGGACTTAAATTTGTTCTTTAATTACTTAAATAAAAGAAATTATATGGCACTTGAATTCACAGACACAAACTTTGAAACAGATGTTTTAAAAAGCGATAAACTTACAATTGTAGATTTTTGGGCAGAATGGTGTGGACCTTGTCGCGCAATTGGGCCGGTTATAGAAGAGTTATCGAAAGATTATGCTGGAAAAATAAATGTAGGTAAAGTAAATGTTGATTTGAATCCTACGGTAAGCATGAATTACGGTATTACATCCATCCCTGCAATACTTTTTATAAAAGGCGGAAAAGTAGTTGATAAGCAAATTGGTGCGGTTCCAAAATCTATACTTGAAAAAAAGATCCAGGCTAATCTTTAATATCAGTTAACAATTTTTAAAAAAGCTGTCTTACACTCTAAGGCAGCTTTTTTATTAAATGAACCGTATCGTTTAATAAACTTATTTATAAATTGAGCGCTGTAAATCAAACTTAACATGCAAAGACTACAAGGCATTGCAGGTATTGCTTTAATTCTCGGGCTGGCTTTTCTTGTATCAAACAATAAAAAAAAGATTAATTATCGCCTTGTAGTAAGTGGAATTTTGCTTCAGGTTAGTATTGCAGTACTTGTTTTAAAAGTTGCAATAATTGGAAGTTTTTTTCAATGGCTTGGTCATGGGATGGAACGAATTGAAGATTTTGCACGGCAAGGTGCTTCTTTTGTTTACGCCGGTATTAATGTAACCCAAAATGATGGAAGCACTGCTGATTATCTCAAAGGAGGTTTTGTATTTGCTTTTAATGTTACAGCAACTATTATTTTGGTTTGCGCAATCGTTGCGATACTATATCACTATAATATAATGCAGCGCATTGTTTCGGTTATAGCTAAGGCAATGAATTTTGTTATGCGTGTAAGCGGTGCTGAAGCATTAAGCAATGTTGCGAGCGCTTTTGTTGGCCAGGTTGAAGCACAGGTTATGATTACGCCGTATTTAAAAGGAATGACTAAAAGTGAATTGCTGGCAAGTATGAGCGGCAGCCTTGCATGTATCGCTGGCGGTATATTGGTTGTATATGCAAATATGGGTGCACAAGCGGGAATTGATCTTGCACCAAAACTTATAACAGCAAGTTTAATGGCGGCACCAGGCGCTTTGGTAATTGCAAAAATTGTGTTTCCTGAAACTGAGGAAAGTGAAACTTATGGCCGTGTTAAACTTGAGGTACATAGCACTTATGCAAATGTAATTGATGCCATAGCACATGGCGCTTCCGATGGATTTAAGATTGCAATGAATGTAATTGCTATGTTGGTTGGCTTTATTGCAATTATTGCATTATTAGATTATTCATTATTGCATATTGGGCACTTATTTAATAAAAATTTTAATCTGAGCTTGGATTATATTTTCGGTAAAATATTTTACCCTTTTGCCTGGAGTATGGGTGTGCCCGCACAAGATGTAAGTAACGCTGCTACATTATTGGGGCAGAAATTAACAGTTAATGAGTTTGTTGCGTTTAAAAATCTTACTAATAAATCAGTACCTATTGTTACTGATAAAGGTTTGCTGATAATAAGTATTGCTATTTGCGGGTTTGCAAATTTTAGCAGCGTGGGCATGCAAATTGGTGGCATTGGTGCATTGGCACCAGAGAGAAGACGTGACCTTGCTAAACTAGGAATGAAGGCGCTTTTATGCGGAACGCTTGCCTCCTATCTCTCAGCTACAATTGCCGGCATCCTGATGTAATTATTTAATCAATCGATAATATCTATTTAGGGTTACCTTTTTGCTTATTTTGTATCAATGTGTACAAAATACACGTATAATGATTGCATCAGCCTTGAGGTTGATGTTTTTGTATACATCAAAAATAAAAAAATGAAGAAAAATAAAAATATAGCAATCCTTGCTTTCGAAACAAAGAAAACAGATTTGATTGAATGGTCATACTTTAATAAAGGGTATTTAATACCGCATAATATAGTTGCAATAGGTTTTGCAGCAAATATTTTAGAAGGCACTTTAAATAAAACAATTGACCGCATTGAGCCAGGAAATTTTGGCGGATGTCGCCAGCTCTGCAAGCTTATTGTTGATAATAAAATTGATGCAATAATAATTTTTGGAGAAGCTGCAGAAATTTTTCAAAGCAAAGATTTAAAAGCAGTTCTTGAAACAGCAGTAACGCATAATATTTTAGTTGCGGCTAACAGAACAACCGCAGATTTTGTTATCCATTCATCTTTAATTAAAAGTGAGTATAAAATACATTTGAGTGAAAACAAAATAATTAGGACTGAAGTAACAAATACTTCCTCTTCTTTCCCGCTTGCAAAAGCGAGTTAATTAATAAACATTGTATGAATGTTTCTATCTCATTTAACAGCAGGGTTTATAGAATTGCTGTAAGTATATTCTTTTTTATTTCAGGCATCGTTGGCTCAAGTTGGGCAAGCCGTATTCCTGATATCAAAAGTAAATTGCAGTTAAGCGAAGCTGCATTAGGTGGCGTTTTGTTTGCGCTTCCGGTTGGCCAGGTAATAAGCATGCCTTTATCTGGCTGGTTGATTTCAAAATTCGGAAGCAGGCAATTACTCATAGCTGCATCTATATTTTTTCCACTTACATTGATAATGATTCCTTTTGCTGCAACCACATGGCAATTAATTATTGTATTATTATTTTTTGGATTATGGGCAAACTTGCTAAACATTTCAATGAACACGCAGGCAGTTACTATTGAATCAATGTATGGCAGATCCATTATGGCTTCATTTCATGGCTTGTGGAGTCTTGCAGGTTTTTGCGGCGCCGCAATAGGTAACATATTCGTTTCAAACAGTGTTTCTCCGCTTATACATTTTACTATTATCGGTGTTATCGTATCTTGTTTTAATAATTAGTTCTTATAAATATACTTTGCCGAATATTACCAATGCTTCATCAGCAAAGCCAAAACTTTTTGTAAAGCCAGATAAATCTGTTTTGCTTCTTGGGCTTATTGGTTTTTGTTGCATGATATGCGAAGGCTCAATGGCAGACTGGAGCGGTATTTACTTTCAAAACATAGTTCATTCGCCTGAAAAATTTATAACGCTTGGCTATGTTTGTTTTATGGCAACTATGGCAACAGGAAGATTTTTGGGCGACTGGATGATAACAAAATTTGGAGTGAAAAGAATTCTGCAGTTCAGTGGTATTTTAATTGCATTGGGTTTAGCAACAATGATCTCATTTCCTTCTTTAATAACTGCTATAACAGGATGTTTACTGGTAGGCGTTGGCGTTTCATGCGTAGTGCCAATGGTGTATGGGCTTGCGGGAAAATCTAAAACAATGTCTCCGGAATTTGCGCTTGCCGCAGTTTCAACAATTAGTTTTCTGGGGTTTTTGTTAGGCCCGCCTGTTATAGGTTTTATCGCACAATTATCAAATCTTCGATGGTCATTTTCTTTGATTGCTCTTTTAGGTTTTGGAACAACTTTACTTGCACGCAGGCTAAAAACAATCGTTGACTAAATAATTTACTGCAGTCATCATTTAGTAATGCATGGCTGTTAGGTTTTTAATACTTCGTGTATTATCTTGCCGCCATCAAAAAAAATTACTGCGCATGAATGATTTGCTTAAAATTTCTATTGAAGCTGCAATTAAAGCCGGCAAAAAAATTTTGGAAGTTTATGAGAATGAATTTGAAGTTGAAACCAAGGCTGATAATTCTCCGTTAACTGAAGCTGATAAAAGAAGTCATATCACAATAAAAGATATTTTATCTCCGCTTTCAATTGAAATGCTAAGTGAAGAAGGCAAACAGTTAGCTTACAGTGAAAGGAAAGATTGGGGGAAATTTTGGCTGATTGATCCTTTAGATGGTACAAAAGAATTTATAAAACGTAATGGAGAATTTACTGTAAATATTGCGTTGGTTGAAAATGGCATTCCAGTTTCAGGCGTAGTATATGTGCCTGTAACGGGCAAAACATATTATGGTTCTAAAGGTGAAGGAAGCTTTGCTTTTACCTATAACGAAGCAGATAAAAAATCTATTGACGATTACATGAGCACTGCAGAAAAATTACCTGATGCTACATCTCCAAATGTTTATACTGTTGTTGCAAGCCGCAGTCATAACACGCCTGAAACAGAAAATTTTATTGAACAAAAAAGAAAACAATATGGTGAAGTAACCACCATCAGTTCCGGCAGTTCTTTAAAATTATGTTTGGTAGCAGAAGGCAAAGCAAATGTATATCCACGTCTTGCGCCAACAATGGAATGGGATACTGCTGCCGGGCACGCAGTAGCCAAGTTTGCAGGTTGCAACGTATATAATTATGAAACCGGCAAAGAACTTCAATATAATAAAGAGAATCTTCTTAATCCCTGGTTTGTGGTGGAGCGTAATTAATTTCTTTTATTAAACGTTGTTTTTAAATGAGTAAACAAGGGCAAAAACAAGCACCTTTTCCTAATACATTTTTAATAGGTATACAAAAAGCCGGAACGACTACTTTAAATGATTGGATGAGTCAGCATCCACAGATTTATAGTTATAATTCTTTGAAAGATATTCCGCTGTTTGTAAAGTTTCCGCAACCGGAACAATTAAATAAAAGATTATTGCTTGAAACGCCGGCTTACAATAATGAACCAATTGTATTTCATGCAGCAGTTAACTATATTTTTTATCCATCATTATTGCAACAAATTGCCAACGTTCAACCCAACGCAAAACTTATTGTTATACTAAGAAATCCCGTTGCAAGAGCAATATCATCTTACTTCTATTTTAATAAGATGTTTCGCGAAAAAAATGATATTGAAACTGCTTTGTTATATCAGCCAAAAAAAAACATAGAAATTACACGCGACAATAATGATTTTACGTATGTAGAACATGGATTTTATTATGAACAAATAAAAAA
>JBDUBY010000351.1:0-18813 GCA_040003735.1 Parafilimonas sp.
ATGGAGATGCTTTTGAAGAAGCGCTTAATCAAAAACCACAATCTGTTTTTCTTGCAGAGGGCTCTGAAATAAAAGTTATGAAAGGTGCGAAAATTTATAGTTGAGATAACTTATTTCAACTCTTTAATTTTTATACTTCTAAAACTTACTTCATTACCATGATCCTGTAAAAGAATATGCCCTTCTTTTGCTTCGCCAAAATGATCCCATATTTTGTATTTGCTAATCGCAACTAAATCTTCAAATTCTTTTGAGCCACGCTCATATTCCAACACTTTTATTCCATTCAGCCAATGCTCTACATGATTGTTTGGATATACAATTATTCTTCCCCAATTCCATTGACCTACAGGATTAAAATATCTTTCATTTTTATTTGCGGGAATCATATCATACAACGAAGAAAGTGTGCGGTCGCCATCTCTTCCAAGCTTTGCGTCAGGATGCAGTTTGTCATCCAAAACCTGGTATTCCAAACCAATCGCAGAGCTGTCACTTTTTTCTTGTAGTGTAACAAAGTATTTTACACCACTGTTAGCGCCTGGTGTAAGTTTAAATTGAAATGTGACATCGAATGCACTGTATTCTTTTGTTGTAACAACGTCGCCACCATCCTTTCCCTGTTCACCATTGGCTTCTAAAACGGTTATCATTCCGCTGTCAATTTTCCAGCCGTGATCAGGAAAACCAGTTTTAAAAGCACCGCGCCAACCTTCTGAATTTTTTCCGTTAAACAATAATTTCCAGCCATCTTGTTTTTCCATTTCAGATAAATTATTAGGCATCATATTTACAATAAATACATCTTTTGGAAACGGTGTTTGTGCAAGATCAGTTGTTTTTATTTTGATGTTTTTCCAATACATTTTTTTACCCGCCAGCGACGGATCTGGAACTGCATGAACCTGCAAAGCAATAAACCCATCATGCGAAACCGAATCAATTAAATATGAAACAGGCTTATCGTTCAACCATGTTTTTATAGTGTTGCCAATAGCTTCAACTTTGTAATGATTCCATTCGCTAACCTTAAATAAATTTTGGGCTGATCGATTTAATGTAACAGGATATAACCAGCCGCGTCTGCCTTCTTCATAAATACCAGCACTCCATTTTCTTGCAGACGGATCTTCTTCTATTTGATATCCATACACCCGTCCTTTATTATTTCCATTAATTTCATCAGCATTAAAATGACTTCTAATCTGCACACCACTATTACTTGCAGTGTCATCAACCTTTGCATCAAACTCTAAAATAAAATTGCTATAATCTTTTTCTGTTGTAAGAAAAGTGTTGGGCGAACCGGCAACCGTTGTTCCAACGATCATATTATTTTCTACTGTGTATTCGCCTGAACCAACAACGCGTTTCCATCCATTCAAATCTTTGCCATCAAACAAATTTGTAAAACCATTTTGCGCGAATAAAAATGTAGAAGAAGAAATAAAACAAATAAAAAATAAAAAGGATTTTTTCATGTGTAGGCTTTTTAAAAGTGTTGAAGGTAAGAATTACACTTATTTAATGTGTTGGTTGTTTAAATTATATCGTTGTTGTACAATTAATAAATTTCATAATTAAACTTATTGCAAGTATTATTACTTTGCTTTTCAATTCAATCATTGTACATGAAGAAACTTTTAATTGTATTACTCGTTGCGTGCAATCATCTTTCTGCACAAAATAAAATAGCAGAAAAATTCGCTTCAACTATAACGCCCGCAGATCTTAAAACAAAACTTTCTGTAATTGCAAGTGCAGATATGGAAGGCCGGGAAACAGCAACTGAAGGTCAGCGTAAAGCGGCAACTTATATTGAAGATTATTTTAAGAAATTAAAATTGTTGCCTGGAGATTCAGGCAAATATCAAATGAGTTTTCCTGTATTTGAAGATTCAGTTGAAAATACATCTATGAGTGTGAATAGAAAATCATTTCAACTGGTAAATGATTTTGCACCGAGCTCAGGTTTCCCGAATGGAAACTGGCAATTGAATGATATTGTATTTAACGGTGCAGGCACGAAAGATTCAACACAAAATAATGACACCATTAGTACAAAAGATAAGTGGGTGATGATTATTCCAGCCGTTACAACAACATCATCTGTGCGTATGTTATCGCAAACAATTCGCCTGGCAAACGAAAGCGCAGCCGCAGGTTTGTTGATTGTTACAAACGATTTTCCTTATAAGCGTTTTACCGCAAAAGGAAGAATGTATTTGCCAGGTTCAACAAATAAAATTTTGCCGGTGATGTTTATTTCAAAAAAGATGGCTGCAGAAATTTTGCAAACTGATACATCGAATATTAATGCATCACTTCAACAAAAAACTTATGCAGCAAATATTCAGATCAGCTTAAAAAAATCAACCAATAATTTACAAAGCACAAATGTAATTGGCGTGTTGCCAGGCACTGATAAAAAGAGTGAATATGTTTTTGTTACCGGGCATTACGATCATTTGGGTAAGCGCGATTCAGTTATCTATTATGGCGCTGATGATGATGGCAGCGGAACAACAAGTGTATTGCAAATTGCACAGGCGTTTGCTGCAGCAAGAGATCAAGGCTATTCACCAAAACGCACAATGGTTTTTATGACAGTTTCGGGTGAAGAAAAAGGATTGTGGGGAAGTGAATATTACACCAATCATCCTGTGTTTCCATTAGATTCAACAACAGTTGATTTGAATATTGATATGGTTGGAAGAATTGATCCTTCGCGCAATTATGGCGATTCATTAAATTATGTTTATACGATTGGTGAAGACAAACTCAGCAGCGATTTGATGAAAATTGAAGACAGCATCAACACCACTTATTCTCATCTTGAACTTGACAGAAAATTTAATGATCCAAAAGATCCAAACCGTTTTTATTATCGCAGTGATCATTACAATTTTGCAAGCAAAGGCGTGCCGATTATCTTTTATTTTAATGGCACACATGCAGATTATCATAAGCCAACCGATACAGTTGATAAAATCAACTTTGACCTGATGACGAAAAGAGTAAAACTTGTTTTTTACACAGCCTGGGAAATGGCAAACCGCGATGCAATGTTGAAGCGTGATATTCCACTTACACAGAAATAAAACTATACTTCAATAGGTTTCATTTTTGGCATAATTAAATGAATGCAAATAAAGCCAACGAGATAACTGCAGCTTGCAATAATAAACATGGGTTGATAACCAAATTTTGAAACAATAAAACCTGTTGATGCAGCTAATATTACGCCGCTTATTGTACCGATTGTTCCGCCAAAACCAGTTACAGATGCAACATATTTTGATGGAAATAAATTAGCGGGAATAGCGTACATATTTGCGCTCCAGCCTTGATGCGCTGCTGTTGCCAAAGCAATTAATCCAATTGCAAAATAAATACTGTGTGTTTGCGAAGCCAGATAAATTGGTGTAACGCAAAGCGCACAAATAAGCAACGTTGTTTTGCGTGCACGGTTTTCACTCCAGCCGCGTTTCATAAAATATGTTGCAAGCCAGCCAAAGAAAATACTGCCAACATCTGAAACTGCATAAATGATAAAAAAGGTTAAACCAAAATTGCTTAACTGCAGGTTCTCATCAAACACTTTATTATCATTAAAAAATGTTGGCAGCCACGTAAGAAAAAAATACCAGATAGGATCTGCAAAAAATTTTCCCATGGCAAAAATCCATGCTTGTTTATAACTGAATAATTTAAAGAACGGAATATGTTGTTGTGTTGCCGGCTGATTATCTTTTTGAATATATTGTAATTCTTCTGCAGATAATTTTTTTGATTGTTCTGGTTTCTTATACATGAGAAGCCAAACGATCAACATAACAAAACCAAGTAAACCTGTAATTATAAAAGCCGTGCGCCAGCCATAATGCAGAATTACAAAAGGTATGCTTACCGCCGTAATTATTACACCAATATTTGAACCTGCGTTTAATGTGCCGCTTGCAAAAGAACGTTCATGTTTTGGAAACCATTCTGATGTTGTTTTTATGGCTGATGGAAAATTAGTTGATTCACCTAAACCAAGTAATGCACGAACGATTTTTAAGTTGGCAAATGAGTTTACCAAACCTGTTAATAATCCTGCAATACTCCAAATAATTATACCGATAGAAAAACCTTTTCGTGTACCAAGTTTGTCAATCATCCAACCGGCAAAAAGAAAACCAATAGCATATAAAAATTTAAATGCTGCATCAACCAAACCCATCTGCTCTTTAAACTTTGCAATAAGATCAGATGTTAGGATTGTGTTGGATGAAACGCCAAGCAATTCGCGTTTAAAATTATCGTTTGTCATTACAAACGACATTACCTGCCTGTCAATATAATTTACTGTTGTGGCAAAGAAGAGAATGCCAATAATACGCCAGCGATAATTTTGTTTTATACTTTCCAATCAAAGTAATTTTTTGCGTTGTAATAGCAGATATCCTGTATAATTTTTCCTGCCCATTTTATATCGTTTGGTAATTCGCCTTTTTCAATCTCATCACCAAAAAGATTACAAAGGATTCTTCTGAAATATTCATGCCGCGGAAAAGAAAGAAAGCTTCTTGAATCAGTTAACATGCCAATAAAACGACTTAACAAACTCATGTTTGAAAGCGCGTTAAGTTGTTTTGTAATTCCATCTTTCTGATCTAAAAACCACCAGGCGGAGCCCCATTGAATTTTGCCGGCAACAGAACCATCATTAAAATTGCCAATTATAGAAGCCATTATTTCATTATCTGCCGGATTGAGATTATAGATAATTGTTTTAGCAAGTTTATTTTTTTTATCGAGTGTATTTAAAAATGAAGCAAGTGCATTTGCCTGCGAAAAATCGCCAATTGAATCCCAGCCTGCGTCAGCGCCAAGTTGTTTCATCATCCGCGAATTATTATTTCGCATTGCGCCTAAATGAAATTGTTGCACCCAATTTTTTTCATGATCCCATTCAGCAAAATATAACAGCATCGCGCTTTTAATTTTTTGCTGCTCTTGTTCGCTTATGTTATTTTTTGAAATGAGTTTGTTGAAAATATTATTGATTTCTTTATCAGTAAAATCAGTTGCATACATGTTTTCCAAACCATGATCGCTGATGCGGCAACCGTTCGCATGAAAAAAATCATGACGACTTTTTAAGGCTGATAAATAATCTTCAAAAGTTGTAATGGAAATGTTTGAAACATTTTGAAGTTGCTGAACATAACTGTAAAAAGTTTCAGTACTTGCAACATCCATCGCCTTATCAGGCCTGAATGCAGGCAATATGTTTATTTCAAAACCATCTTCTTTTATTTTTTTGTGATATTGCAATGTATCAATCGGATCATCAGTAGTACAAACAATTTCAACATGCATTTTCTTTAAAAGATTGCGTGTTGAATAATCTTTTGCAGTTATTAATTCATTACATGTTTTATAAATTTTTATTGCAGAATTTTCATTTAAAACATTGTTGATATTAAAATAACGCTGTAATTCAAGATGCGTCCAATGATATAAAGGATTACGCAAGGTGTAAGGAACTGTAGTGGCCCATTTTTCAAATTTCTCCCAGTCATTTTTATTGCCGGTTATATAATCTTCAGCAACTCCATTGGTACGCATTGCACGCCATTTATAATGATCTCCATACAACCAAGCCTGCGTTATATTTTCAAACTGAATATCATCTGCAATTTGTTGTGGCGAAAGATGGCAATGATAATCTATAACAGGCATGTGTGCTGCATAATCATGATATAACGCTTTTGCAACATCAGAATACAATAAAAAATCTTTATCTAAAAACGGTTTCATTAAGCAACCAATGTTTACTGTTATTTAAAATATCACACGCAAACTTTCTTCAACATCATGCAAAATATTATTTCCATTTTATATTGCGTTCACATTTTACTTTTATAAAAAAATTAAAGATGGAAATTTTAGGTGTTGGCTCAAGAATTAAACATCCTTCTTATGGTAATGGTGTAGTTATTCGTTTATACAAAAAAGCTTACGAAGTTTGTTTTATTGATAGCGGTATAAAGCATGTCTCAAAAGATTTTGAGGTAGAAATTATTGAAAGAATAGAGCCCGAATACAATATCAGTTTTAGTGAAGCTGAAGATGCGCTGATAAAAATTTTGCGCGAATGGAGTGATGTAACAGAGATTGTTTCGCTTGGCGAAAAATGGAAAAACGGCGTTATGATCTTAAAGCCCGGCGATACAAGTTTGAAGGAGAAAGAAGTGCCCATAGAAACATTTTTTCATAAGATTGTAATGCTTCGCGACAGGCTTCGTGTAATGGAGCAACGCATTAATGCACATAAAATATTAACGGACGAAGATAAGATTGACCTGCAGCAATACATTACACGCATTTATGGAAGCCTTACTACTTTTAATGTGTTGTTTAAACATCAGAGCGATCAATTTGTAGGAGACAAGAGCTAAGATTTCACCGTTATTATTTCCGGATATAATCATTATTTTTCCTACAAAATTATACATGCGCGAACATGATATTTTCGACGAAACAAAGCGGCATTTTCAATTAGAAAGACTTATTCTATTTAGTGACGCTGTATTTGCAATTGCAATAACATTGCTTGTGATTGATGTAAAACTGCCGGCAACAAACTGGTCAAAATTAATTACAGTAGAAGTTTTTAATGAATACCTGCGTGAATCAATTCCGCAACTAATGGGTTTTGTGTTCAGTTTTTTTATAATTGGATTTTACTGGACAACACATCACCGCATGTTTGGTTTTGTAAATAATTATGATGCAGGTATTATATGGTTGAATATGTTTTTGTTGTTTTTTATTGTATTGATTCCTTTTACAACAAGTCTTACTTCTGAGTATGGTTATCTCAGCGAGTCGTTTGTGTTTTATTATATAAATGTTGGATGCGTGGGCCTGGTAAGTTTTTTTCTACAGGTACATATCGCAAATCCAAAAAAGAATTTATCTATTGGGTTAGAAGATAAAAACCTGTGAAATTTTATAAGAAGCAAATCACTGTTATCATCACTTCTTTTTTTTATTGGTGCTGCATTTTGTTTAACTGATAATGTAATACTCACAACCATTGCGAGGTTTATTTATGTGTTTATATTTCCGGGAGTAGGAATATTAAAGAGAGTATATCACATAAAAAAATAACCGGCTTTTTATTGCCGGTTAACCAATGTATTTAAAGTAAATTATTGCGTAAGCAGCAATAGTTGGCTAATATCCTCTGTTGTAGTCGTCTCTTGGTTTGTAACCGTTATTCGCAGGTCTTTCTTCTGCGGTTTGCACCACCATTTTCTTGCCTTTAATTTTGGCATTATTTAAAATATGGATGGTTTCAAGTGCTTCCGTTTTATCAACCATATCAACAAAACCAAAGCCTTTGCTTTTTCCTGTTGCTCTGTCTGTAATTAATTTAGCTGAAGAAACAACACCATAGAGCTCAAACATTTCTTTCAAATCAACATCATCAAAATCACTTGGAAGTCCGGCAACAAAAAGCTTCATGTAATATATTTCGGGCGAAGGTAAGCGTATTGATGTTTCAAAAGCATCACTTACTTGTTATAATTATAAAATAATGAACAATGGTATAAATACTATTATTATCATGGCATAAACAGGCGTAAATCAGAGCAAATCCTTATATAAAAGCCTGAGATATTTGCGATGCATAATGATATTTACAACTACCTGGCGGAAATAAGCTTACCTATTCGAAAGCTTTTCCGCAAGTCTTGTACCTATTGTAAGTGCTTCTTTTTCGCTTTGCGCATTTATCACAAGCGAGTTAATCACTTTTACATTATTTATTATTGAATAATCGGCTGTATCATTTATATCTTTTACAGCTACACAACGGCTTGCCTTGTTGTTGTCAAAATATACTTTGTAATTCATAGTTACAGATATGGTTAATTCAATTTTGGAAAACTGTTTTCTACTTCTGCTAATTTTTTCCGAACCTCTAAAAGTTCCAGGTAAATGTTATGCGCTTCAAAAAGCTCTTGCTTAATATTAAATGATTTCTCCAAAGTTTTAGACAGTTGTACAAACTGCATAATTATGTCTGAATCGTTTGGATGCATAGATGCGGATTCGATTAGAAAATAAAAATACATCAGTAAAAATTTGCAATCAGACAAGATTATAACCAAAAAAGTTATTATATGCTTTGACTACATAATATGATCTTTTATTAACAGCTATTTTTCGAAATAAAAATGATGTTGCAATCCTTGCAATATATTATCCCGTTATAGTTTATTTAGATGTACATTGAGCAATTCTGCTGTAAAAACTTATATAAAACATCTTGTAAACCGTGCTGTTTATGTTAATAATTATTCTGTTTGATAACAGCATAACACCTGAACTTTACTTATGACTTTGTATCAATTTATATTACTTGATTATGGTGAGCAAATAACAACTATTGCGCAACAGGCAATATATCTTTTTGAAAGAACCGACGGCGACTACACTTATAAATTATACCAGATAGATAAGTTTTATATTGAAGAGCGCTGGCATACAAAATTTAATGAAAGAAGATCATTTGATTCATTTAATTCTGAAGAAAAATTAAAACCTTATTTAAAGTTTATTAATGCATGATCTTTATTATGCAAACAAAAGAATTAGTACAATAATCAAAAAGCAACATGAACTATAAAGTATATTTTGACAACAACAAAGCGAGTCACTGCGAACCTGTTAAAGACATTAATGACACTGCTGATTATGTAGTTGTAAATAAAGTGCGAATTATTAAATCACTTGTAGTAAATGCACTTAGTGAGAAAGATGCATTAACCGTTGGAACTAAGCTTGCAGAAAAGCTTTCAAATGGTTAATCATTTTAGAACATATCATAATTGCATATTGAAGATAAATTTATAGCTAACAAACTCCGAAAGAGAATGGTCTTTCTATCTTTCATGAAATGATATAACCCTACTGGTTATTCAAATGCCTGCAAACAACCTTTCAGCATTTGCAATAACCGTTCACCAACTATTATAAAAACGTGTTTTTTTAAAGTGTATTTTAATTTATTCATTCACTTTAAAAACACATGAGATGCCGAAACTATTCGTTTCAAAAACAATCGCAGTATTGTCTGTTATTCTATCATCAACAACACTGTTTGCGCAAGGTGTAATTACTACGCCAAGAACACCAAGCCCCGCTGCTTCAGTTACACAAACAATTGGTATTTCAACTGTTACCATAAGCTATTCAAGACCTTCAGTAAAAGACCGTAAAATATGGGATTCATTAGTGCCTTATGGTTACAACATTCAAGGTTTTGGTGCAGGCAATCGTGCTCCGTGGCGTGCCGGTGCAAATGAAAATACCACTATTAAATTTTCTGATGATGCAAAAGTTGAAGGCCACCCGGTGCCTGCCGGCGAATATGGTTTGTTCTTTGTGATTTATCCTGATAATACAGGTGAAGTGATCTTATCAAAAGATTATAAAGCTTGGGGAAGTTTTTGGTATGATTCAACACTTGATTTTTTGCGTACAAAAATTCAATTAAGTGATATACCAATGACGGAAATGCTTACGTATGATTTTATGAACGACACAAAAAATTCAGCAGAACTTGTGTTGAACTGGGAAAAGAAACAGTTTCCTGTAAAGGTTGAGTTTGATGTTGATAAGATTGTTATGGATAATGCTGCGGAACAACTAAAAAATTCAATAGGTTTTTCATGGCAAGGTTATGCAAGCGCTGCTAATTATGCTCTGCAGAATAATGTAAACCTTGACCAGGCTGTAGTTTGGTCAAATACAGCTATAGCACAAAACAGGAATTTTAATACATTAAGTTTAAAGTCTAATTTATTGAAAGCTGCAGGCAAAACAACAGAAGCAAGCGCTGTAATGGATTCGGCTATTCAGCTTTCAACGGAAGCAGAGTTAAACACGTACGCATATGGTTTAATGAACCAGGGAAAGATGGATGATGCAATACAAATATTTTTATTGAATACAAAACGCCATCCGGAAAGTGCAAATGTTTGGGACAGTTTAGGTGAAGGATATTTTACAAAAGGTGATAAAAAGAATGCAGCTACGAGTTTTAAAAAATCATTAAGCATGAACCCATCTGTGCCAACAAAAGCAAACTCTGAAAAATTTCTAAAACAAATGGGCGCGATGTAACAACTAATTTTTAGTTTCTGAATCTTAAAAAGGTCTTCTGAAAATCAGTTGACCTTTTTTATTTTTACTTATAATTACTCACCAATAATAAGCAATACCATGAATGATTTTAGCCAAAAAAAAATTATTATAAAAAGCATGATTGCAATTGCATGTTTTTTCTTTTTTTCTTTTAGTGCAATTACACAGCCTTTGAAAGTTGGTGTCGCAGGTCTAAATCATGACCATGTGAATGGGCTTTTAAATCAATATAAAAATGGTGAAGTAATTATACTTGGTATTGCAGAAAATGATACGCAATTGGTTGATCGTATTAAGAAAACATGGCAGCTTCCTGATTCAATTTTTTATACAAGTGTTGATGAAATGCTGAAGCATATAAAGCCTGATGCAGTGCTCGCTTATAATGCTGTTGCCGATCATTTAAGCGTTGTAGAAGCATGTGCGCCGCATCATATTTCTGTAATGGTTGAGAAGCCTTTGGCAACCACTGTGCAGCAATCAACACGTATGGCTGAATTGGCAAAGCAATATCACATACAAATTCTCACTAATTATGAAACTACATGGTATCCGAGCAATCAGCAGGTATTTACAATGGTGAATGATGATCATACAATTGGTGATGTAAGAAAAATGATTGTGCATGATGGTCACCAGGGCCCGGTTGAAATTGGTTGCAGTAAAGATTTTTTAAAATGGCTTACCGATCCAATAAAAAATGGTGGCGGTGCAATTATGGATTTTGGTTGTTATGGCGCAGATCTTATGACATGGATGATGAATGGAAAAGCACCAATTTCGGTTACAGCAATTACAAAACATATAAAGCCAAACATTTATCCAAAGGTTGATGATGATGCAACTATTTTGTTGGAATATCCAAATGCAACAGGAATTATTGAAGCATCATGGAACTGGCCTTTTGGTATTAAAGACATGGAAGTATTTGGTGAAAAAGGTTATTTGCACGCCTTGAATAATAATACGCTTGAAGAACGGGATTCAACATCATATTATAAAGTTAATGTGAAGCCTTATCTGTATAAAGATAACTTAGCTTACCTCGCTGCTGCATTAAAAGGAGAAGTGCATAATGCAAATGATCCGTCTTCTTTTGAAAATAATTTAATTGTTGTAAGAATTTTGGAAGCAGCAAAAGAATCAGCTAAAACCGGAAAGAAAATAGCTTTATAAAAAAAGCTATTTATAATAAACTTCGCTCCATCTTAATTCATTTTTTAACTGATGAAGATTTGTGTTTTTATCAATTAAAACGCATTCAATATTTGCCATTGCTGCAAAATCTTCCAAATGCTCGCTTGTTAAGTTTTGGCTGAAGCATGTATGATGTGCACCACCAGCATATATCCATGCTGCGCAACCTGTTTTCATATCAGGCATTGGTTTCCATAACACTCTTGCAACAGGCAATTTTGGTAATGTATGTTTTGGTTTGATTGCCTGCACTTCATTCACCAGTAAACGAAAGCGGTTTCCCATATCAATGACAGATGCATTCAATGCTTCACCTTCAGCTACATTAAATACTAATCTTACCGGATCTTCTTTGCCACCAATACCTAATGGATAAATTTCACAAGATGGTTTTCCATCTGCAATAGATGAACAAATTTCTAACATGTGAGCGCCTAAAACCATTTCATTATTTGGTTCGAAATGATAGGTATAATCTTCCATAAAACTATTGCCGCCTTTCAATCCGTTGGCCATTACTTTCATAGCACGAACAAGGGCAACTGTTTTCCAATCACCTTCACCAGCAAAACCATAACCAGCCTGCATCAAGCGTTGCGCAGCAATGCCTGGTAATTGTTGCATACCATACAAATCTTCAAACGTATCCGTGAAGCCTTTATAGTTTCCATCTTCTAAAAATTGTTTCAAGCCCAATTCAATTCTTGCAGCATCTTTTAATGACTGATGTTGGGCGCCATTTTTTTTCAGTGAATCTGAAATCATATAAGTGCTTATATATTCTTCAATCAACACATTCACTTCTTTATCGCTTATTGAATTGATCACTTTAACGAGATCGCCAATGCCATGTGTATTTACAGAAAAACCAAACTTATATTCCGCTTCTACTTTATCACCATCTGTTACGGCAACATAACGCATGTTATCGCCAAAGCGAACAAATTTTGCACCTTGCCAATCGTTCCAGCCTGCAGCAGCGCGGCACCAGGTATCAATACTTTTTGTTGTTGATGTATCTTGCCAATAACCAACAACAACTTTTCTTTCCATGCGTAAACGGCTCACGATAAAACCAAATTCTCTATCACCATGTGCGCTTTGATTCAGATTCATAAAATCCATATCAATATCATTCCACGGAATATCGCGGTTGAATTGAGTATGCAAATGCAGCAGTGGTTTCTGTAAAATCTTCAAGCCGTTGATCCACATTTTTGCAGGCGAAAAAGTATGCATCCATGTTATAATACCAATGCAATTTTCTGAAGCATTTACTTCTTTACAAACAGATAAAATTTCTTCAGGCGTTGTAACAACAGGTTTATAAATAATAGATACTGAAATCTCTTTTGAAGCATTTAATGAGTTTGCAATTTCCTGCGAATGTTCAGCAACTTTTTTTAAAGTTTCTTCACCGTATAAATGTTGCGAACCGGTGATGAACCAAACGGAAAGTTGTTTTAAATTATTTATCATTTTACATATTATTTTATTTGTTGCCGCCCTTAAGGGCGTGGCAAGTGATGTTTAAAAAATGGCTTTAGCCAAAACATCATTGTCCATAATAACTATTCTTTCCGTGTTTGCGTTCATAATGCTTTTTTATTAATGCATCTTTCAATCGTAACGCATCTGCTTTAATAGTTTCTGTAATAAAAGCCATCTTTGCAATTTCTTCAAGCACCGCACTATTATACACTGCTTTCTCCGCAGTTTTTCCCCATGTAAATGGTGCGTGATTTCCAACCAAAATCATTTCAATATCTACATAACTTAATTTTTTTTCTTTTAATGCATTGATGATTTGAAAACCTGTTTGATATTCATAATCGCCTTGTATCATTTCATCACTCATTGGCGCAGCGCAGGGAATATCACAGGTTGTATAATCTGCATGCGTTGTACCGTAAATAGGAATATCTCTTAAGCTTTGCGCCCATGCAGTTGCATACGTTGAATGTGTGTGCGCAATACCGCCAATGGTTTCAAAATTTTTATATAATACTGCATGCGTTAGCGTATCAGAAGATGGCCGAAGATTTCCATCAACAATGTTCCCGTCAAAATCAACAATAACCATTTTTTGCGGCGTTAAATCTTCATACGGAACACCACTTGGTTTAATGGCAAACACATTTAAATTTCTATCGGCAGCGCTTACATTTCCAAACGTAAATAGCACCAATCCTAATTGCGGCAATTGCATGTTTGCTTCATAAGCAGCTTCCTGTATGTTTTGATATTTGCTCATTTAAATGAATAATGATTAGTGAACAATTATTGCTGGCTTGCTATTTTATTTCCCTTTATTAATTGTTATCAATATTATACTCATCGGTGGCATATCTATACTTAAACCACCGGCTGTTTTTTTATAATCATTAAAAGCTGCTGTTTTTATTTTGCCAGGATTATCAAAGGTATTTACATCATTAAATTTTTGCGAAGTCAGAATTTCTCCTTCAATATTTTTTGCTGAAATATTTTGCAGCGATGTGTTAATGGTAATTTTTTTTGAAGCATCAAGATTTACCAATGTTATATGCACAACACCGTTGCTATCTTTTGAAGCAGATGCATTAATGGCATTAATGTTTTCATTGTTATATGTGTATTGCGGACTTGTAAATTGTAAAGGAATTAAAGTTGCATTTTGATGATACTGATACAAATCAAAAACATAATAAGTTGGCGTGAGTAACATTTTTTCTTTGTTCGTTAATACAAGTGCCTGCAACACATTTACTGCTTGTGCAAGATTGGCCATGCGCACACGATCACAATGGTTATTAAAAATATTTAAAGTTGATGCGGCTACCAATGCATCACGTAAACTGTTTTGCTGGTATAGAAAAGCGGGATTTGTTCCGGGCTCAACATCTGTCCATATTCCCCATTCATCAACAGCTAATGCAACTTTTTTTTGCGGATCATATTTATCCATGATCGCACTATGCTTATCAATCAACTCTTCAATATGCAAACAATTTTTTAAGCCTTTAAAATATCCACTTTCATCAAATGATGTTGCTGAACCTTTATGATCCCAATCACCAACCAATGTGTAATAATGCATTGAAAGCGCATACATATTCCATAGCGGAATATTTTTCATGCACACTTCCGTCCAGTTATAATCATCACCATTTGCACCGCTTGCAATCTTTTTTAAATGCGTGCCGGGATAATCTTTACAGAACTCAGCGTAACGTTTAAACAAGTTCGCATAATACTCCGGCGTCATCTGCCCGCCGCAACCCCAGCTTTCATTTCCAACACCCCAAAGCGAAACATTATACGGCGCCTCATGACCATTTGCACGGCGCAAATCAGCCAACGTACTTTTACCATTATAATTCAAATATTCAATCCAGTTTTCCATTTCATGAGGAGTGCCTGTTCCAACATTTCCAGCCATATAAGGTTCACAATCGAGTAGCCCGCAAAGTTTCAGAAACTCGTCAGTACCAAAGCTATTATCATCACTCACCATGCCCCAAACTGTATTTACACGCACAGGTCTTTTAGTGCGCTCACCAATGCCATCACTCCAATGGTATTGATCTGCAAAACATCCGCCAGGCCAACGTAAATCAGGAATATGAATTTTTTTTAGTGCATCAACAACATCTAAACGAATGCGATCATTTTTTGGAACATTCAAATTTGAATCAACCCAAAATCCATCATAAATGCAACGGCCTAAATCTTCTGCAAAATGTCCATAAATATATTTGCTGATTGTTTGATGTGATGTATCTGAAAGTGTTATTTCCACAGATTGTGCGTGAATTAATGAAATGAATAATGAACAGTGAATAATTAGTAACGAAAAATACTTAAATAATTTTTTCATAGATAATATTTTGGTTATTAATTCAGGTTAATTATGCTTTAGATAAACTCTCCAACATCTATAACATAATATGATGGTTTCATATAGCGATAAAGGTGTCAAAGTAACACTTAATCTTTTTATAAAATAAAATTGATAAATATTTATTTTAAACTATGCGGGTTCGGTATCAGGTTTAGAAATGAATCAAATTTTGCCTGGTATTTTCTTTTGTCAAGTTTATAATAAAACGCACCTTTCTTTGATCCGTTTTTTTCCTTATCTTTTTGTTTAATCACCAAACCAGTTGACAATATTTTACGGCTGAAATTTCTTTTATCAATAATGGCATCATATACATCTTCATATAAAGTCTGCAGTTGCGGCAAAGTGAATTTATCAGGCAATAACTCAAACAAAACGGGATGAAAAGCAGCTTTATACCTAAGTTTTTCTTTAGCCATTTCTATCATTTCTTTATGATCGAAAATTACCGAAGGCAGTTTCTTTAAAGGAAACCATTCTGCACTGTATTCATGGCTTATTTGTTCTTCATATTTATTAATATCTATAAGCGCGAAATACGCTACAGAAACCGTACGCTCAGTTGGATCACGGTAAGGATCTCCAAAAGCAAATAACTGTTCAAGATAAATATCCGTAAGGCCGGTTAATTGTTTTAAAATGCGTGCCGCTGCATGATCCAGATTTTCATCAGATGTTACGAAACCCCCCATAAGGCTCCATCTTCCTTTTTGTGGTTCAAAGCCTCTTTTTATCAATAATAATTTTAAATGTATTCCATCAAAACCAAAAATAATGCAATCAATTGCAATAAGCATTCTGTTTTGATGTGTATATTTTTTAATCTGCATTTCAATTAATAACGATAAGTTAAACAGCCATTGTTAAAGATAAACAGAGATGGAATTGGTTCAAAAAATTATTTGCGAAAAAGCTTAAATATAGTATTTCAATAAAACAATTTTGACTCCTTTAAAAACCAATTATATTTTAATAATTGTATCATTGACAATTATTACCCGCTTAATTTACAACGATTTTAAATGTTAGAACTGCTATAGTAATTATTTCTCAGTTAATTAAGTAACAAAATCGCTTTATATAAAAAGAAGAGAAGATAATGCAAAGATGATTTGATATGATAAGCCTTATTATAAAATTTGCAATTAAAATTAATTACGCATTATACATTTCCATTTGTAAACGTGTTTCTTCAAGATCAAGCTCTTTTTCAATTTTACGCACAATTTCTTCGCTTGCATTGCCTTTGCGGTGCATTTGCGATAGCATTTTTCTCTCTATACTTAATAAATCAATTTGCATTTTAGAAAAATCATTAAAAATATTGCCTGGTAATTTTTCCCCTTTTCCAAAATAGTTTGCGGGCAAATCTGTTTTTTGTAAACGGTTATATTTTACTTCATATTTACTCTTAATGTTATGCAACAATTCATCAGAACTAAGCGATAAATTTTCTTCGATATAATTGATGGCCGCAGTAACCACTTTCGTGCGTACATCATATTCTTCCGCAACAATGGAGTAAGGTTTCAATTTTATTTTACGGATGATCCACGACAGTGTTGAACCAAGCAATACCAATGTTGAAAGTATAACACAGAATGTAAGATATATGATCAAATTACGGTGTGGAAATTCAGTGCCGTCTTTCATTGTCATCGGTAACGCCAACGCAGCGGCCATTGATACCACACCGCGCATTCCGGCCCACCCAAACACTACCATATTGCGCGGATCAAAGATTTCTTTTTCGCGAATACGTTTGCTCAACCATCGGGGTAATAGGGTAGAAGGAACTGTCCAAACAAAGCGAACAATTATCACAACAAAACTTATTGCCAGGCCATAAATTATTAATGATGTTGCGGAATAATCATGAATGCCCTGCATTACACTTCGCAACTGCAAACCAATAAGAATAAAAATTAAGCTATTAAGAATATACACCACCACATCCCATACTGCATATGCCATTATGCGACTTTGATTGCTAAAAATGTCTGCTGAACGTAATGATACAAACAAACCTGTTGATACAACAGCCAATACACCTGACACACCAAAATGTTCCGCTAATAAATAAGATGCAAATGGCGTAAGAAATGTAAGTGTAACTTCAATAAGAGGATCGCAAATAAATTTTTTATGAATGATGTAAATGATATAACCAATTGCAAGGCCAATACCAATGCCTGCTGCACCAACCCATAAAAAATTTAATCCCGCCTGCCAAAAAATAAAATTTCCTGCAGCGATTGCTGTTAATGCATACCTATAAGCAATTAAACCGCTGGCATCATTTACAAGACTTTCACCTTCTAATATGGCATTTATGCGCGGGCTTAAACCAAGCCCTTTTGTTACCGATGTTGCTGCCACTGCATCAGAAGGTGAAACAATTGCACCAAGAAGAAATGATAATGGCCACGTCATACCCGGAATAATATAATGCGCTGTTATTGCTACCAACGCAGTTGTAAGAAATACCAATCCAATTGAGGCAAGGCCGATGGGCCTGATGGCAGCTTTAAAGTCGTGCCAGCTTGTGTTCCAGGCAGCGGCGTATAATAATGGTGGCAAAAATATAAGGAACACAACATCAGGACTTAAAGTAATAACCGGCAACGACGGAATTAAGCTGATAACAACGCCTGATAAAACAAGTATAATTGGAAAAGGGAATTTATACTTGTTACTTATTACGCCTAAAAAAGTAATAGCAAAAAGCAGTATAATTATGACGCTTACATTTTCCATATTTTAAAAATGAGGTATAACCTAAATGTATATTAATAATGATGTATTATTGAAATGAAAAGAATAATTTTAAACAGCGTTTTAGTTGATAATTTTGTTCAACAAAGCATTTCCATTTCCCATCAAATCTTTCTTAGCAGTGAAAACATAACAGAATCTTCCATTACACCATTGTTTTTATAATGCCCTCTTAAATATCCTTCTTTAATAAAATTCATTTTTTCTAAAAGCTTTAAAGATGCAACATTATTAGGTTCAATAAGCGCTTCTATCCTGTGTAAATGCATTTCACTAAAACTATAATCAATAACAAATTTTATTGCTTCTGTCATAATTCCTTTTTGTTTGTCTGCATCATTAAATAATTTATAGAATATTTCTGCCCTGTCGTGGTCAATATACCATGTATGAAAACCACATTCACCAACTATTTTGTTATCATCATTTTTAAATAATTGAAAATATAAAAACGATTTATTAAATGTTGAAAGTCCTTTGGCGTGTTTTGCCTTTCCCCGATTGAATTCAGCAGTTGAATTCAATTCAAAGAATGACATGATTTCTGCATCACTATAATTTGTAAATACAAAATCATAGACTTCCTGGTTTATCAACCTAAGCTTTAGATTGTTGGTATAAAATAATTTAAAATTCATTTATTAAAATAAATAAAGTAAAGGCATTGCAACCTTATCATCGCACATTTCAAAGAAATCACTTAAACCATTTCAGTAAAAGTGAGTACTTTGATGCTGTTGATTATTTAA
>JBDUBY010000126.1:0-1667 GCA_040003735.1 Parafilimonas sp.
GGTTTTTTCTGGCTTAATATGCTGCTGTTTTGTGTACCCACATTACTGCGCTGCACATTAATTTGCTGCTGTGTAACCTGCATTTGTTTTTTCATTTCTTCCACCTGCGTATTGATATCATCCAATTGCTTTTGCGTAGCTGCACCATCAGCAACAAGATTTTTAAAACGTTGCTGGTTTTTTAATAGGTTATTTAATTGTGTTTGCTGAACAGAAAGCTGATCTTGTAACAGTTTTATTTGCGGTTCAACATTAGTTGTCTTTTCCTGTAATGATTGAATGGTTGCCTGCACCTGTTGCTTTTGTAAATCAACATCAGTTGAATCAATTTTACCAACTGTTTCATCTTTGGTTAATGTATCGCCTTCTTCAATATTGAATGATAATAATTGTCCGCCAAGTTGAGATGAAACAATCACTTCATTTGATTCAAAAGTGCCTGATGCATCAAACTGTTTTTTATTTGAATTACATGCCGTACAAAAAATTATTAAACAGGTTATAAAGAAATATTTAAACATTGTAAACATGTTTTAAACTTTAGTGCATTTATTTTTTTATTGATTGTATGATGATTTGCGGAACGATCTTTTTCCGTTCTTCCATCATTGAATCATATTGTTTTTTACTGATGCCTGAAACATGCATCAATAAAGGCTTTGCCATGAATGGAAAAATGCTTAACGATATTATATTTAAAAGCAATTGTAATGGCTGAATAGGTTGTATTTGTTTTTGCTTTACTGCTACTTCAATCATTTCGACAAAAGCTTTTATCGGTGGCTTACGTTTGCTCCACATTTTTTTTAAAAACGCATCTGGCTGGCGGTTTACTTCACTTAAAACAAATATTGGCAAATAAGGCATTGCCTGAATTTGGTTGATGTATTCAACACATACCAGTTCAATTTTTTTAAATACTGATTGGCCAGACTCTAATATTGATTGAACTTTTGGAAAAAGATTCTCAAATGCTTCTGTAAAAATCGTTTCAAATAATTTTTCTTTATTACGAAAATAATAATGCAGCATGGCTTTATTAATACCCGCAGCATCTGCAATATCCTGCATGCGTGCACCAGCCATGCCTTGCGAAACAAATACAAGTTTTGCAGCATCTAAAATTCTTTGCTCAACAGAAATATCTTTTTGTTTAACCATACGATTTAACCAAATGGTTAACAAAGATAAATATTAATCTTGATTATTAAAATAGATTAAGAATAACTACAATCAGCAGCTGAATTTTGGGAAGTAAAAGCTACAATAAGTTATAGCAAATTTTACAGCTTAATCAAATTCACATTTGTAGATTCAATGTGTTCAAACAATAGCCAGGTTTTATCCATTATCTTCAAAGCCAGGATATAACGTCATTCCACCATCAACAAATAAAGTAGTTCCGTTTATATAATCTGCATCATCGCTGGCTAAAAACACAGCTGCTTTTGCAACATCTTCAACGTTACCAATTCTTTTTTCAGGAATCAGTTTTAATAAACTTTCAAGATGCGCTGCCGTATCCCATGCATCTTTATTGATGGGCGTTTTAATGGCGCCAGGCGCAATACTATTGATACGGATTTTTCTTGGTGCAAATTCCTGTGCAATAGTTTTCATCATCAGCATAATACCACCTTTACTGGCTGCGTAATTTGCGTGGCCTG
>JBDUBY010000044.1:0-5525 GCA_040003735.1 Parafilimonas sp.
ACAAAATTTCTTCCACGCAGGCTTGCGGCGAAAGTAAAGATGCCGCATAAACCATATTTGCAACATCGTCAACATGCATAATGCGATCTGGATTTATATCGCTGCCGCTCCAGCTATCTGTATAAACCGCACCGGGAATAACTGCCGTAACTTTTATGTTGTATGATTTTAATTCTTCACGCAAATTTTTTGTAAAACCAAGCAACGCAAATTTGCTGATGCTGTAACTGCCGCCGTTTTTATAAGCAGTTAAAGATGCAACTGAACACATATTAAAAATATGGCCGCGTTTTTTTTCCATCATTTTTGGAAGAACTGTTCTTGTAAGATGATAAGCACTTTGCAAATTTGTTGCAAGCATTTTTTCAAACGTGCCGTCTTTTTCATCATGAATACTGCCGGGCAAAAAGCTGCCTGCATTGTTTATTAAAATATGAGGTGTTCCATTTTCCAAACAATAATTGCCAAAGGCAATTGCATTTTCTTTTTTGCTGATGTCAACCGGCATTATTTTTATGTTACAACCGGCATATTTTTTTTCTAATTCTTCTTTTGTTTTATACAGCGCATCTTTATTTCTTGCACATATAAAAAGGTGATTGCCTGCTGCCGCAAATTTTTCTGCAATGGCTTTGCCTAATCCTTTTGATGCGCCTGTAATTATAACATTCATGGTTCAGATTTATTTTGCAGTTTTGCTGCGCAGCGCATCAACTGTACAAGGGAGTGACACAACCGTGCTTAATAGCATTTCTGCAGCTTGTTACATAAATATAAATCTAAAACTGAGCGAACTACAACAATGCCTTACAAACATTTATTTTTTGATCTTGACCACACGTTATGGGATTTTGAAATGAACGCGAAAGAAACGTTTGCTGAAATATACAAATTGCATGCGTTGAAGGAAAAAGGTATTGAGGATTTTGATTTATTTTTTAGCCGCTATTCGTTTCATAATAATCGCTTGTGGGACCGATATACAAAAGGTTTTATAAAGCAGGAGGAATTGCGCTGGAAACGTGTTTGGCTTACGTTGCTTGATTTTAAAATTGCAGATGAAAACCTGTCAAAAGAAATAGCAGTTGCATTTTTAAATGGATTGCCGAACCGTAAAAATTTGTTTCCTTATACAATTGAAATATTAGAGTATTTGAAGAGCAAAAATTATGTGTTGCATTTAATTACAAACGGGTTTGACAGTATTCAGCACAATAAATTGCATTATAGTAACCTCACAAATTATTTTAAAGAAATAGTTACATCTGAAAGGGCAGGAAGTTTAAAACCTAATAAAGAAATATTTGAATTTGCATTGAATATTGCAAAAGCAAACATTAAAGAAAGTATCATGATTGGCGATAATATTGAAGCGGATATCAGGGGTGCGATGAATGCCGGTTTGGATACGATATTTGTAAATCACATCAATGCTGAAACTGATGTAAAGCCAACTTATATCATTCATCATTTAAAAGAACTCGAAGATATTTTTTAAATTATTTTATGGCTGAAGACTTAAATGTTATTGAAGGAACGAAGGAAGAACAATATCAATCTTTGTTGCCACAAATAAAAGGTTTATTGGAAGGTGAAACTGATCTTGTTGCAAACCTTGCCAATGTTGCTGCAGCATTAAAAGAGCAATTCAAATGGTTTTGGGTTGGTTTTTATCTTGTGAAAAATAATGAATTAGTTGTTGGTCCGTTTCAAGGGCCGGTTGCATGTACGCGAATAAAAAAAGGCAGAGGCGTTTGCGGTACAAGCTGGGCAGAAGCAAAAACAATTATTGTTGATGACGTTGAAAAATTTGCCGGCCATATTGCCTGTAGCAGTATATCAAAATCTGAAATTGTGGTACCAATTATTAAGAAGGATGAAGTTGTTGGCGTACTTGATGTTGACAGTGAAATGCTGAATCATTTTGATGCAAAAGATCAAAAATATCTTGAATTAATTATTAAGGAAATCAACCTTGATTAAACGAGGCAATTACGGTGACGCCGCTTTTTACAACCTGGCCAAGTTGTACTTCAATATTTGCATCTAAAGGAAGTAATACATCTACGCGGCTTCCAAATTTTATAAAGCCAAATTCTTCGCCTTGTTTAAAAACTTTACCCGGGTTCGCATAATTCACTATTCGTTTTGCTAAAGCACCTGCAATTTGTTTTACCAATATTGTACCGATTGAATTTTGCAATACAATGCTGTGACGTTCATTTAATGAAGAAGATTTAGGATGCCATGCAACCAAATATTTTCCTTTGTGATAATGATTATAAATTACCGTTCCATCAACCGGTACACGGTTAACATGCACGTTTAAAGGGCTCATAAAAATGCTTACCTGAAGCCGGCTATCGTGGAAAAATTCTGTATCATTTATTTGTTCAATAACAACAACTTTACCATCTGCAGGCGCAACAATTTTAGTTTCTGAAAAAGTATGCTCACGTTTTGGAATGCGAAAGAAATATACTATCAGCAAAAAAGTACCAAGGCTTAAAAACAATATTATATAAGAAAGCCATTCAGCATAATCAGCAAAAAAATAAAAGCTGAGTATATTTATAAGAACAAAAATAAAAGCGCTTACGCCAATTATCTTGTAACCTTCGCGATGAATTGTCATATACAAAAATTACTGCAAATATAAACAAGTGAAATGCTTTTGCATTTTGTAATCAGAGAAACAGTTTTACATAAAGCCAAACAAAAAATACTGCAAACAAAAGCGAATCAAATCTGTCTAAAAAACCGCCGTGGCCGGGCATAAAATTTCCGCTGTCTTTTATGTTTGCTATGCGCTTTAATTTACTTTCAAACAAATCACCAAAAATGCCTGCAATACATGTTATAGTTGAGATAATAATTAATTGCTCAACATCAGCTTTAAAAAAAATATAGCCACAAATGGTTACAGTTGCAATTGCAAGTAAAGCGCCGCCAATTGTGCCTTCCCACGTTTTTTTTGGTGAGATTTTAGACAGTTGTGTTTTACCAATCAGCGATCCAACAATGTAAGCCATTGTGTCGTTGATCCATACTGTAACAATAATAAGCAAAGGTAGGATCAACCCAAAATCTATACTGAATGCATTGTCTGAAATAATGCCGGTGGTGCGCAGGTTAATCATAAATGCGCAGCTTAATGAAATATATATAAAGCCGGTAAACGAAAAAATTAAAAGACTAAGATTTTGCTCAATTACACATGCGATTAATAAGATAATGAGGCAAACTATAATCAGGTACAAACCAAAATTATTTATTGCTGATGAATTTGCTGTTGAAAAATTGTTGCACATATACATCATAAAACCAAGCCCGGCAAGTGATGTAATTTTCTTTTGCAATGGCGATGCTATATTATACCTGGAAGAAATAAGGCTGGCAATTTTTTCATACTCAAACCAACAGCCAAAATGAATGATGAGAAATAAAATTAAAAAGCTCCAGGAATTTATAAGCAAGCCGCAAAGCATTACAATTACAAATACAATTGATGTAATCGTTCTCGTTTTTAATACCTGCTTGTTAAGTGCCATACATATAAAAAGAGATGAAGATAAACGAAACTGTTATTATTTTTAATTTATGAATGTTCGTAAAAATTGTTGGGCGAATTGAAACCGTTGCGATAATTTTTATGATACATATTAACTGGTAATTTGATATAAAATATAGAGATGAATGCAATTGGTAATTTAATCTGGTTAATTTTTGGCGGCTTTTTTTCTGCGCTTGGATATTTCGTAATGGGTTTTGTTTTTTGCATTACAATTATCGGAATTCCATTTGGAATTCAGTGTTTTAAAATTGGCTTTTTAGTACTAATGCCATTTGGGAAAAGAGTTATTACAACTTCATCATCTGGCGGATGCCTAACACTTTTATTTAATCTTATATGGATTGTAACCGGCGGTTTGTACACAGCATGTATTCATTTAATTTTCGCTGCTTTACTTTTTATAACCATCATAGGAATTCCGTTTGGTAAACAACATTTAAAACTTGTTGAATTAACGCTGGCACCATTTGGCAAAACATTAGTTGATGATTAATAAATTTATTGCATAGAATAAATGTACAAGCCATCTTTTTTTAGAGCATACAGTTTGTTTAAAACTGTTTGTAATTTTTTTGCATCGCTCATTCGTGATTGAAATAAATAAGCGCTTTCTTTAAAAACATTAACAGCATACACATGCATAAGTGTATCATCAAAACCAATAATTGAATTTTTAATTATTTGAATATTATCCCAATCCAATGCCGGAATATTTTGTTTTAAGGCGCCATAATAGTCAAACATTTTACAACCGTTTTTTTTGCTGTATAAATAAACAGAACCATTGTAATCAATAATTTTTTCAGGCAAAAAAGACTCATCAAAAACCGTTCGTAAATCTGGTGTTGACAGCAATATATTTCCGTTGTCATCAATTTTTTTTAGCTTATTTTCTACTTCATCAAAAACCCAATAATTGTTATCATAGCTTACCGCAACAGCTTGTGCCTGCAATATTCCATACTTGCGCAAATCAATTGTATTAATCGTTTTTAAAAAACGGTCTAATATAACAATGGTTGTATAATCTTTATAATACACAGCAATTTTTAGCGCATTGTGTACGTCCATTGAATAGATATCACCATATTTTTTTAACGCGTTTGATACAGCAACCGAATCGCCATTGCCATCTATTTTTTTTATTTGATTATCCGTATTTAATAAATAAATATTGTTGAGATTATCAACATAAAAATTTACAAAGCTGCCTTGAATAAATTGCTGTTGTGTAAGATGAACGATAGAATCTGTTTGTGCTGTTGAAGTAAAAGCACTTAAAACAAACAGTAAAGTAAATATGAAATTTAATCTTGCCATTTTTTTAATTCAACAGTATTGCCATCAAAAACTGCATAGGTAAAATAAGTAATCCAATCGCCAAGATTTATATATTCAGAATTATCATTTAAGTGAATCGTTAATGGCAAATGACGGTGCCCAAAAATGAAATAATCGTAATGTTCTTTTGCTAATATTTCTTTGCTGTATATAACCAGCCATTCTTTTTCATCACCTAAAAATTGAGCATCAGAAGAACCTGTTTTTTTCCTGCTTTCTTTACTAAAATAATTTGCTATGCCCATTCCTAATGTTGGATGCATTTGACCAAACAACCATTGACAAAATTTATTTCTGAAAATTTTTTTTATGAATTTATAACCATGATCTCCCGGGCCTAATCCATCGCCATGACCAACATAAAATTTTTTGTTGTTCCAGTTAAATGTTTTTGGTTCAAAATAAACAGGAATATTCAATTCTGTTTCAAAATAATCACGCATCCACATATCGTGATTACCTGCAAACAACATTACAGGAATTCCACTGTCTGTAATTTCTGCAAGCTTACCCAATAACCTTACAAAATGTTTTGGAACAACGGTTTTATACTCATACCAAAAATCAAAAATATCACCTGCAATAATTATTTGCTGTGCATCATGTTTAA
>JBDUBY010000350.1:0-5516 GCA_040003735.1 Parafilimonas sp.
GCGGCATAATTTGTTTGTCCGGCCATGCCTTTTAAACCTGATAATGAAACAACATTAATAATGCGTCCATATTTTTTTGTCAGCATTTGTGTAAGTACAATGCGTGTTACATAAAAGAAACTATCAAGATTTGTTTTAATGATGTTGTCCCATTGCTCATCGCTCATCCAGCTCATTAAAGCATCGTCTTTAATGCCTGCATTATTCACCAGCACTTCAATAAATTTTTCTGAATTATCATCAATCCATTTACCAAGTTCCGTTTTTATATCTTCTTTTTTTGAAACATCAAACTGCAATAATTCGCCATTACCATTTTGCTCTTTTATAAGCGATAAAGTTTTGTTAGCTTCTTCTTTATTATTTTTAAAATTGATCAATACATAATAACCTTCTTTGGCAAGCTGAATGCAAATCGCTCTGCCAATTCCTCTTGAACCACCTGTTACTAATGCACACTTCATTTTATATTATTGATTGATGTTATCGAACACAACAGGATTAGAAGTTTGTAAAAATTCTTTGATTGATTTCAGATCCTTATACTTTGCTTTATCTTCTACAAACTTTGGGAATATTCTTCTTAATGTTTGATAAATGGATTTTGTTGCAGATGATAATTTCTCTTCGCAATTCAAATAATCAATTGCCTGCAAAATACTCATTGCCTGTATGCTTAAAACAGTGAATGAATTATCAATTACTTTTTTGGTGAGCAACGCCGCATTACTGCCCATGCTTACAATATCCTGGTTATCGTTGTTGTTTGGAATGCTGTGCACATACATGGGAAATGATAAAGTTTGATTTTCCGCAACCGTTGATGTTGCGGTAAACTGCATGCCCTGCATTCCAAAATTCAAACCTAATATTCCAAGATTTACAAACGGCGGAAACTTTTGATTCAGTTTATCATTCAATAAATAATTCAATTGCCTTTCTGCAAGCATCGACAATTTTGTAACAGCAATTTTCAATTTATCCATTTCAAGCGAAACATAATCTCCATGAAAATTTCCGCCATGAAATACATTTTTATTGATATGATCAACAACAGGATTGTCATTCACTGAATTCAATTCATCTACCAAAATTTTCTCAGCATGTTTTATAGAATCGTACACAGGCCCAAGAATTTGCGTTACACATCGTAATGAATAATATTCCTGCACTTTATCTTCAAAAATTTCTTTTTGCAATGTATCAGGATGATATAAATGTTCGCTACGGTCGCGGATCATTTTGCTGTCTTTTAAAATAGCCCGCATCATTTCCGCAACTTTATTTTGTCCGTGATGCATTTTTACAACATTCAGTTCATAAGAATAATGATCGTCGTAAGCTTCAACTACTTCATTCATCATTGCGGATAACAAAACACTCCACTGAAATAATTTCTGTGCATGAATAATATTGATCATTCCAATACCTGTCATGGCAGATGTTCCATTTAAAATGGCAAGACCTTCGCGGCCATGAATTTTTAACGGCTGAATATTGAAGCGTTCAAAAATTTCTTTTGTGGGAAATATATTGTCTTCATATAAAGCTTCGCCTTCGCCAATTAAAAGCAAACCCAAATGCGCAAGCTGCACAAGATCGCCGCTGGCGCCAACGCCACCATGTTCGTAAATACATGGATTGATATTTTTGTTCAGCAACTCCTTTAAAAGTTCAACAAGATTTGTGTGAATGCCTGAATAAGCTTTCATCAAACTGCTTAAACGTGCTATCATTAAAGCGCGTGAAAAATAAGCAGGTAAAATAGCTCCGTCTCCTGAAGAATGGCTGCGTATAAGATTGTATTGAAGCGCTAATAAATTTTCATCATTCACTTTATATTGCGCCATTGGGCCAAAGCCGGTATTTATGCCGTAGATAAGTTTATTAGCAGAAAAACTTTTTAGAAAGCGAAAATTATCATCCACTTTTTTTAAAGAAGACTCATCAAAAGCAATCTCTTTATGTTGAAATAATATGGCAGAAAAATCTTCGAGTGAAAGTTGATCTTGTCCTATAAAAATCATGCGCAAATGTATATGTTGAGTAGTAATTTCTGTGTTTGGAGTAATTCTTTCTTACTTATAAGATTGTCAATTTATCTATTCTTTCAAAATGCTTTTTTATTTAATGGCTAATGACAAATTATTACGAACTGCAGTTGCTGCTATAAATAAATCTGCAATATCAATTTGTTTTCTTTTTCGTTTCAAAACTGTATTTATTTCAACTGCCATATCTACGTCAACCTCATCAAAAGCAAACACTCTTATGCCTTCAAAAACTTGATTCCAAAAGAAGATTTGATTTTGTGTGGCACCTGAATAAATTTCATATTTAGTTATTGCGGAGACAGCAAAGGTGTTTCCTTGTCTTAAAAGCTTAATTAAAACTGAATTTGCTTTATCAGTTTTACGATAGTAGTCTATCATGACAGAAGTATCAATCAAAATCAATTCGTTCGCCATTGATTGATAGCTTTTCTATTTTTTGCGATTGACTCCAATTGTTTTTTTGTAGCTACAGGTCCACTCAAAAGCAATTGTTCTAAATTATTTGAAGATTTAATTTTTGAGCCCTTTTCAATTTCATTTTTTAGCAACTGCAATTTAGCTGAAGGTAAAGTTTTTACAGCTTTTAAAAGTTCATCAAATTCAATATCTACTTGTATTTGCATAACTCAAATTTATTAAAATTTGATGAACAACTTTTATTATAATCTTAAACTCTCTTATCAATAAACTTAGTGATCTTCCTGCTTGCTTCGTTAAACTGCATTTTTTTTATTTCATCTTCTGAAACATATTTTACCAACGGGCTTACGCGCAATCTTGCCTGCAAATAAGAACGTATGCGATAATCATTTTCTGCATTCACATCAGCAGCAAATAAATAAAGTAAAATTTCATCAAGGCCAACTTCATTGGTTGAAACTTCAACAACATAATCTTTCACTTCATTAATCTCATTCAATAAATCAAACAACGCGGAAGGATAAATTGTAGTGCCTTTAAATTTAATCATCTGCTTTTTGCGGCCAAGTATGGGCGATAAACGCAAAGTATTTCTTCCACATGCGCAGGCATCATCAAAATACATACATATATCACCGGTTTTATAACGCAGCAACGGCATACCTTCAACACCAAGCGTTGTTATAGTTACTTCGCCGGGAACATTGGCAGCAACATGTTTATTGTTTTCATCAAGCAATTCAACAATTACAAGTTCGGGCAAAAGATGTCCGCCCTTGCCTGCATTGCATTCAGTAAAAGCGGTTTGCATTTCTGTTGATGCATAGGTTGAATACAGTTTTATATTCCAGGCTTCCGTAATTTTTTTTCCAAGAATATTTAATGATAAATCCGCATTGCGGATGTTCTCACCAATACAAACAGCTTTTTTTACAGACGTTTTATTTATGTTGATGTTATGCTCTTTTGCATAATGAATTAATTTAAGAATGAACGAAGGAACAGCAACAATAACCGTTGGCTGTTGACGATGAATGGTTTCCCATTGCAAAGCCGGAACACCAGGCCCAAGGCGGATAATTCCAGCACCTAATTTTCTAATGCCGGAATAATATGCAATGCCTGCCATGAACTGCCTGTCAAGCGTAAGCATTAATTGATAAATATCATCAGCATTGCCATCAGCCGTTATAAAAGAATTGTATTCGTTGTAAGCTAAACGCTGCAAATCATTTTCTGTAAGTGCAATAGAAACCGGACTTCCCAATGTGCCCGATGTTGAAGTATATTCAATGATTTGCTTCTTATCAACACATAAAAATTCTTCATTACTTTTTTGAAGATCGTCTTTGTTTGTTACAGGAAGTTTTGTTAGATCGCCGAGCTTTTTTATTTTAGTAACGTCAATAGCATATTCGGCGAAAAGCTTTTTATAAAAAGGAGAATTACTGTTTACATATTGTAATAATTGCTGCAGTTTTTCTTCCTGCATCAATTTAATTTTTTCTTTTGCCTGGTAGGCAGTTCCGGGAGAATTCATTTTATTTCTTCTATGATTACAACTGCTGTTGCAAGCGTTTTTAAATGCGACAAAGAAACCAAAATTTTAAGGAACCCTAAAGCTGATAATGTTTGTTTGGTTGTGCCAGATAATATAAGCTCAGGCTTTCCTTCAAGGTTGTTTACTATTTCTATTTCATTAAAATTTGTTCCTTCTTTCCAACCTGTGCCAAGTGCTTTAAAAAATGCTTCCTTAGCTGCAAACCGCGCAGCATAATGTTCAAATTTATTAGCCTTTGATTCGCAGTAATTAATTTCATTTACAGAAAATATCAGCTCTTTAAATCCCGCATCTTTTTCGATATTTTGTTTGATTCTTTCCACTTCAATTATATCAATTCCCGCGCCTTCAATCATACATAATTGTTATAATAATATTATAAAATCGAAATAATCAATGAATAAACAATCCTTAATTGCATTTGTTAAGTATATTGAATAATCAGAAAGCAATGGCAAAAATTATAATCACTCAATTATTTTTTCTTTTTTTAGTTTCTTTTTGTTTTTCACAAACCATGAACGGCACACGATACAAAGATGAAGTTTTTGACAAAGTGAATGTGACAAAAGATTTGCTATACAATTCATCAGACAGCATAAAAACCAAGTATCGCCAGTTCGATTTATATGAACCGGGAAATGATTCTTTACATCAACGGCCATTAATAATCTGGATGCATGGTGGCGGTTTTAAATACGGAACAAAAAATGCCAAAGAAATAAAAATATGGGGTAACGCATTTGCACAACGCGGTTACGTTTTTGCCGCAATAAATTATCGTTTAAGTAAAAAGCATCCTGTATCTAAGTTTAAAGATTTGGTTGAAGCCTGTTATACTAATGTTGATGATGTAAAACATGCTATTGAATATTTTAAATTGAATGCAAACAAATTTAATATTGATACAGACAAAATAATTCTTGGCGGTAACTCAGCCGGTGGCGTTATTGCTTTGCAATCTGTTTACAGCAATGCAGCAGACTTACAAAATGTAATTGACAGCAATAAGATAATTGCAAACACCGGAAATTATAATGCATACAATGTTGCAGCAGTTATAAATTTTTGGGGCGCATTGTTTGATGACGATTGGCTGGTGAGAGCAAACGTTCCCATTGTTAGTGTATGCGGCGAAAAAGATAAAATAGTACCCATTACTACAAAAGGCGTCGCTTTTTTTGGCAGCTTAGACATTCATAAAAAAGCTGATACTTTACACATTTTAAATAACATAAAAGTTTATAATGGTTATGGGCATGAATTACAAAAAACATTTAACCCCTTTATTAGAAGCAACGCCACAAAAAGACGCTGGAAAGAAGCTGCAGGTTTTTCTGCCGGATTTCTATATGAAACTATATTGAAATAGCTTTAACAGGTTGTTTTTGTTTATTACCTGCTTCCGAATATTTTTGTTAACCAATTTCGGGATGTAGCGCAGCCCGGTAGCGCGCTTCGTTCGGGACGAAGAGGCCGCT
>JBDUBY010000094.1:0-5515 GCA_040003735.1 Parafilimonas sp.
GACCGTTCTGCAATCCCTTCTGCGGTTACATCGTTCTTTCCAAATGGATTTGGCCTTTATAATATGAGTGGTAACGTGAGCGAATGGGTATCAGACGTGTACAGGCCTACAACCGGCCAGGATGAAGATGATTTGAATCCTTACCGCGGAAACGTTTTTAAGCAGGTTGATAAAAGCGGTGGCGAAGGAAATTTAAGGGACAGCCTTGGAAGGATAAAAATGATTCCTGAAAATGATTCTGCATTGGCAGACCGCCGTAATTACCAGCGTTCTTTTGCAATAGATTATCTCGATGGTGATTCAACCAGCCGTGATTTTTATGGTTATGGTGTTACTACTTTGATCAGCGATCAAAGCAGGGTAGTAAAGGGGGGAAGCTGGCTGGATATGCCTTACTGGTTAAGCCCTGGTGCCCGCCGTTTCATGGAAGAATATGAAAGCAGCTCTACCATAGGTTTCCGTTGTGCGATGACACATTACGGTGCGCCTGAAGGTGAGTCTTCAAAAATTAAAACAGGCAACTTCTTTCCAAAAAGAAGACAAAAAAGATAAAAGAAATTATTAAAGATAAAGAGGCTGTTTCAACTTTTGAAATGGTCTCTTTTTATACAAATCGCTGAAAGTTGTTCTTTTCTGCGATATTTGCCTGTGTCATACCACACTTAATGTGATTAGAATGTAATTCGCCGCTTTCTGCGCTTGTGAAGCTGCAAAGATTAAGATGCGTTTGTTATTCTGCAATGCTTCCAGCCATCCTTGGATATAGGCAACACTGCATTAAGCGGAACAAATTATTATCGTTTACAAACAACAAGTGTAAATGGCGCAGTTACTAATTCAAATGTTATTACAGTAATTGCTGATGAAGATGCTATTAAAATTTCGCCAAATCTTGCAAAGAATAGTTTGCAAATACAAGGTTTACCATCATCAAACAAAGCAAAAATTGCCGTGATTGATTTTAGCGGTAATATAGCTATCAGCCAACAGCGCAACATCTTACAACTTAAATATTGCTTCTCTTAAACCCCGGCAATTATTTATTAAAAATTGAAATGAATAACGATGTTGTAACGAAGAAATTTTTAAAAGAAAAAGATTTCGGTATTATCAAAATACAACAAGTCTGTATCAACGCGTTTAATTATGGCTTGTAAAACGCTTCTTTTATTGGTGGTATTGAGCCGATTCTGCTTATATTTGCTGCCCAATTGCAGGCAAATTACACTCTTTAATAACTATTATTTACATTATGGCGAATTCGAAAATAACCAAACTGCTTGGCGATAAAGCAGAGTATCTATTAAATCATACGAGTAATACTGTTGAAAAATCTACTTTACATCTTCCAGGCCCTGATCATATAGACAGGATATGGAAAGAAAGTAACCGTAGCAACCAGGTATTACGTAGTATGCAACAGTTATTAGGCAATGGTAGGTTGGCAAATACCGGCTATTGTAGTATTTTTCCCGTTGACCAGGGAATTGAACATAGTGCAGGCGCTTCCTTCGCACCAAATCCAATTTATTTCGATCCTGAAAATATTATCAAGCTGGCTATTGAAGCTGGTTGTAATGGCGTGGCTTCAACCTTTGGCGTACTGGGAATTATGAGCCGCAAATACGCACATAAAATACCCTTCATTGTAAAGATAAACCACAACGAATTTTTAAGCTATCCAAATACATTTGATCAAACAATGTTTGGCACCGTAAAAAGTGCATGGAACATGGGCGCTGTTGGTGTTGGTGCAACCATTTACTGGGGCAGTGAAGAAAGCAGGAAACAACTAAAAGAGGTTTCAGAAGCATTTGAACTGGCGCATGAATTAGGATTGATGACTATCTTATGGTGTTATACACGAAACAATGCTTTCAAAGTAAATGGCATAGATTATCATACATCCGCAGATTTTACCGGCCAGGCAAATCATTTGGGTGTTACTATACAGGCTGATATCATCAAACAAAAATTACCCACAAATAACGGCGGTTATCTTGCTACCAAACATGGCAAAACAAGCCCGCTTGTTTATGAAAAATTAACTTCTGACCATCCTGTTGATCTTTGCCGCTACCAGGTACTGAATTGCTATTCAGGCAGGGTAGGTTTAATTAATTCCGGTGGAGAAAGTAAAGGCCAGAGTGACCTTGCAGACGCAGTAGAAACAGCAATAATTAATAAGCGCGCAGGTGGCATGGGTTTAATTCTTGGCCGCAAAGCTTTTCAGCGCCCGATGAAAGAAGGGATAGATATGCTGGGACAAATAATAGATGTTTATCTTGATGAAAGCATTACGATTGCTTAATTAAAAAACATAAATTGCATGGCGGACAGGCTTGTTTTCAGGCCCGTTCGCCATTTAATATTTAATCACGTATGGCAGAACAAGATGATGAGATAAATGAATCGCTTGCAGGCGAAGAAGTGACGAAGGAAAATGCTGCGTCAGGCGAAGCAAAAGCAAAATGGTATAAGCGTTTGCGTAAAGGCATAACTACATCTACAGCCGAAAAAAGAGAAATGCCCGAAGGCTTATGGAGCAAATGCCCTGAATGCCATTACATCTGCACAACCAGCGAACTGAAAGAAAACTTATATGTGTGTCCGAAATGTAATTATCATCACCGCATAGGCAGTGAAGATTATTTTGAAATATTATTTGATAATGATACTTACACAGAACTGTTTGATAATATTCAAAGCATAGATTTTCTTGGCTTTACTGATTTAAAACCCTACCAAAAAAGGCTTGATGAAATACATGCAAAAACAGATCTCAAAGACAGCATGCGTGTTGGGGTTGGTGAAATGAATAAAACTGAAATTGTGGTTGCGTGTATGGACTTTGAATTTATCGGCGGCTCACTTGGCAGTGTAATGGGCGAAAAGTTTAGCCGCGCTGTTGATTACTGTATTCAAAACCGGCTGCCTTTTTTTGTGATAAGCAAAAGCGGTGGCGCACGTATGATGGAAAGCGCATTCAGCCTGATGCAACTCGCAAAAACAAGCGGCAAACTTTCACAGTTAAGCGATGCAGGCTTGCCTTATATTTCCTTATTAACCGATCCAACTTTCGGTGGTATTTCTGCAAGTTTTGGAATGTTGGGTGATTTTAATATTGCTGAACCAGGCGCTTTAATTGGTTTTGCAGGTCCGCGTGTAATTAAAGAAACGATCAAAAAAGATTTACCCGAAGGTTTTCAGCGTAGCGAATTTTTATTGGAACATGGTTTTTTAGATTTTATTGTTGACAGAAAAATTTTAAAAAACAAACTCACTACACTAATTAATTTACTACAACATTAGTTGGTTCATAGTTCGTCGATGATAGATCATAGTTATCAAGAATGAACTCTTACCTTGAATTATATGCTTTATCATGACCAAAGAAATGAACAACAGGCAAGCGTATTTTAATTATCTTATAGAAGATAAATTTGTTGCAGGCGTTGTATTGCTGGGCACTGAAGTAAAATCAATACGTGAAGGAAAAATAAGTTTTAATGATGCGTATTGTTTGTTTGACAAACATGAATTATGGCTTCGCGGATTTTATATTGCAGAGTATAAATTGGGAACAGTAAATAATCATATTGCTGTGCACGACAGGAAACTTTTGCTTACACAAAGAGAGCTAAAACGTATCGAAGCAAAGATGAAAGAAAAAGGTTTTACGCTTGTTCCGCTGCGTGTTTTCTTCAATGAAAAAAATTTTGTAAAAGTTGAGATAGGATTGGCAAGAGGAAAGAAAGTGCACGATAAAAGGGAATCAATAAAAGAAAAAGATGTAAAGCGTGAAATGAGCCGTGCCGTAAAATTTTAAGGGCTTATTAATTTGCATTCAACTTTTTGCCCATCCTTTTTACGATTTGTCATAACACTCTTTTGTTTAAAATTAGTTTCTGTAACCGGCTTTGCCTTTTGTAAGTCTTCCCGTCACATCATCCACTCATCAACTGCACCACACATCTATTTATTGCCTGCAATTTGTAATTATGCAATAAATTGCAATAAACATTTCTTATAGCAACAGCCATTTTTATACGTATTAAATTTATAGAAAGAAAAATCGTTACACAACAATATTTTGTTGCTACGAGAACCTTCGTCAAATCTTTGTTAAATGGTTTTTTGTTATGACATGACGTTTAAACAGCTTTGTTACTTTGCTATCAGAAAGGCACATTTATTGAAGCCTTGATGTATAAACTAATAGGTTTAAAATTAAATTCTACAAAAAATGAAATTGAAAAATGTTTTCCTCATCGTTGCCATCAGCGTTGCTACATCTCTGTTAAGCATTTGGGGCTATGGCACATGGTTGCGTAATCAATCCGTATCTTTTCAAAATGATGGAAAAGTACCTGTAAATTATGCAGGGTTTTTTGATAAAGATGCGCCAACCGGTATTCCCGATTTTACTGCTGCTGCTACATCTGCAACTCCTGCAGTTGTTCATATAAAAACAAAAATTAAAGGCTCAACGGTTTCATCAAAAAACAGAAATCCTTTCGGAAATATGTTTGGAGAAGACGATCCGTTCTACCAGTTTTTTGGAGGCCCGCGTTCTTATTCTATTCCCGACCAGCAGGCAAGCGGTAGTGGCGTTATTATGAGTAATGATGGTTATATTGTTACCAACAATCATGTTATTGATGGTGCAAGCGATATTAATGTTACATTAAGTAACCGCAAATCGTATAAGGCCACAGTTGTTGGCGCAGATCCAAGTACTGACCTTGCGGTAATTAAAATTGATGCTACCAATCTTCCTTTTATGATAATGGGCAACAGTGATGATGCGAAACTTGGCCAGTGGGTATTGGCTGTAGGCTATCCGCTTAATCTTGATGTAACGGTTACAGCAGGTATCATCAGCGCAAAATCAAGAAGTATTGGCATTAATAAAAGCCAAAGCGCGGTTGAATCTTTCATACAAACCGATGCTGCAGTAAACCCAGGAAACAGTGGTGGTGCTTTAATTAATACACAAGGAGAATTAATTGGTATTAACTCAGCCATTGCTTCTCCAACCGGTTCATATGCTGGTTATTCTTATGCAATTCCTGTAAATATTGTAAAGAAAGCTGTAAATGATCTTATTAAATTTGGTGCTGTACAAAGAGGTTATATCGGGTTAAGTTATTTGCCTGATGGCGCTTCTGATGAGCAAAAGAAACAGGAAGGTATACCCGATAGTCCTGGCATATATGTTACAGCAGTATCTACAGATGGTGCTGCAAAAGTTGCTGGTATTAAGAAAGGTGACTTCATTACAAAAATCGATGGTGTTGAAATCAATAGCAGTTCTGAGTTGCAGGAACAGATCAGCCGTTATAAGCCCGGTGATAAAATTAATTTAACTTATGTAAGAAATAGTAAGGAATATACCACTGCTGTTACATTAAAAAATAAAGCCGGTAATTATGAAGTAGTAAAAACAGAAACACTGTTTGATAATCTTGGTGGCGACCTGGCTACTATTGATAAAGAAACAGCCCGTAAAAAT
>JBDUBY010000355.1:0-1661 GCA_040003735.1 Parafilimonas sp.
CCGAAAACAATTTTTATTGCGTGTCATTTATTAAACGCCTGTTCTAATCTCCAGGTGCTAGGCGATATGTTAGATAAGTATCCGAATTTGTATGCTGATATTGCTGCGCGTTATGGAGAAATTGCACCGGTGCCGCGTTATGCCGCTGCATTTATCACAAAATATCAAGACAGGTTAGTATATGGAACGGATAACAGTCCTGAAGAGCACATGTATCTTACAACATTCAGAATTTTAGAAACAGCAGATGAACATTTTTACGAACAAGATACTTTCAATTATCACTGGGCTTTGTATGGATTGAATTTGCCGAAAGAAGTTTTGGAAAAATTGTATCATAAGAATGCAGAAAAGATTATGAAATGACGTCATCCCAACTCTTCTCCAAAAGAGAAGCGCAAAGCATTATGATTATTCAACAACACTAAATATGATGTTCTGAAAGTCCTCTCCTTTGGAGAGGATTTAGGTGAGGTCTCTATAAAAATTAAACTTATTTAAATAATGAAAAAGATATTAATCATTTTGATGAGTTGCAGTTTTGTGTTAGTCACTTCAGCTCAAAACACAATCATTACAAATAAAAATTTAACGGTTGAAGTGAACGATGAGTTGCAAACAAAAATCAATTCAACTTTCAGCGATGCACAATCATTAACAAATAATTTTTCTTCGTCAGAATATCTTGAAACAAAATATTTTACAGCAAAGCTTTTTCATCAAACAAAAAAAGAAAAAAAGAATATTCATGATGCTGCCGGCGATGGAACAGAATATACATTTTATGGAACAGATGATGCAGATAAAATTGAAAAAGTTCTTTCAATAAAAATCTATAACAACTTTTCTGACGCTGCTTATTTTGATGTGCAATACATTAATCACAGCAATAAAGATTTGCCTGTAATAAAATGGGTGAACAATAAATACAATGTTTTGCCAACAACAGATTCAACAACATTCTGGACTTTCCAGGGCAGCTCGCATGAAGACCGCCGCGACTGGATAAAAAAAATTAAGAAAGGCTTTTACGAAAAAAATTTTATGGGCATGAATGCATCAGATTATGGAGGCGGCATTCCTGTAATTGATTTGTGGAGAAAAGATGCGGGCATCGCAATTGGTAACACAGAAGCTGTTGCTAAATTAATTTCATTACCAATAGATTTCGACCAATATTCTTCAACAGCAAAAATGAGTGTTGAATATGATTATCCTGAAAAAGAAATTTTAAAACCAAACGAAACACTTAGCACATTTGAAACTTTTGTAAGCGTGCATCAGAAAGATTGCTTTGCAACGCTGCGCAATTTTTCAAACTTTATGCAAACAAAAGGCATTAAGGCGGCAGCCACTGAACCTGCTGCGTTTGAGCCCATCTGGTGCGCATGGGGTTATGAAAGAGACTTTACTTTAAAAGAAATTTTAAACACGTTGCCCGAAGTAAAAAAGCTCGGTATTAAGTGGGTTGGTTTAGATGATGGTTATCAACAGGCAGAAGGCGACTGGCATACAAATAAGGAACATTTTCCGGGCGGCGATGCAGAGATGAAAGCCTTTGTTGACAGCATTCATGCGCAGGGAATGAAAGCGGTTTTGTGGTGGGCGCCAATGGCTGCTGACCCCGACAGTAAAGTGTTGAAAGAACATCCAAATATTTT
>JBDUBY010000244.1:0-18556 GCA_040003735.1 Parafilimonas sp.
CTTCCCCTACAGCTTTTTAAAAATCCTTTCTGCATAAGAAGGGATTTTTTATTTATAATATTTCGCTTAATATTTCTTCAACTCAATTAAATTATTCGGAACGGCATTTTTATTCCAGTGTTTATGCATCACCAATGCTGCGCCTAAAGCTGATGCGTGCGAAACCTTAGCAGCATAAACTTCTATCGCAGGAAAAGAAGCAGCCAGCAAACTCATATAAACATCATTTTTACTGAAGCCTCCATCAACAAATATTTTTTTTATATTATCCTGAAGTACAAGTTTTAAAGAATGAACCTGCTGTATCATTACATCAAATATAAATTGATGATATGCCTGTTCGTAAGTTTTAAATTTCGTCAGTTCACGATCTTTAAATAAAGTTTGCTGCACCATCGCGTGTGCATTTGCAACTGCCGGTGAAATATTTTTTCTGTTTATTTTTTTTATGCATGATGCATCATACTTAACTGTTGTATAATAATCAGCAGGCTTATTAAAATATTCAGCCAAACGTTTTACCTGTAACTCATGTTCAAATCCTGCAAATAATCGCGAAGCTTTAATTAGTTCAGCTTTATAAGAAAAAAAACATAAACAATCCTGGTGCAATTCGTAATCAGTAAGCATGGAATGATTCGAAGGATTCAAACTAATACACCACGTTCCTGTTGATAACAAAATAAACGGTTCCTTAAAAGAATGCAGGTAAGGAATTAATGCAGCAGAACTATCATGAAGTCCGATTCCCGCAAAATATTTTTTATTATTATATTCAAATAACGCAACAGCATCAGCAGGCAAAACAGGTGCAAAATATTTTTCCAGTTTTTCTGCATACACCCATTTATGATATGCATGTTCAGCAAAGTTCCAAAGATTGGTATGACATCCAATACTTGTAATATCAGTTGCAGGTTTATGTGTAAGAATAAAACTTAAATACTGCGGTAGATGCAATGCATATTTAATACTTGATAATAATTCCGGTCTTTCATTTTTCAAACGGTACAATTGCATGCCTGCATTTAAACTTCCTAAAACAGGTGATGCAGTTTGCTTTGCAACAACACTTTCACCGCCATATTTTTTATAAAATTTTTGTTGCAGTTTTTGCGGGTAAGGCTTAAGATAATTATATAACGGCGCTGCAATTTCATTTTTATCATCAACATAAACAAGGCTTGCGCCGTAACCAGAAAAGTTAATTGCTTTTATATTGAAACGTGAATCTTGACAAATTGTATCAAAAGAATTTTTAATCCATTTTGTCAACGCATAAACATCTTCGCAGAGAAAATTATCTTCATCTGTTGTTTCATCAAGTTGCACATTTTCTTCATGAACGATATCATAATCTTCATTAAATAACACTAACTTTTTGTTAGTCTTCCCAACATCAAATACGGCGATAACATTTTGCATAGGAACGGTAGATTATCTGCAACGAATTACAATCCTGTTGCAATAGTTTTACTTCCTCTTTCTGTAATTAAATTATCACGAATTTTTTCTCTTCTGTACACTTCAATCGGATGTAATGCACCACCATTTTGCAATCTTGCTTCAGCAACAATTGCACGAACATCAGTACGAAAAGTATGTTGCAAAATTTCCTGCGCCATTACAACATCATTATTATTTTGAGCTTCTGTCAATTTCTTTCTGTCAACAATCAATGCCTGCGCATAAGCAATCATTATCGCTTCAACAGATTGCAACAAATCTTCCAAAGGATCTTTTAAATTATGCGATGCATCAATCATCCATGCCAGATCTTTTGTATGATTTAAATTTCTTGCATCCATTCCTTCAACCAATTCATTAAAAATTAAAAACAATTGATAAGGTTTGATGCTGCCAACTGTGAGGTCATCATCACCATATTTAGAATCATTAAAATGAAAGCCGCCAAGTTTTTTTTCCATTAATAACAAAGCAACAATTTGTTCAATGTTTGCATTGGGCAAATGATGGCCGAGATCAACAAGCGTATAAGCTTTCTCACCAAGTTTGTTTGTATACAATAATGATTGCCCCCAATCACCAACCGTTGTTGAATAAAAATTAGGCTCATACGCTTTATATTCAACAAACATTTTCCAGTCGTTGGGCAACGCTGCATAAACTTCCTGCAAACTTTCCAATGTGTTTTGAAATGCTCTTCTAAAATTTAGCTGTCCCGGAAAATTAGAGCCATCACTTAACCAAACGGTGAGTGATTTTGAACCTAATTCAACACCATATTTTATTACTTCAATATTATGATCGATAGCTTGCTTGCGTGTTTTTTTATCAACATGTTGCATCGAACCGAATTTGTAACTCAGCTTTTGTTCTGGCTGATCCTGGAACGTGTTAGAGTTCATCGCATCAAACTCTAAATCATTTTCTTTTGCAAGTAATTTTATGCTTGTTGCGTTTGACGGAATATCCCATGGAATATGTAAAGAAATAGCGCCGCTCGATTTATTCAATGCATGCAATAAACCGATGTCTTCGATTTTGTCTTCAAGATTACGTGGTTCGCCTCCGCCTGAAAATCTCGCGAAACGTGTTCCCCCGGTTCCCAAAGCCCATGAAGGAATTGCTACCTGGAAATCTTTTAATTTTCGAATAACTTCATCAACGTTGTCAATATCATTTTTAATAAAATCAATTTTTCGTTGATGATCTTTTAATAAATCGTCGTTATTACTTTCTATTTTTTCTTTTGCAATTTTCATATGAATTACTCTAAAAATAATCTGATCAAATAATTTTAAGCAATCAATCTAATTAAGTAAAGATATATCGTACAGAAATCAATCTATGCTGCACATAACAGATGTATGCATTACTTTTCTCTTTTATAAACATTATGAAATTTTAAAACTAACAATTATTAGTTTTGCGGCTCATTTTGATGTATGAATAAGTTAGAAAGTTTTGTTGAAGGCAACTGGATAAAAGGCGATGGCGATGGGCAATTATTGTACAATGCGGTAACAGGCGAAACAATTGCATCAGCCACAACACAAGGTTTAGATTTTAAAGCGATGATTGATTTTGCGCATAAAGTTGGCAATCCCAATTTGCGCAAACTAACTTTTCATGAACGTGGCAGAATGTTGCGTGCGGTTGCAATGCATTTAAAAAATCATCTTGAAAAATTTTATGCACTTTCTTATAAAACCGGCGCAACAAAAGCTGATAGCTGGATTGATATTGAAGGTGGCATTGGCAACTTATTTTCTTATGCATCATTACGTAAAAAATTTCCGGATGAAAGTTTTGCTGTTGATGGAGAAGGTATTAATCTAAGCAAGAACAATACTTTTATGGCGCATCATATTTTGGTGCCGAAAGAAGGCGTTGCCATTCACATAAACGCTTTCAATTTTCCTGTGTGGGGTATGTTGGAAAAAGTTGCAGTAAACTGGCTTGCCGGTGTTCCTGCTATCGTAAAACCTGCAACGGTTACAAGCTATTTAACTGAAGCTGTAGTAAAAGAAATTATTGCAAGCAACATTCTTCCAAAAGGTGCGCTGCAATTGATTTGTGGCAATGTTGGCGATCTGTTGGATCATGTAACATCGCAAGATGTAATAACATTTACAGGCTCAAAAGCAACTGCGCTAAAATTAAAAAAACATGAAAGAATTTTAAATGAATCTGTTCCATTCAATATGGAAGCTGATAGTTTGAATTGTATTGTTTTGGGTGATGATGTAAATCCAAATGATGCGGAATGGGATATTTTTATTAAAGAGATAAGAAAAGAAATGACGGTGAAAGCGGGGCAAAAATGCACTGCTATCCGCAGAATTTTTGTGCCCGAAAACAAGATGGAAGACGTATGGAAATCATTACAGAAATCTTTATCACAAACTGTTATTGGTAACCCGTTAAATGATAAAGTAAGAATGGGATCGCTTGTTGGTCAGTCACAACGCAACGAAGTAAAACAGCAGGTTCAAAAATTGCTTGCATCATCACAAATAATTTATGGTTCATTAGATAGTGTTGAAGTGATGGACGCAGATGCAAACAAAGGCGCGTTTCTTTCACCATTATTATTACTGAATGAAAAACCTTTTGCATCAAATGCTGTGCATGAAGTGGAAGCATTTGGGCCTGTTAGCACTATCATGCCGTATAAAAATATGGATGAAGCCATTGCATTAAGTAAGATGGGAAAAGGTTCTTTATGTTCTTCCATCGTAACATCAAATGATAAAACTGCGAAGCAATATGTGCTTGGTGCGGGCACGCATCATGGAAGAATTTTAGTATTAAATAAAGATTGTGCAAAAGAAAGTACAGGTCATGGCTCTCCGTTGCCGATGCTTGTTCATGGCGGTCCTGGCAGAGCTGGCGGCGGTGAAGAAATGGGTGGTGTGCGTGGTGTGCAACATTATATGCAGAGAGTTGCTGTTCAGGGTTCACCAACATCAATAACAAACATCACAAACATTTATCAGCAACATGCCGAAGCCATACAAAGTGATGTTCATCCTTTTAAAAAATATTTTGAAGAATTGAATATTGGTGATCAGATCATCACACAAAAAAGAATAATTACTGCGGAAGATATTAACCGCTTCGCAGACTTAAGCGGCGATCATTTTTATGCACACATCAACACAACCAACTTTGCAGGAACTATGTTTGAACAACAGGTGGCGCATGGCTATTTTATTATGAGTGTTGCTGCAGGTTTGTTTGTTGACAGTTACGAAAAAAATCCTGTGTTGTTAAACTATGGAATTGATGAACTTCGGTTTACAAAACCTGTTTATCCCGGTGCAGAAATTTATATAAAATTTACCTGTAAAGAAAAGCTGCCAAATGATAAAAGAATAATTAATAATGCTGAAGATTTTAAACGCGGCGATGATATTGATAAGGGTATTGTAAAGTGGTTGGTTGAAATGATTGATGAAACTGATGAACAGGTTGGATTAGCTACAATTTTAACAATGGTTGAAAAGAAAAATAAAACTGTATGATACATAATATTGAAAACGGTTATGTAAAAACTGAAATACATCAAGGCATAACTACGATTGAATTTTTTCATCCGCAAAGCAATTCTTTACCAGGGAAAATTTTAGAAGAACTGGCGCAGGCATTTCATATTGCAGATCACGATGATGATTGCAAAATTATTATACTGCGAAGTACAGGCGATAGAGCATTTTGTGCCGGTGCATCTTTTGATGAACTGATAGCAATTACAAATGAAACTGAAGGAACAAAATTTTTTAGCGGCTTTGCACATGTTATAAACGCAATGCGCAAATGTTCAAAGTTTATTATTGGAAGAATACATGGCAAATGTGTTGGTGGTGGCGTTGGGCTTGCCGCGGCCTGCGATTATTCAATTGCATTGGAAGGTGCCGATATAAAGCTTAGCGAATTAGCTTTAGGCATTGGGCCCTTTGTTGTTGGCCCTGCAATTGAAAGAAAAATTGGTACTGCATTCTTTAGCCAGTTAAGCATTGATGCATCATCGTGGCATAGCGCAGATTGGGCGCATCGCAAAGGATTGTTTTTAGAGTTGCATCATGATGTTGAAAGTATGGATGAATCAATCCGGAAACTAACATCCTTTTTGTTGCATGGCAGCACAAAGGCAATGGCTGAACTTAAAAAAACTTTATGGCAGGGCACAGAACATTGGGATAAATTTTTGCACGAAAGAGCTGCAATAAGCGGCAAACTTGTTTTAAGTGATTTCACCAAAAATTATATTAAACAATTTAAAGAAAAGCAAGCTTTAAAGAAGTGATTATTTAGATTTTACTGTTTTAACAATAGTTATTTCAAACGTTACATTTGCACCAAACGAAAAAGATGGAAAAGTTAAGTAAGCTGGCAGAAAGCATGGTTGGAAGCGAGATTGTTCGCCTTGGAAATGAGATAAATGATCGTAAGCGCAAAGGAGAACATATCTTCAATTATACTATTGGCGATTTTGATCCTTCGGTTTTTCCGATACCTGAAGCACTTGAAAAATTTATCATTGAAAGCTATCAACATCACTATACAAACTACCCGCCTGCAGATGGCATTTTAGAATTGCGTGAAGCTGTTGCGGCATTTATTAAAGACGGGGAAGGTCTTAATTATTTGCCTTCAGAAATTTTAATTGCATCAGGCGGCAGGCCATTGATCTATACTTTATTTAAAGCTGTTGTTGATGAAAACGATAAAGTAATTTACGCATCTCCATCATGGAATAATAATCATTACACTAATCTGCATAAAGGAAAACATTGCGTAATAGAAACTACGCCAGAAAATAACTTTATGCCAACGGCAAAAGATATTGCTGCTAATATTAAAGATGCGGCATTAATCTGTTTATGTACACCGCAAAATCCTACAGGCACAACGTTATCAAAAGCGGCGCTAACTGAAATATGCAATCTTATTGTTGAAGAAAACAATAAGCGCAGCAGTGATGAAAAAAAGTTGTACTTAATGTTTGATCAAATGTATTGGACATTAACGTATGGTGATATTAAACATTATAACCCGGTTACCTTAAATCCTGAAATGCGTAAGTACACCATTTTTATTGATGGTATTTCAAAGGCATTTGCGGCAACCGGTGTGCGTGTTGGATGGGCTTTCGGTCCTGCATATGTGCTTGCAAAAATGAAAGCTTTTTTAAGCCATGTTGGTGCATGGGCGCCAATGGCTGAGCAAAAGGCAACTGCAAAATATCTTCATCAAAAAGAATTAATACAGCAACATTTTAGCGTTTTTAAAGCTGCGTTGCAATTAAGGCTTGATAAAATTTATAATGGGTTTATCGCCTTAAAAAATGAAGGTTTTAATGTTGATGCTATTACGCCGCAGGCAGCTATTTATCTTACAATAAAATTTGATCTTGTTGGCAAAAAAAATTCTGATGTTGAATTAAAATCGCAGGAAGATGTAACTGAATATATATTAAGTGCAGCTAAACTTGCGGTGGTTCCGTTTTATGCATTTGGTGCTGAAAAACAGTCTCCCTGGTACAGGCTAAGCGTTGGAACTTGTAAAATAGATGATATAGAGCCGTTTCTTCAAAATTTAAGAAAAGCTCTGCAAGCTTTGCAATAGTGATTGCTTAATTTTTATTGCAGATAAAAACGAAAGGTTTAAGTTTTTGCTCCTTTATAATTTGTCTCACCAGGTGAAGTTTACGGATTATTTTGTAGCGATTTACATCAATTACTTCATTGGCAATACATAGAGCGTTCGAACTTTCAACATGGCAAAATAAATCGTTTAAAAGCTCAATTTCATGCTCAAGCTCTTGTTGATTCATTAGCTCCTTTTTCGTTAGTACCAGCAGGTCTCTATTACGGGGGTTCATAGTGCCCTGATTAAAGTTAAAAAATTCTTTACGATTATCTTACCGAAGGGCATCCGCATTTTGTTCTGTCGCCAGTTGTTCTATAACTAGAGCTGCAGGAAGTTGCAAAAGCAATCGTTATTAACATAAGAAAAAGACCAAACTTTAGTTGCCGCTTCATTATATTGTGATTTCTAAATTACATAGTTTTTATAACACCTCAGCAAAAACTTTTGAACAAAAAAATTTTGAACAAAAAAATTTTAATTGCGCCACTCGACTGGGGGCTTGGACACGCCACCCGTTGTGTTGTAATTATTAAAGATTTACAAAAGCTAAACTGCGATGTTACGATTGCTGCTTCAGGAAAAATCAGAACCCTTCTTCAAAACGAATTTCCACATCTTACTTTTCTTGATCTCCCGGGTTACAAAATTTCTTATACAAAATTTAAACGTCTTTTACCTTTTAAAATTTTAATTCAAATTCCAAAAATTTTAAAAATTATCCGGTTTGAAAAAAAATGGCTGAACACTATTTTAAAAACACACAATTTTAATCTAATAATTTCAGACAATCGCTTCGGATTTTATTCAAAAAGTGTTTTTTCTGTTTTTATGACACACCAATTACAAATCAGGACAAATTTTATTTGGCTTGATAAAAAATTACAGCGCTTAAATTATAATTACATCAACCAATTTAATGAATGCTGGGTTCCTGATTTTAAATCGGATAATAATATTGCCGGTGAACTTTCACACCCGAAAACATTGCCTGCGATTCCTGTAACATATCTTGGACCGCTTGCAAGATTTAAAAAATCTGAAAATAAAAAAACAATATTTACATGGATGGCAATTATTTCAGGCCCGGAACCACAACGCAGTTTATTTGAAAAAGAAATTTTAGAAGCTGCTTCAAAAAGTAGCGATAAGTTTTTAATTGTTCGTGGTCTTCCAGATGAAAAACAAAAAGATTTTCATCTTTCAAATTGCGAAGTTTATAATCATATGAACACAGCTGGTATGCAGGCTGCAATTGAATCAAGCGAATTTATTATTAGCCGCTGTGGTTATACAACTGTAATGGAAATTTTATCGCTTAAAAAAAAATCAGTTTTTATTCCAACGCCTGGCCAAACCGAACAGGAATATTTAGCCAAACATCTTTCAACACAAAAATGGTGTTACACATTTAACCAGGAAGAAAATTTTGAAACACATCTCAACAACGCAAAATCATATAAATATCATTTGCCTGAAATAAATATAAATGAGCATGAAGAAATTATAAAAGGCTTTATTAATTCACTTCATTAATTGCCAAAATATATTTGCATGATTAATGAATAAAAAATTACAAGCACACATTGCTGTTCTTTTGGCCAACATATTTTTTGGCATTAATTACATTACCGTAAAATCTATTGTGCCTTTAAAATTGTCTGCACCTGCTTTAAATGTGTGCAGGGTTGGAGGCTCTTGTATTCTTTTTTGGATATTATTTTTATTAAAACCTTCAAAGCCGGGTATTCAAAAAAAAGATATTCCGTTATTTATTCTTTGCGCCGTTTTAGGGGTGGCTTTAAACCAGGCATTGTTTGTAAAAGGATTATCGCTTACATCTTCCATTCACGCTTCTTTACTTGGATTGGTAACACCAATTTTAATCATTTTTATTGCGGCATGGCTTTTAAAGGAAAAGATAACGCGTTTAAAAATTATTGGTGTAGTTACAGGAATAACTGGTGCGGCAATTCTTATTGTGATGAAAGATGTTTCGCACACAGCCACCAATATTTTTTTTGGTGACGTGCTCGTAATTTTAAATGCAGTTACATACGCATTTTATCTTGTAATTGTGCGGCCGCTAATGGAAAAATACAGTGCCATCCACGTAATACGATGGGTATTTACTTTTGGTTTGGTTTTTATGATTCCATATGGCTGGCATGATGTGACCGCAACACAATGGCAAAATTTTGATTCAACCAACTGGATAAGTTTTGTGTTTGTAATTATGGGGGCAACTTTTTTTGCTTACTTATTTAATATTTATGGCGTTTCGGTTATTGGTGCTTCTGCAACCGGATCTTATATTTATACGCAGCCTGTTTTTGCAGCAATCATCGCAATGATTTTTACAGGTGAAACTTATGACTGGCTGAAGTTATTAGCAGCCGTACTTATTTTCGGTGGTGTATATATGGTTAATTATAAACCTAAACCTGCATAACATTTTTGGGATAATCAAAAAACCAGAATTCCTTTTCTGAATCCTTAAAATTTTTCCAGGAATCTGTTTTTATGTGTAACGCAAACACAGCGCACGTGGGCATATCATCTATACGCACGTTGGTTAATACATTTGAAAAAGCAGTTATACCTGGATTGTGCGAGAATAAAGCAACTGTTTCATAGTCGTCATCAATATTAAAAATAGCATTATAAAAAACTTCAATTGTTGCTTCGTATAATTTAGGTTGTTCGATAATATTTCTCTTTTTTATATCAAACTCATCAGCAAAAAACCTTGCCGTAGTTAAAGCTCTTTTTGCCGGGCTTGATATGATTGCATCAAGTTGAACATTATTTTCTTTATGCAAACGTTTTGCCATTACAGGCGCATCTTTTTTGCCTCTTTCGTTCAATGGCCTGTCGAAATCTTTTTGAGAAAGATCATCCCAACTACTTTTTGCATGACGGATTAAAAGGAGAGATTTTGATTTTTTCATTTGTAAGATTATTTCTTCGAAATGATAACTTTTTTTACTTCTCCATCTGCAAAGCGAACAATATAAATTCCTGAAGCTAATTCTGTAACATTAAAATTTATATTCTGCGAATCAGCAATTTTTGAATTAATTAATTTACCATCCAAATTAAATAATTGCACCATTTTATACAAAAGATTTGTTGGCAACGATATATTAATGTTATCAGTTGCAGGGTTTGGATAAACATTTATTGCTTCCGCTTTTAATTGTGATGCATCATTGTATAAAACCGATACATTTTTCTTTTCAGTACCAACAAAAAAACCGCCAAGCGAACTGACATTAAAACTTACTTCCCAATATTTTCCGGTTTTATTCCACGCAATTTTTTTATTAGTGCTATTCAATTTCTCGCGTGCTGCTTTATAACTGGTTGGTAAGCCGGAACCATCCTGGCTCTTTGATCTATAAGTATAAATAGAAAGATTTGCTATTCCGCCTGAATCAGTTGGCGAAGTTGGAAGCTTTGCATAACTGCTGTTGGTTGAGCTGTTATATTTATCAAAATCACTTTGATTAAAATATAAAGTGAATGTTGCTGTTGAAGAAACATATTTATTTCGTTCAGGATAGATTTGATAATGTCGCGGCGCAAATGGTTTGCCTGAGCTATCTCTTACAATTTTATTATCAACCCAAACATTTGTAATAACATTTGTATTAAGCGCAGTTAAATAATTTAATCGTGGCGCAATAGTCGCCAGTAAATTACAACCGGTTTGCAATAAAAGTTTTTTGTTTATGTACTGTTGCATCGCTGTGGAAGAAGGCACAGGTTTAAGTGAGCAGTTATAAATAACTTCACGTATTCTGTCATTGTCTTCATCTGAAAGAAGCATATTGCCACGATTATCAAAAGCCATGTTATAAGGGTAGTTTAGATTAGCGCCAAAGGCAGAATCATCATCACCGCTGTACGTGCCGTAATAATACCACTCGCCATCGCAATTTTCAGTTATTCCTCCGCCGCCGCCAACTACGGTATTTATGATGTGGTTTAAATCCACTATGCGTATCCTGTTATTTCCCTGGTCCGTTATATAAAAATTGCCCGCCTTATCCCCGGTTATTCCTGTAGGATTATGCAATACTGCATCTGTTGCCAAACCTCCATCACCAGCAAAATCATAGAAGTCATAATTGCCGCCTGCGACAGTTGTTATTATTCCAAGAGTATCTACACGCCGTATTCGGCTATTGCCATAATCTGCAATAAAAAGATTATTGTATTTGTCAATATAAAGTCCTGCGGGATAGGCTAGTGTTGCCGTGGTTGCCGGTATGTGATCGCCATTATAACCGGAACCATTAGTTCCTGCAACTGTTGTGATAACACCGGCTGTAGTAATTTTGTAAACTTTACTTGCCGATATTGCTGTTGATGATACATATAAATTTCCTTTACTGTCAAACATTAAACCTTGAGGTGAAGCAATTGTATATGCGGTGCTTATTACACCTTGGGCATTTATTTTTCTAATGCGGTTGTCGTCTTTATCAGAAATAAAAATATTTCCTTTTTTATCTATGGCGATTTCGTAAGGATTGTTTAAAGATGCGTTTATCGCGAGCCCTCCATCTCCCAAACCAGTATTGCCTTTTACACCATTGCCGGCAATAGTTGTAATAATTCCTTTTGAATCAATTTTTCTAACACGGTAAAAATTAGCATCGATGAAATAAACGCTATTGTTTGCAACAATCAATCCGCGCGGATTGTTTAAGTGTGCCACTGTAGCACCAATGCTATCACCATTATACACAGCAACATTACTATTTCCGTCAATCAGGTCTCTTTCTTTTAAAGAACCTAAATCAACAGACAAAACATTTGGAACATGACCCCAGCATACATCTTCGTAAATTGTACTATAGTAAACTTTATTATTTGTTTTACTGTAAGCTAAACTTTGCGGAGTATTAGAAGCACTCGCCAAATTATAAATGTATCCTTTCTTATCTATGTATTGTATATAGCATTTATCACCTGCGAGTAAGTAAATGTTTCCGCTTGTATCAACATCAACATCAGTTGGTTCTCCTATTGAAACAGAAATAGCAAGCGAATCATTTTTTCCGCAACCATCGCCATGAATACCATTGCCTGCTATCGTTACTATAATTCCATTTTTATTTACTTTTCTTACTCTGTGATTGTGTGTATCGGAGATAATTAAATTACCTTGTTTGTTAAAACAAATTCCAGATGGTTGATTAATACTTGCATTAACTGCCTTGCCGGAATCTCCGCTAAAACCTGCAACACCATTACCAGCAACTGTTGTTATTATGCCTTTTGTATTAATTTTTCTTATCTTATTAGCGCCTTGTTCTGATATGTAAACGTTGCCAATAGAATCTGCTATAACATCAACCGGAGAAACTAAACTCGCATTAACAGCAAGGCCGCCATCACCACCATTTCCACCACCGGCTATAGTAGTAATAATACCATTTTGATCTATTTTTCTAACTCGATTATTGTAAGTATCGGCTATATAAATATTACTACTTTTATCTATTGAAATTCCTCTTGGGCCGGCAAGCTTTGCATTAGTGGCTAAACCGCCATCACCGGAAAAACCCGGCTCTGAAACATTGCCGGCAACAAGAACAACATTGCCTTCAAAATCAACTTTCGTTACAGTTGATTTATCAATTTCAGAAAAGAAAACATTACCCAGCGCATCAGCAGCTACGCCATAAGATGTAGGTGTGTTGTTATATTTTTTGGAGTAACCAGGGCCGTTGCCATTAGCGTTTCCGGCAACGGTAATTATTTTTTGAGCTCTTGAAAAATTGTTTTGTAATAAAGAACATATTAAAAAGCAGGCAAATACTTTTATTGCGGCAGAATAAAATTTTCGCATAAACAATAACTATAAGTTAAGTCTAAAGTTATTGTTTTAAATCAAGGCAAAAATTTATACAGGAATTTTTTCTGAAACAATTTGACTTACAATTTCCCGTGCAGCTTTTACAATTGCAGAAGCATCATAACCTGCTTCGTGATGCAATTCTTTTAATGTGCCATGTTCAATAATTGCATCAGGAATACCAAGCATTTTTATTTGCGCTTTGTAATTGTTATCATTCATAAATTCCAAAACTGCACTTCCAAAACCACCTACAACAGTTCCGTCTTCAACTGTAACAATTTTATCAAACTTGCTGAAAACTTCATGCAATAATTCTTCATCAATTGGCTTTACAAAACGCATATCATAATGTGCCGGGTTTAGGCCATCAGCTTTTAATTCGCGAATTGCTGCCGCAGCAAAATTTCCGGGATGGCCAAGACTTAGGATAGCAACATCATCACCATCTTTTATCTTTCTTCCCTTGCCAATTTGTATTTCTTTAAATGGTGTTTTCCATTCTGACATAACACCTTCGCCGCGTGGATAACGAATAACAAACGGAGATTTATTTTTCTCCAGTTGCGCGGTGTACATAAGATTGCGTAATTCACTTTCATTCATTGGCGAACTGATAACCATGTTTGGTATGCAACGCATAAATGGAATATCATAAGCTCCGTGATGTGTTGGACCGTCTTCACCAACAAGCCCTGCTCTATCCAAACAAAATATAACAGGCAATTTTTGAATAGCAACATCATGTATCACCTGGTCGTATGCGCGTTGCATAAAAGACGAGTAAATATTGCAGAAAACACGCATGCCTTGCGTTGCAAGACCAGCACTTAATGTAACAGCATGTTGCTCAGTAATACCAACATCAAAAGCACGATCAGGCATAGCTTCCATCATAAATTTTAATGATGAGCCGCTTGGCATGGCCGGCGTAACGCCCATAATTTTTTTATTCTCTTTTGCCAGTTCAATTATTGTGTGGCCAAAAACATCCTGGTATTTTGGTGGCTGCGGAAGTTCAAATTTTTTCTTATAAATTTCCCCGGTTACTTTATCAAACAAACCCGGCGCATGCCATTTGGTTTGATCTTGTTCAGCCAATGCATAACCCTTTCCTTTCACCGTTATAATGTGCAAAAGCTTTGGACCGGGAATTTTTTTAAGATCAGTTAAAGTATCTACAAGCTTCGTAATATTATGCCCATCAATTGGCCCAAAATATCTAAAGTTCAATGACTCAAATAAGTTGCTGCTTTTGCTTACCATTCCCTTTATGCCGCTTTCGAGTTTTGCAGCCATATCACGGGTAAAGCGTTTGCCAACAGGTAATTTACCAAGCAACTTCCATACATCATCTCTTACTTTATTATACGCTGGAGAAGTTGATATATCTGTAAGATATTCTTTCAAAGCACCAACATTAGGGTCAATGCTCATGCAGTTATCATTTAAAATAACCAACAGATCTGCATCTGCAACACCGGCATGATTTAATCCTTCAAAAGCAAGGCCTGCGGTCATTGCACCATCGCCAATAATTGCAACTGCTTTACGCTCCTTTTCATTTTTATATTTTGCAGCCATTGCCATTCCTAATGCTGCAGATATAGAAGTAGAAGAATGCCCTACACCAAAAGTATCATACTCACTTTCACTTCTTTTAGGGAAGCCACTAAGACCCTTATATTTTCTGTTTGTAATAAAGTTATCGCGACGGCCGGTTAAAATTTTATGGCCATATGCCTGGTGACCAACATCCCAAACCAATTGATCGTAAGGGGTATTATAAATGTAATGAAGCGCAACTGATAATTCAACAACACCAAGGCTTGCACCAAAATGGCCGCCATATACACTTACAACATCAATAATGAATTGTCTCAATTCATCACAAACCTGGAAAAGTTGATCACGGGAAAGTTTTTTAAGATCATCAGGGGAATTTATCTGGCTTAACAAAGGACCGGCGGCAATATGCATTCAGAAAAATTGAAATGTAAAATTAATGGTTTTAAAAACATATATCTTAATATAAACGTATTTGTGCATTGATTAGTTAGCAATCATTTTTAAAAATGAATTGCAATAACTTAGTAGGCGATAATCTTATTCAATATTTAGACCAAACAGACTTGTTATTTGCCTTTAATAAAAATTGGCTTATAAAAGGCCTGTTTAAGTTTATACATTTGTATGCGCATGCGAAAAAAACATTTAGCATATTGGTGGTGCCAGTTGGGTGGATGGACATTTTACGGTTTATCGTTACTATTTTTTATATGGGTTTTTCAATTAGATTTTTCTGCAATACTTATCGATAGAATTTTATTATCCGTTTCGTTAGGGCTTTTATTTACACACATACTGCGCATATTTATACTTGAACTTAAATTAACGCCGCCCATTTTTGGAAAACAATGGATCATTCTTTTTGCAATTACATTATTTGTTTGCATTTTGTATAGTTATATAAACAGTACAATTGTTGAATGGAGACAATGGTATGACCCGAAAATAAAAGCATCAATTCCCGAACGCTTTTTTTTAAATCTTGCAAATGATTCGCCCATTATTTTAGTCTGGCTTTCCATATATTATTTATGGCATTATATTGAAAATTCACGCAACACAAAAATTGATAGTGTGAAAATGGAAAGCCTTGTAAAAGAACTTCAGTTAAAAACAATAAAGGCGCACATCAATCCACATTTTATTTTTAATGCATTAAATAGTATTCGCGCTTTGGTTGATGAAAATCCTGAACGTGCACGCACAGCTATTACAGAACTTAGTAATATTTTAAGAAGCAGCATGCAGGCAGAAAAAACTGAAACAACTTCGCTTGAAAAAGAATTAAGCATAGTAAAAGATTATCTTGAACTGGAACAAATTCGCTTTGAAGACAGGCTGAAAGTTGAATATGAAATTGATGAAGATACATTAGACCAGCAAGTGCCGCCAATGATGTTGCAAACGCTTGTTGAAAACGCAATTAAACATGGTATAAGCAAGCAGGTAAATGGCGGACATATTAAAGTAACTTCTGACTTTACTGACAGTCATCACGAACTGATAGTTGAAAACACAGGTCATTTAAATAGTAAAAATAATACGGAAGGTTTTGGGATTGCCAGCACTATTAACCGCCTTAAATTACTGTACGGGAAAGATGCTGACTTTGAAATTAAAAACATAAATGGTAACATGGTAAAAGCAAAAGTTGTATTACCTGTTACTGCTATTTCTTATATAAAATAATTATTCATGTCGTTAAAAGCAATTATAGTAGATGATGAACGCCTTGCGAGAGCAGAACTTAAAAAATTGCTTCAGGTTTATCCTGATATTGACGTAATTGATGAAGCAGCAAACGCGGAAGAAGGTGTAGAAAAAATTGAAACTCAAAATCCTGATATTATTTTTCTTGATATACAAATGCCGGGAAAAACAGGTTTTGATTTATTGAGTGATTTGGAAAAAGCACCACATGTAATTTTTACTACGGCCTACGATGAATATGCGTTGAAAGCGTTTGAAGTAAATGCATTGGATTATCTTCTAAAACCTATTGAACCAAAAAGATTAGCTGATGCTGTACATAAATTACAATATGAAATAAGTAAAGAACGTGCAGGTTTAAACGGCGTTAACCGCGGCCCGCTTACAGAAGCCGACCAGGTTTTTGTAAAAGACGGTGAACGTTGCTGGTTTGTAAAACTTAGTGAGATTCGCTTGTTTGAAAGCGTAGGTAATTATGCAAAAGTTTTTTTTGCAACAAACAAACCGCTTATCCTTAAATCACTTAATTCATTAGAAGAGCGTTTGGATGACCGCGTGTTTTTTCGTGCTAACAGAAAACATATAATAAACCTGCGTTGGATTGAAAAAATAGAACCTTATTTTAACGGTGGATTATTGGTAGAATTAAAAGGTGGTGAAAAAATAGAAGTAAGCCGCAGGCAAACCGTTAAGTTTAAAGAAATGATGAGCTTCTGATTGCTGGCAATAAAACCTAAGCACTTACTGCTGCAGAATGTATTCCATCGCTGATTTCTTTTATCAGTGATGCATCTTTCTCAATTGCATTTCCAACAACAATGATATCGGCGCCGCTGCGGCAATTTAAATAAGCTTTTTCTGCACTCGTAATGCCGCCGCCAACAATTAACGGCGCTTCAATATGTGATGACACTTTTTCGATCATTGTAGTATTGATCGGGTTCCTTGCACCACTTCCTGCATCCATAAAAATCAGTTTCATACCAAGCATTTCACCCGCCATTGCTGTACACATAGCAATTTCATTTTTATCTGAAGGTATAGGCGTTGCATTCGAGATATAAGAAACGGTTGTTGGCGCACCGCCATCAATCACCATATAACCTGTTGGCATAATTTCCAGGCCACTTTGTTTTACTGCAGGGGCACTTATTACATGCTGGCCAATAAGTAATTCAGGATTGCGGCCAGATATCAATGACAGGTACAACAACGCATCAGCATAACGACTGATTTGAGAATGTGATCCGGGAAATATTATAACAGGGATTGAACAGGAAACTTTTATCTGCCTGATGCATTCATCAAGATTGTTTGATATTACGAGGCTGCCTCCCACAAAGAAATAATCTATCCTGGCATCTAAAGCCAGAGAAACGAGTTGCTCAGTTGTTGCAACGTTAACCTTATCAGGATCGATAAGTACTGCAAAAGACTTTTTCCTCGCTATTTTTCTTTCCTGTATCTGATGGTACAACGTGTGCTTCATGCAGGCTGATTATTTTGCGCTATTTGCAAAAATGCAAAAAAGTTCGCATTCTTAAGAATTCATTAGCCATGTTTTCCATCTGTTACTAATTTTATTTAATACGTATATATGTAAATTAAGTATTTATATGCTTAAATTTTGACTTTTTTCTTACAATATTTTTATCTACATCATAAATTTATTTGAAACGCAATGCCCGTATGAACTTTAAAAAAATTCTCTCCTATTTTCCACAACATGTGCATATTCATAGTTTAAATTTTCATTGCTTAAAGATATTTTCGTCGTCTGTCTCTAACGACTACTAAAGCATCCATAAAATATTTCCAAACGCGTTAAATAAATTTAAATGGTAACAGAAAAACCCAGGCAAGCGCTCACTTTTCAGCGCCGCTTTACTAAAGAAGGTCTTAGTCCTTTTGATATGTTTAATTACGATTATCGTACCAGTATTATTAAAAATCCAACCGGCGAAGTTCTGTTCGAGATGAATAATGTGGAAGTGCCTAAACAATGGAGCCAGATTGCAACCGATATTTTGGCTCAAAAATATTTTAGAAAAGCCGGGATTCCCCAACCTGACGGAAGCCTCGGCAGGGAAACTTCTGCAAAGCAGGTGGCACATCGCATGGCAAATTGCTGGCGGGTTTGGGGCGAACGCTATAATTATTTCAATTCTGAAAAAGATGCGCAGGTTTTCTACGAAGAATTAGTGTATAGTATTTTAAACCAGGCTTGCGTTCCAAATAGCCCGCAATGGTTTAATTCTGGTTTGCACGAGAGTTACGGAATTACAGGAAAAC
>JBDUBY010000417.1:0-1650 GCA_040003735.1 Parafilimonas sp.
GAAGCCATCAATCCTTTTATCACATCAACCGCTAAATCATCGGGACGATAAAACCTGAAACCACCTTTTTTACTTTTGGTTACCGCAGTGCGGTAACCGACAACTATATAGGCTTCCTGCATAATAAAATTTGAACCTCAAAATTAAGAAAAGTTGTTTATGCAACTAATTCTCAAAACCGTAATTTATTGTTAGCTTATGCGCATAAAAAAACCCGGATAAACCGGGTCTTTAATATTATAATTTAATAAATCAATTAAGGCTTTTTAAAGCAATGTATTTATTGATATCAGCATAATTAAACCCTTTTGCTTTCATATCTTTTATCCACTCTGGCGTAACGCCTGTAGCCTTTAAAGCCACCGCATTATCAAGCGAAACATGTTTATAACCAACCGCTGCAAACGCATTCAAAAATTCCGGTGTAATGTTTTGTGATTTTAATGACACTGCTTCATCTAAAGAAATATCATAACCTTTATCCTTAAATGATTTAATATAATCCGGCTGAACGTTTAAAGCTTTTATTGAAATGAGATCGTCAAGATTAATGTCTTTATAACCTGCATCCTGGAAAGCTTTTACGTATTCGGGTGTAATATTCTGAGCCTTTATCGCAGGAAGATCGTCTATAGAAATATTCTTGAAACCTAAAGCCTGGAATTGTTTTACATAATCTGCAGTAATGCCGAGCGATTTTATAGCAACAAGTTCTTCAGGATTTATGTTTTCATAACCTAATGCCTTGAATGAATTTGTATACGCTTCATCTACATTCATTGCTTTTAAACTAATTACATTATCTGCAGACACCGGTTCATTTTTTGTATTTGTTTTTGGCAACTTGCTTAAATAGTTTTTATCAATTCCCTGCGCCTTAAAACTAATTAACTGTTCAAGCGAAATATCTTTATAACCAGCGTCTTTTATCTCTTTAATATAAGCACCATCAACACCAAGTGATTTTAGCGCAGGAAGTTGTTCAAGCGAAAAATCTGTATAACCATTTTCTTTAATTGAGCTAATAAACTGCTTATCTATTTTAAGCGCACATAATGCAATAAGAATTCCATGATCAATATCGGTAAAGCCTTCATCTTTCAACATTTGCAAATATTCTTTTGTAACATTAATAAAGAAAAAAGCCGCCATATCTTCGCTGCCTAAGTTGCCAACGTTTTGTGCTGACATATAATCCATGAATTCTTTGTTAGGTTCAAATTTATATCGGCCCATTCCCTGGTTGCCATCAAACTTGCCGTTAAAATTCATACTGCCTGCTTCGCGTGTTAATTTAAAATCACCGTTCGCTCCTTTCGGAAGATTTGGAAAATCGCTCAACAAAAAATCTGAGCTGTTGTAAGAATTTTCATCATTTTCATCTTGAGTAAAATGAAAATTAATTTTATCGTTTTTAATAGTAGCAAACCAATAACCTTCATTTTTAAAATCATTATGATGTTCTGGTTTATTCTTTACTACAGTTTTAGTGTCTTGTGCTTTAGCAATAGGTTCGTTAAGCAAACTTGCGAGCAATACAAATAATGGAAGCAGGAAAAAATATTTCCATGCAGTGTGCATATTTGATCTTTTTGTGTTCATCATGGCGATGCGTTTTTTTAATAATGATTGATTATAATTTGTGGTAAG
>JBDUBY010000038.1:0-18446 GCA_040003735.1 Parafilimonas sp.
TATTCCTATTGTTTGCGTAACAGAATTGGTAAAAGAAGGCAGGAAATTATTTTATGTCCAGGACGGAAGAAAAACAGAAATAAAACGAATTTATAACCGTGTAATTTTTGATGACCTTCAGCAACAATCGCCGGAGATACAGGAAAAAGGAAAGATTTTATTTGAAGATTTAGATGTTGAATGGGCGCCACATCCAAACTGGTTTTACCGCATCAGCAAATACACGTTGCCATTTATAAAACATCAGTATGTTCCTGAAACAAATTTTTTAAGTGATATAAAAACTATTCCAGCAGATCTTGAAAATTATGTATTGAAACCTTTGTTTTCTTTTGCAGGCCAGGGTGTAGTAATTGATGTAAAGAAAGAAGATATTGATGCAGTTAAAGACCCGCATAACTGGATACTTCAACGTAAAGTAAAATATGCTGATGTAATAAAAACACCGGATGAAAATGCAAAGGCTGAAATACGAATTTTTTATTTCTGGAAAGATGGTGAAGCAAGGCCTGTTGCAACGCAAAATCTTGGGCGTATAAGTAAAGGAAAAATGATTGGCGTTCGTTATAATAAAGACCGCGAATGGGTTGGTGGCAGCATGATTTTTTTTGAGAAATGATCAGTGACGCGGATTATCAATTTTTAATTTTTTAATTTTCGATTTTAATTGAACATTCTTAAAGCAATCTTCGCACGCATTTGGGCAACATGGGCTTTGTTGCTTTTTGTTTTCACGATCCTGATTGCGTACATTTTTTATATTCCATGTCATTTTTTAAAAGAACCGCAAAAAGCAAAATGGCATTGGTATGTATCAAGAGTATGGATGTTTATTTATTTAAATTTAATTGGCTGCCCGCTTAAAGTAAAAGGCAAAAATTATTTCAAAGGGTTAACCAATTGCATCATCGTTTCTAATCACAACAGTTTAATGGATGTTCCTGTTACAACTCCATTTATGTCGCGTCCCAATAAAACCATTGCTAAAAAAAGTTTTGCTGTTATTCCTGTTTTTGGATGGATATATGGTTTTGGAAGTGTGCTGGTTGACAGGAACAGTGATGCCAGCCGCCGCAGAAGTTTTGAAGACATGAAAAAGATGTTGAAATATGGATTGGATATGGTAATATATCCGGAAGGCACACGTAACAGGAGCAATGATCCGCTGAAACCTTTTTATGACGGCGCATTTAGATTAGCAACTGATACAAAGAAACCAGTTGTTCCGGCATTGGTTTTTAATACAAGAAAAGTGTTGCCTGCAAGCAAAACATTTTATATGATTCCGCACAAGTTAGAAATGCATTTTCTGCCGCCTGTTGAAAGCACAAATATTTCTTCAAAAGAATTAAAAGCGAAAGTATTTAAGATGATGTGGGATTATTATGAAGCAAACAGCTAATACTGATCATCAATAAAAGACTTATTTTATATCTCCATATTTAAAAATGATAATTTGTATGGAAAATATTTACATCAGCATAAAAAATTAATAATGAATAATGACACAGTTACAACAGAAGTACTTTTTATAAAGATGGTGCTTGATGCATGGCAAACACAAAACACAAGAGTAAATGATTTGCTTGGCAAAATTTCAGATGAGCAATTAAAGCAGGAAACAGCGCCGGGAAGAAATACAGGCTTTTATTTATTTGGACATCTTGCAGCAGTTAATGACAGGTTGTTTACATTGCTTGGAATAGGAGAGCGGTTGCATCCCGAACTTGATTCTCCGTTTCTTGATCATCCTGATAAATCAGGCCAGCAAATGCCAAATGTTGATGATGTAAAAAAATACTGGAATGAAATTAATGCAGCATTAAATGAAAAGTTTAAAGCTATGCAACCAAATGAATGGTTTGAGAAACATGCTTCCGTTGCTGCAGAAGATTTTGCAAAAGAGCCGCAACGCAATCGCCTGAATGTAATGATCACAAGAACAGTGCACCAGGGTTATCATCTTGGGCAGATGAATTATTTAAAAAGCAAATAATTTTTTGTTTTTTAATTTTGTAAGCGGAATAATGATAACCCTTGTTCAATTATTCTTGACGCTAATCTTTATAGAATAACCTGCTAATCTTATTTAAATAAATGATTAGAAGGCGTTGTTAATGTCAATGCATATTTGAATCAAAACTTTTGCCAGCTCATTAAGTGATGCAGGGTTTATTACACAAAAAGTTGCACCTATTTTTGTTGCCAGCTCATAAAGTTGTTTAGTCATTCCTGTTGAATATATAACCACTTCAAAAGGAAATGAGCTATACATTATTTTTAATTTTGATAAAAACTCTATGTCATTTTATGTGGCATGTGCATATCCGAAAAAATCGAAATCGGGAGTAACAGATTGAAGTATTTGCAATGCTTCTTCTGCATTAAAAGCATTATGCAGCTGGCAGTTTATTTCAGCGTCCTGAATGGCAGTACTAAATTATCATGGTCATCTTCATCAATTAATAATATTAGGGGTTTATCTTTCATGTGGCAATAATAAATTGCAGCGCAAAAATAAATTACTACAGCAGTGCTAATAATTTAAAGTAAAAAGCTCTTGTAGACACAAGAGCTTTTTTTCAACCCTAAACCCTTAAAGACACAAATATATATGTAAAAATTTTTTCTTCAAAACAGCAATGATTGTTTTTTAAAAAATGCTTTTACGTTTTTGTTGATTTCTTTATTAGCAAATTCAGCAATTGCTTCAATGAAAATAAACGGTGCGTGTTATTTCATATAAGAAGATTAATACTTTTAATGAAGAACTTCAACAGCGATGGAATACTTTTTGTTAGCTGCTGCAATATTTAAAATGAAAGTTTTGATTTTGTTGAAAAAACTGTGGTACAAAGTACAATCACGGCGCTTTCCTGCAATGTGCTGAATATCATTTGCGGGTGCTTTTTTTAGTTCTTTTTGGGCAAACAAAAGAGAACCAATATTACAATGTGCTGCCGGGCTCACTGCACAAAAAATTATTGGAAATAAGATGAGTTTGTTAGTGTTATTTTATAAAGCAGTGAACCAATCCTGGCTTGTAAAGTACAACCAAACACAACACAGAATAAACGCTCTTTTCCAACAATCCTTTTTTATTGCCACTTAGCATAAGTAACAAAATGCACATGTTGCACGTTTCTACTTTTATTTCACTTAAAAAGTATAGTAAGTATGGCGCAATATTTTATTACACTGCCAAACAACAGGCAGGGAAATGTAAAAACAGGCATCAGGAAAAAAGATAAAAAAAGTTTCTTGGATATCTTTTCTTCTAAAAAATTAGACGATGAAGAAAAGATTGCTTACATAGTTGAAGTAATACCGTCACAGGATATAAGTGAATATCGGTTACTAAAAACAAAAGACGGAAAGTGGTTGAATGATGGCGAAGATAAATGGTTGCGGCACGGAGAGGCTGCTTTTAATTCTGCTATTAAACAGGCTATTGATGATCATGAAAAGGTAAAAGGACAACCTTCTTTTTAAATAGGTACCAAGTATCCTGGGCATAAATTTTTTGTAGCAATTATCTTAAAGAAAATAAAATTTTGAATAAAATACCACCATATCTTATCATACCTAACAAATACCTGAACGATGGCGCAGTTTTTTCTGTGTGATCAGGGTTATGAAAAAAGGATTTACTGATTTTTATCATCTTGCTTATCAATGGGCAATTACACATGGGCCTAAAATTGTAATCGCAATCATTGTATTTTTTATTGGTGAGTGGGTCATCCGCATGTTAAAAAAATGGTCACGCAGGTTTTTTCTTGCGCCAAGGTTTACACAGGTACGTCCTTTTCTTGAAGGTTTAATTTCAGTTGTTTTCCAAATATTGCTGGTACTACTGCTTATGCAAATCGTAGGCATACAGTTAACCTTATTTGCCGCAGTTATTGCTTCATTTGGTGTAGCTGCCGGGCTTGCTTTATCGGGCACACTACAAAACTTTGCGAGTGGGGTTTTAATACTTTTATTGCATCCTTATAAAATCGGCGACAATATTGTTACGCAGAGCCAGGAAGGCACTGTTTCATCTATACAATTATTTTACACGGTTATAATTTCTTACGATAATAAAACGATCATTGTACCTAACAGCAAACTTTCCAATGAAGTTATTATAAATCTTAGCCGGAAAGGCACAAGAAGAATAGATATTGATTTAAAATTCAATTATGGTATTGATGCCGCACAGGTGAAAAAAACAATTGAAGATGTTATTCTCTCATCAAAAGAGCTGTTAACCGATCCTTCACACCGCATTATTGTTTCTGCGCTTGATCCAGATGGTTATCATATGCTGGTTAATGTGTGGGCACAGGCACATGGTTTTAATGATACAAAGTTTGCGCTGCAGGAAAGGGTTTTGAATGCATTGAAACAATCCCAAATTAAATTACCGGGTATGTAATATTTGCAACTATTTAGTGCAGGTAAACAATCTTATAAAACAAAAGCATTCTATAGCCTTGTATTGCTATAAAAAAAATGGCTGTTGTAAGTATTGCTGGTACAAGCGACCAAACCACAGAAGTATGATAAAACTTTTTTACAGCAAAGAATAAATAAACAAACATTACAGCGAGGCTAAAAATCCAAAAGATGTATCAAATACATCAAGCGATAATAGTCTTGGTTTAGCAACGAGTGTTTTAACTGTGCGTAAAAATTTGCTGTCGAAAAATGTATGAAGCTTTCAAAAATTCTTCAACAAAGTGAGTTAAAGGAAAGATCATCTTTATCAAACTTTTTTTCACCACAATCAGTACAATAATTGCCATTAAAAAACTGTATTGCAATTAGTAAAATTCATCGCTTAAAAATATGTAGTAAGCAAAACTGTGCAAAATAATATCAGGGCTTTATTCATCACTATATCTGTTTAAAAAAAGATGAGCGCTTAAGAAAGATTTAGCGCATTGCGAGTAAAAAACATTGCAATAAAGCGCCGATGTACGCTAAACTAAAAAATATATAAGGAATGATGTATATTAAAAAATAAAATTTATATTTACTCTTTGTAGCTACCTATTTTCAAATAAATAAAAACACCATCCTTATGAGTATGCCTGATATTCCAAATGAGTTTACGCATCATTTGCTTCCCGACAAAACTTTTGATGTTGATACCTCAGTTGACGGAACACTTACTTCCAATCTTGAAGGTGGTTTTGATGCAAGACATTCCGGAAGCCTGCAAACAATTGTTTCCGGTAAACTTGATACTGAAAATGTATTAACATTAAAAGGTGATGCATCTGCGCCTGTTGCAACTGATAGTAAACTGGAGATATTAAATCTTCCGCGGTTTACGCTGCAGGATATAAAAGATATGATGAAAGTGCGGGTACACATTCCCAATTACACGAATGTTTGCTTAAAAGTTTTAGGTGTTGAAATGCTCAGCGTTTGTGTGAGTGGAGAGGCACAGATAATAACAGAACCATATGTTGCCAATGTTGCCGAACGTTGCGAAACAAATTGTTGCGAGCCGGATACACGTCCATTTCCTGACTCGCAAACAAATCCAACAGGAGCCAATGCCCAAGGCATGACCAATGGCTGATTATTCACAGTAATAAATTTTATTCTATGCTTAGAGTAACAGCTGATGCTTTTCATGAAAAAGTAAATACGGATAATGAAGAAATAATTCTTAATGGTCCGCCGTCTAATCTGCGTGGTCATATTTTTTTGCGCAACACAAGTGAAGATGCATTAAGTATAAAAGCATTAAAGCTTGTGCATAATGAAAAAATGTTGGGAGAAAATTCAAGCTTAAGAATTGGTAGCAGGTTAAAACCCGGCGAGCAAAAGTTTGAATCAATTTGGCATGAATTGCCGCCGCAAACACCGCCGGGTACTTATGAAAGCAGTTTATATATTGGTGGTACAGAAAGAAAAATTAAAATGATTGTGCAGCCGCACATGCAGGTTAGTGTTCATCCGAATATTTTTTCATTCGTTGGTGCCGGGCCCGGTAAAACACATTCAGCACAAATAACTATTACAAATACAGGTAATCTTCCATTTACAATTCCTGATGTAAAACATGTTGCTGCACTTGATATGGATCTTGTTTGCAGGGCTTTTGGTTTTGCATTAAGAAGCAAAGGCGGCGAAGGTTATATACCAACAATGGATGAACTCGCAAAAAATGTAAACAGGTATTTGCCTGACTGGGCATCTGCACATGTTGAAGAAGCCGGCCAAACACTTCAGCCTGGTGAAACCAAACTTATACAACTGAATATTACGCTGCCTAAAAACACAGATGCCGGAAAAGATTATTCAGGCAACATGCGGTTCTGGAATAAAAAAATCAGTTATGAAATAAAATCGCAAAGCGATCAAACAAATTAATTATGGCAAACACAACTAATAATATTGCTGATATGCAAAAAACACTCACTGACAATTTTCAGCAACTCACTAATTTATCTGTGTCAGCATTCAAGCCGGTAATGCAAGGAATGATAAATAATATGTCATCCATCAGTAATTCAATTTTAAAAAATGGTTTGCCGCAAATTAAAATCCCGTCGTTAAATACAGGCGATTGCGATTGTTGCCCGCCGAAGCAAACCTGTCCGCCACATTGCATTGCTGCTATCACAAGATCTGCGATGGAAGGTGAACGCGTCATAACAGCTTTTACAGTAAAAAATGATTGCAGCCATACAAAATCATATCGTATTGGTGTAAGAGAATTAAAAGATGAAAATGGAACAATGGCACCTGCTCAACCTACATTGAATAAGAATTTTGTAACACTTGATGCCGGCAGAAGTGAACAGGTTTTAGTTACTATTGATCTTGCCAATTTCAAAAACGGTTCAACTTACACAACTGAAATTGTGTTACGCGAAAAAGAAATCAATCAGAATATCTGCTTTACATTAATTGTTGAAAATTCGAACAGCACACTTGTAACGCCGCAGGACGAAAACCAATATAAACTCCGCTGGCAAAGTTGGAAAGATCATTATTATTGTGAACGCCCAACATTTTCAAGAGTAATTGACACAAGACAAGAAACAAATGTTTTATCTATTGCTGATAATTAAATAATATGGACAAGCAGGATTCATCTTTGGCAAACGATATACAGGAGCTTATAAATAAATCAATTGAAGTTAACAAAATGTTTTTGAGTGAAACTTCAAAGCTTGTTCGTGGTGTTACTACACCTGGTGAAAAAAAAACTCCCAATATTTTCCAGGCAAATTTTTTAACTGAAGCATTTAGTGCATATGCGAAGATGAATATTCAGCACATGAAAAACATGCTGGATCTTGGCGTTTCGTTAGTTCAAAAAGCAAATACACAACAAACAACAGAACCTTCTGATAATACTGAAACACCAACAGAAACACCGGTTCCATCTTTTGTTTTAAAAGGTGATGTTGAAGCCGGAAATAAAATCTCGCTTAATTTTTCATTGGATAATATTAAACAGGAAACTGTATTGTGTATTTTAGTTAATACGCCTTACAATTTTCAAACTGACGCTTTAATACAGGAAAATTTCACTACAATTTTTTCTCCGCAATCTTTTATGCTAAATACCGGCGAGCAAAAAAGAATCAATATTGATATTGATGTTCCGGCCACTGCAAATCCCGGCATTTATATAAGCAATGTACAGGTCCGGGGTTTTGAGCCTGCCTATTTTTCTATCCTTCTAACCGTTATTGAAGCTGAAAACAAAACATTTGACAATGGCAGGAAGAAATCAAGAAGATCCCCGCAATAATACACAGGAAAAGAGAACAGCTGCAGATGATTTGTTTGATGTGCTGAACCCAAATAACATGCTAAACAATGCGCAGCGCGTTTTAAGTTCTGCAGTAAATGTTTTGGAAGAAGAAATAGCAGCAGGAATTTTAGCAGCTAAAAAAATTGAGAAGAAAGTAATTGATGTTGAAGATGTAAGAAACAATCCTGAAAATCTTTTAAATAGAATAAGAAAAGATACACATGAAGTAGTTGATCTTTTTCTTGATGCGGCCATTGCACTTTCATCGCAGTTAAAAATATTTAATGATACCGTTGAGCGGCAAAACGGAAAAATGAAAACGGCTGCACCATCTGCAGAAAAAAAACAAAATAATCCTGTAACCATATTGCAGCATGACGAACCATTATTGCCGGGCGAAACGGTAACGTTATACATGAATCTTTCTGATGATGAGATGAAAGCGCCTGTAACTATTCAATTGCAAAAAACTGATCTGAAAGGGCCTTCAACAGAAAGAATACCTGTACGGAATATCAGCATAAAACCTTCAACTATTATTTTAAAACCAGGCGAAAATAAAGAGGTTGCTATCAATATAAAAATTCCTGCTAATTGCAGAAAAGGGCATTACACAGCATTATTTACTGATGTACAAAATCCTTTATTAAAAGCGCTGATAAATATTGAAGTTGTATAAAAGTTTTGCCATGTATGAAGATTTAATGAAAACCATGCTGGCAAAATATGGTGCTGATACATTAAAAGGTATTAAGCATTTTATACCTGATAAAGAGCCCCGCAAATATTTATACGACCTGATTGCAGATTACCCAAATCGCGGCGGCAAAGGTTTTCGTCCCGGCTTATGTATTGCTACATGCAAAGCTTTTGGCGGTAGTTTAGATCTCGCATTAAATTCTTCCGTTACACTTGAATTATTGCACAATGCTTTTCTTATACATGATGATGTAGAAGATGAAAGCATGTACAGGCGCAATAAGCCAACCATGCATCAATACAACAACAATGCAATTGCAATAAATATTGGCGATGCAATGAATGTGATTGCACTTTATCCTTTATTTAAAAACAAAGAAAAATTAGGGCCGAAGATCACAGAAAAAATCTTTCTTGAGATCATGCACATGGCAACTGAATCTGTGGAAGGCCAGGCTATGGAACTTGGCTGGCGCAAGGATAATATCTGCACATTGAATGATGACGATTACCTGCGTATGATCTTGAAAAAAACCTGTTGGTACACATGCATTCATCCAATAAGGATCGGTGCAATCATAGGTACACAGGGCAATGTTGATGCTGATAGTTTTAACAGGCTGGGTTATTTTATGGGCACTGCATTTCAAATACAGGATGATATTTTAAATCTTGTTGCAGAAGAAAAAAAATATGGAAAAGAAATAGGCGGGGATATTATTGAAGGCAAGCGAACGCTTATGCTCATTCATCTTTTTCAACATTGCACCGCTGATGAATTAACCGGTATAAAAAATTTTCTTTCTGTTCCCATCAGTAAAAGAGATAACAAAACAGCTTCATGGATATTGCAATTAATGCATCAGTATAACAGCATTACTTATTCAAAAAATATTGCAAAGTATATGGCAGGCGCAGCCATCAAAGAATTTTATACTTTGTTTTCAAGGCTGCCCGATTCAGAAGATAAAGCATTCATTGAAAGTATTATTCTATATATGATAAACAGGGATTACTGATGATCACAATTAAGCCAATCCATAAATATGATTGCGATGTATTGATTGCCGGCGGCGGCCCTGCTGGAAGCGCACTGGCTTTTCATCTTGCAAAAAAAGGATTGAAAATAATTGTTGCAGAAGCCGAACAATTTCCGCGTGATAAAATATGCGGTGATGGTGTAAGCCCGATTGCTTTAGCCGAACTGGATGCAATGGGTATTAATAAATGGAAGAAATTTTCGTTGGCAAACGAGATAAGTAAAGTGGGTTTGTTTATTAAAGATGATAAGGTATTTATTGATTTATCAAAGCCCGAACATTTGCCTTTTCATGCACGCATTATTCCACGAATTGAATTAGATAACTGGATTTATGAAACAGCAAAAAAAGCGGGCGCAAGCTATCTGGAAAATATAAGGCTGATAAATTATACAGTTACAGAATCAGGCGTTGTTGCACAGGTGAAACAACATCTTACAACAAAAAAAATTAAAGCGAAAGTAATTGTTGGTGCCGATGGAAGCAACTCAGTTGTTGCAAGACAAATGCAGGGCGGCAAGCATGCGGATGAATTTCAGTTGCTTGGCTTAAGAGCTTATTATGAAAATATAAAAGGCCCAACAGATCGTGTAGATATTTACTTTACAGGCGAAAGTTTTCCCGGTATCTTCTGGCTATTTCCAAAAGGCGCAACCGGCGCAAACATAGGCATGGCCTGCATTTCATCAACTTTACCAAATAAACCTGTTAATGTAAAAAATCAGCTTGCAGATCATTTAAAAAATAATGCAGACATAAAAGAGCGCATTGGTAACGGGAAGCCGGGTGGTAAGATTGACGGATGGATTCTAAAATTTTTTAACCCGCAAAGCATTCTAACAGGCAATAGAATTTTATTAGTTGGCGATGCTGCAGGTTTAATTAACCCGTTAAGCGGCGATGGAATTCAATATGCTTTGTTAAGTGCACGATGGGCTTCAGAAACTTTATACAAATGTTTTAAACAGGATGATTTTTCTGCAACAGCATTATTTAATTACAGGAAAAAAGTTGACAAAGAATTAGGTTATGATTTTGCTTTATCAAACCTGCTTGTACAATTTGCACGCAATAAAACATTAACGCCGGTATGGATGAAAATATTAAGCGTAATGATATCGCGTGCAAAAGAAGATAAAGAATATGCAGATATTATTGCCGGCATTTTTGCAGGAAATTATCCTTCACAAAAAGCATTGAATGCAAATTTTATTTTGAAATCATTATTTCAGGGTGGTAAAGAAATTGCTTCTAGAACCATAATTGATTTTGTAAATAATCCAATGTCAATAATTGAAAACGGGCTTACGCTTTCACAAACAACATTGCAATTAATGGAAGACATAAAAAATCATCCCAAACAACAAGGCGGATGGATAATGAATACTGCCGGTAAAACAATTGCAGTGGCTGGTCATGTTATAAAAGACATTACCAGAAAAAATTAAATTAACTATTATTATTTCTTTGTTTTCAGAATAAATTTGATTGAGTTTTTTTAAAATTTATAATGCTATCAATAAAACTTAACCAGCATTATATATGGAGTGAAATATTTTTACAGCATGAAGAATACGCAGCAGGCATATAATGAATGGTCGCAACAATATGATAATAATGATAACAAAACCCGCGATCTTGAAGCATTGGCAATAAGAGATGTTCTTCAACATATTTCTTTTGAAACTGTATTGGAAATTGGTTGTGGTACCGGCAAGAATACAGAATGGTTTGCAACTAAAGCAAGTGCCGTTACAGCAGTTGATTTTTCTGAAGGTATGCTTGCTATTGCCAGGCAAAAAATTAAATCACCTTCAGTTTATTTTCAACAGGCAGACATTACGAAACCATGGAAATTTTCCAATCATACGTATGACCTAATAAGTTTTAGCCTGGTACTTGAACATATTCAAAACCTTGATTTAATTTTTCAGCAGGCAAGTGTTTATGTAAAAAATGGTGGCTATATTTTCATAGGCGAGTTACATCCTTTTAAACAATATGCAGGCAGCAAAGCCAGGTTTGAAACAGCCAATGGCATAGAAACAGTTCCCTGTTTTAATCATAATATTTCCGACTTTACGCAAGCAGCAAAAAAATATAATTTTTCGATTGCAAATATGAATGAGCACTTTGATGACAACGACAAAACATCAATACCAAGAATTTTCACTTTACTTCTTCAGAAAAACGAATAACGAAGTTTGCTGAAATTCTTTAAAACCGTTTGATTGCTTTCTTGATTAAACTGTAATCAGAATATCCCTTTATAAATAACTAAATTGGCAACGCATAAATTCAAATATTATGAAACAGTTGAGTGTCCGTGACCTCAAAAATTTTGAAGGCTTTGCCTCGGTTCCCGATGAACAATTACAATGGCTGATAGACCACGGGGAGACATTTTATATTGAAGAAAATCAGTTGTTGTTTAATGTTGGAGATCCTGTAGATACTACTTTTTTAGTGTTAGAAGGAAAGCTAAGAATATGTGCTGTACAATCAGGCAAGCAAAAAGAGCTGCGTATAATTGATCCGGGATTTGTAACGGGTTTTCTTCCTTATACTAGAGCTTCGTTTACACCTGCTTTTTGTGAAGCAATAAAAAAATCGTGGATATTTAAATGTACTGCAATTAAACTTAAGGCAGGCATCGCGAATAACTATGAGCTAACAGAAGCGTTGGTGCATATGATGATTAGCCGCGTACGTGAATTCACATCCATACAACAACAGAACGAAAAAATGTTTGCATTGGGTAAACTTTCTGCAGGCCTTGCACATGAATTAAATAATCCTGCGGCTGCTATATCGCGTGCTGCTGCTTTATTACAAAACCAGGTAAGTCAATTACCGCACTTATTAAAAGAAATTGCCAATTTAAATATTGGTGCTGAAAAAGTTGAAAAGATTGGCAACCTAATCATTCAAAAGATAAACACAGAACCGGCCACTTTAACTATGATGCAAAAAGCCGAACTTGAAGATGAACTTACAGACTGGCTTGATGATAATGATCTTAAAAATACAGACTCTGAAGGTTTGGTAGAACGTGGTTTTACAACGCATGAATTGGATGTATTTAAAGATTGTTCAACACCAAAACATTTGCCGGTTTTGCTTGAATGGGTAAGTAATTTTCTTGTTACCAATAAAATGGCGGATGATATTCGTACTTCTTCAGAACGTATATCTGCGTTGGTGGGTGCAGTAAAGAATTTCACTTACATGGATAAAAATTCAGACCGGCAAATGGTTGATATCCACTCAGGCATACGCAATACTTTAATCATGCTGAATCACAAATTAAAGAAAGCGAACATTAACGTGATTGAACATTTTGATGATACACTTCCGAAAATAAGAGCATTGCCAGGCGAACTAAACCAGGTATGGACAAATCTTATTGATAATGCTATTGATGCCATGGAAATAAATAATAAAGGTAACCTTGAAATAACTTCAAAATATGATGCGAGGTTTGTGAAAATATATATCAAAGATGATGGTCCCGGCATTCCGAAAGATATACAGCAAAACATTTTTGCACCTTTTTTTACAACAAAAGAAATGGGTAAAGGAAGTGGTTTAGGTCTTGATGTTGTTAGCCGCATAATGTTGCAACATAATGGTTCTGTAAAAGTAATTTCAGAACCCGGCGCAACAGAGTTTGAAATTTGTATTCCTATATAAAAAAGAATTTGTATGAACTTACCAATCATATTTGTAGTTGATGATGACCAGCAGGTTTTACGTGCTATAACCAGAGATTTAAAAAATAAATTCAGGCAGGATTACCGCGTGCTTAGTACTTCATCAGCAAAAGAAATTTTAAGCAGTTTGCTTGAACTTAAAAATAAAGGCGAGGCCGTTGCTATGTTCATATCAGATCAGCGCATGCCCGAAATAGAGGGCGTTGATTTTTTAACGCAGGCAATGGATTTTTATGATGATGCGAAAAAAGTTTTGCTCACTGCTTACTCTGATACTGATGCAGCTATCAAAGCTATCAATACAGTTAAGCTTGATTATTATCTTACAAAACCCTGGGATCCGCCGGAAGAAAAACTATACCCGGTAATTAATGATTTGCTGGATGACTGGCAAAATGATTTTCATCCAGATTTTAAAGGGATAAAATTAATAGGCTATCAATTCTCACCTAAAAGCCATGAAATAAAAGAATTCTTATCGGGCAATTTAATTCCTTATCAGTGGCTGGATGCAAACAGCGAAGAAGGAGAGCAGCTTATGCAGCTCAATAATGTGGCAACAAAGGATTTGCCTTTAATGTTTTTTGAAGATGGCAAAATGTTATCAAGCCCAACTATTATGGATGTGGCAAAACGTATTGGCCTAAATCCTGAAGTAAAAAATGAAATATATGATGTGGTGGTAATTGGTGCCGGACCTGCAGGTTTAGCAGCTTCTGTATATGGTTCATCCGAAGGATTAAAAACATTATTGATCGAAAGAAAAGCGCCGGGCGGCCAGGCAGGCACAAGCTCACGCATTGAAAATTATCTTGGCTTTCCAGCAGGTTTAAGCGGCGCAGATTTAACCCGCAGAGCTATCAGTCAATCAGTGAGATTTGGAACTGATTTTCTTTCACCGCAATCAGTAAAAGCAATACAACTTCAGGACAATTACAAGAAAATTATTCTAGTTGATGATACAGAAATCATGGCAAAAGCAATTGTAATTACTACTGGTGTTGATTACAGAAAATTGAGCATACCGGGCATTGAAAAATTTACCGGTGCAGGTGTGTATTATGGAGCTGCAAATACAGAAGCAGCTTCATGCAAAGACAAAAATGTGTTCATTGTAGGAGGTGGAAATTCTGCCGGGCAAGCCGCAATGTATCTTTCAAAATTTGCAAAACAGGTAAATATTTTAATAAGAAAAGATAGCCTGTCTTACACCATGTCATCTTATTTAATTGACCAGATAAAAGGTGTAGATAATATTTGTCTTTGCGCAAATCGTGAAGTAGTGGAAGCAAGAGGTAATGAGCGATTGGAGGAATTGCTGATTAAGAATGTTCAGAAAGATGAAACGTATACAGAAGATGCATCTGCCTTATATATTTTTATTGGTGCAAAGCCATATACAGATTGGTTAAGTGAAGAAATTATAAAAAATGAAAAAGGATTTATAGAAACAGGGCGGGATTTGCAGCGTTATAATAATTATCAAAAAATATGGAAACTGCAACGCGATCCTTATTTACTTGAAACAAGTTGCCCCGGTATTTTTGCTGCGGGTGATGTACGCGCCGGCGCAATGAACCGCGTTGCATCTGCCGTGGGCGAAGGTTCAATGGCTATCAGTTTTGTACATAAATATTTGGTAGAAATTTAAAGTATAAAATCCTTTTTTCAGATTAATGATTCAACTACATCGCGCAAAAATTAATATAAATATTTGCTGATATGATGGCATCGTTCAATCATACTTGCATAATAAAAGTGTTTCTTTTCAATAATTAATTGCAAAAACAGTATAAACAATATGGTAGAAAAAACATTCACGCAAATTGAAAAAGCAAAACAGTTTTATGATTTGCATCATTCAGGCAAGCTATTAATATTGCCAAATATCTGGGATGTGCTGGGAGCAAAATTATTGCAGGATGTAGGTTATCCGGCCGTTGCAACAGCAAGTGCATCTGTAGCTTATTCGAATGGTTATAACGATGGAGAAAATATTTCATTTGCAGACGTGTTGATCATTTTGAAAAAAATTGCAGGATGCGTAAATGTTCCGGTAACTGCGGATGTTGAAAGTGGATATGCGGAAAATGATATTGACTTAGAAAAAAATATTCGTGCGATTATTGAAACAGGGATTGTCGGGATTAACATAGAAGACACTGATAAAAAAACAAAAACATTATTGCCCGCAGAAGTGCAGTGCGAAAAAATAAAACGTATAAAAAAAGTTGCTGAAGAAATGAATGTGCCATTATTCATCAATGCAAGAACAGATTGTTTTGTGCATGATAAAATTTTTGATTCACCACAATCAAGATTAGATGAAACAATAAAACGCGGTATTGCTTATAAAGCTGCGGGTGCAGATTGTTTTTACCCGATATTATTTAATAATGAAAATGAGATAAGAGCAATTGTTCAACAGGTGAAAATGCCTGTAAATGTTATTACAATTCCCGGAATTCCTGAGTTAAAGGTGTTACAAGAAATTGGCGTGGCAAGAGTTAGCCTTGGCCCATCATTTTTAAAATATGCAATAAAAGCAATGAAAGATTTAGCAATCCAATTACAGAATTATGATGGCTTAACTGCTATTACGGGTAATGATATTACAAGCGATTATCTTAAACATTTAGTATCGGAATAACATTATAAGATGGAAAATTTAATTATCAGAAAAATTGAAGAAACAGATAATAAGCCACTGGCAAAACTGATCCGGGATGTGTTTGAAGAATATGATGCACTTCGAATAGGTACTGTTTTTTCAGATCCCACAACAGATGATTTATATACGCTGTTTAAGGAAACTGGTTCTGTGCTTTGGGTTGCTATACTCGATAATGAAATTCTTGGATGTTGTGGTATTTATGCAACCGAAGGTTTGCCAAAAGATTGCGCAGAACTGGCAAAGTTTTATTTAAAAAAAGAGGCGCGTGGAAAAGGAACCGGCAAACAATTAATGCAAAAATGTTTTCAATCTTCAATTGAAATAGGATACAAGCAATTGTATATAGAAAGCCTGCCGAAATTTTCGCAGGCAGTTAATATGTATGAGAAATATGGATTTACAAAACTTCATAAACCACTTGGAAATTCCGGACATACATCATGTAATATCTGGATGATTAAAGAACTGACACTTTAATCATACTTATATTTCTTTATAAAGATGATGTGTGATTTTAAAAAATGAAACATGTTATCGGATGCTTAAGTTATCATTCATTTCGGCTTTGCGAGTAACTAATATATTTCCTGGTTGTTGTAAGAATGTAAATCTATTTTGGTTTAATGAACATCATCAATAAACCGAAAATTAAAAAAGCAATACCTGCATACATGTTTAATGGTGAAGAAAGTGTATCGCTTGTAAAATATCCAATCAATAATATTGCGGATACAATTGTAAAGAACAAACCGATAGTAAAACTGAGTTGTGTTAAACGGTTAAACATATATTGAATTTAAAAAAAGATAAGGTTAAGTAAGATTGTTATTACAATCAATAATATTCCAAGCGGCACAACACGTTTATACCATTTTTCTTCTTTGTATGTTGGCTTTACCGTTAATGAATAAACCAAACCTTTTAATAATTCTTCAGGTTTTGGTTTTGTAAACAGGCTTACAATAATTGTTGTTATAAAATTTGCGATCCATGAAACAGATGCCACGATAAATGCCTGGCCCATTCCACTTTTAATTTCAAACATTGGTGCAATCCAACCGCCTTTGCCTTCTGCAATCGTTAATCCATGTGTTAATGCGGCTGCTGCAGTACCTGCAAGTAATCCGCAAAAAGCGCCATGACCAGTTGTGCGTTTCCAAAACATTCCTAATAAAAAAGTTGCGAACAAAGGCCCGTTTACAAAGCTGAATACAAGCTGTAAAAAATCGTTGATGTTATTAAAGCTTTTGGCAACATAAGCTGTTATAATTGATAATAAAACGCCGACAATAGTTATGAATTTTCCGACTAATAAATAATGTTTGTCTGATTTATTCTTTACGAAATAAGATTGATAAATATCATACGTAAACACAGAATTAAATGCAGTTACATTGCCCGCCATGCCACTCATAAAAGATGCAATTAATGCAGTAATGCCAACACCAAGCAAGCCACTTGGATAATAATGTGCGATGAGTGAAGGCAACGTCATCGTATAATCTAATTGACCACTTGCATTTGTTGGTATTGTAAATCCTTTTGACTGCAATGCCGGTTGCATTAATGCAATGGCAACAACACCAGGCAAAACAACAATTAATGGCATCAGCATTTTTGGGATAGCAGCAATAACTGGTGTGCGTTGTGCATCGCTCATACTTCTTGCAATCATCGCTCTTTGCACCACTAAAAAATCAGTACACCAATAACCAAATGACATTACGAAACCTAAACCAAAAATCAACGACATAAAATTGATGCCCATCGGGTTTTCATCAGCCTTGCCCATATATTTCCAGGCATGCGTAAGTTGCGGTTCAAGTTGTGCTTTAATATTATTCCATCCGCCGGCATCATGCAATGCAACAACAACCAACGGCGATAATCCAAGTACAATTAAAAAGAATTGCAACACTTCATTGTAAACAGCGCTTGTTAATCCACCCAAAAAAGTATAGATCATAACAATACCTGCCGCTAACCAAATTGATACATCAAAATCCCAATGCAAAATCACTTCTAATAATTTTGCCAATGCAAATAATGAAATGCCTGATGAGAAAATCGTCATCACTGCAAATGTTACTGCGTTTAATGCTCTTGTTTTTTCATCAAAGCGCATGAATAAATATTCGGGTACGCTGCGTGCTTTGCTGCCATAATAAAACGGCATCATAAATACCGCTAAAAATACCATTGCGAATATGGCGCCCACCCAATAAAAATGCACGGTCATGATACCATACTTTGCTCCACTTGCAACCATTCCCAATACTTCCTGCGCACCAAGATTTGCAGATATAAATGCAAGGCTTGTTATCCATAAAGGAATGTTTCTGCCGCTTGAAAGAAAGTCGTTGCTTGACTTTATTTTTCTTTTAATAACAAACCCAACGGTTATTACAAAAGCGAAATAAACGATGATGATAAGATAGTCGGCAAGATGCAGTTTCATATATGGGAGAAATGTTTATAACACAATATAAATGTTTGTTTACAGTTTACTGCTAACCGCTAACCGTTTACTTTTATTTCAATAACTTTAA
>JBDUBY010000289.1:0-18366 GCA_040003735.1 Parafilimonas sp.
CCACAATTTTGGATTTGTAATATTTATTTTTTGTGTGATGGTCTTTGTATCGTTGCTTAAAATTAATATTGATTGTGGTGTTGATTTACCTATAATATTCCCATCTCTGTCTGTTATATAAGATACAACATTATTGTTTGATGAATTGTTGTTTTGATTTTCTATCGTTGATTGAATATTGATGGAAGCGCTTTTGCCTTTTACATCACTAAAAACAAAAACACCATTAGTTGCAATGTGTGTGTTGTTATATTCATTCAGCCATGCATGACGATAAATTCCTGCGCCTTCATAAAACCATCCTTCATATTGAGTGGCATCAACACGCACTGTAATAATATTTTCTTTATGAAAGTTGATGAAGTCAGTTATATCATAAGCGCATCCCACATAACCGCTTTTATTATTGCCAACAAAAAATCCATTCACCCAAATCATCGCATCTCTGAAAATTCCATCAAACTGAATTTGAAAACGATGACCAGAATCATTTGCATTAACTATGAAATGTTTTCTATACCAGCCAATACTTGTTTCAGGAAATAAACCACCAACAGGTTTGTAGCCGTGGCTTTCCACATCATCGCTTGTTGAGTTTGCGAAAGGCAATTCAACCACCCAATCATGCGGAAGATTTAATGCACGCCAAAAACTATCGTTGAAATGCGTATCAGCCGGCGTTCCTGGCGCATAACCTGATTTTGAGAAGATAGTTGCAATGCTATAATTAAAATCTTTTGCAGGATTATTTGCACTGCCAAAAGCAAATTTCCAATCATCATCAAAACTTATTTTTCTTGTTGGCAATGATTGAGCAAACACGTTTGTTGTTAGCGCAATTAATATCAGCAAAAAATAAAATTGTTTGGCTTGCATGTTAACATGTTTATTGAATTAAGCGAATATCAAAATAAAATACGATTATCAAATCATGCTATAAGGCTTTAAATATTTAATTATTTTTGCAAAAAATTTTAATGCCTGTTATATCTATGTTTTATGGACTTATTGTTACTATGTATTTTTTAGATACAAAGCAACATAAGTTACCTCATATACATGTTAAGTACAATGAATTTGAAGCAGTATATGAGATTCCTGATGGCAACTTATTAGAAGGAAAATTACCATCTAATAAAGAAAAACTTGTTAAAGCATGGATAGAAATTCATCATGATGAATTAATGGCAAACTGGCAACTGGCTGTAACAGGGAATCAAATATTTTCAATTGATCCTTTAAAATGAAATTGATGAATCCAAGAGTAGAAAACGTAAAATGCAAAGATGAAAAACATCTTATTGTAACATTTGAAAATGGCGAGGAAAAAGCGTTTGATATGTCGCCATATTTTATATATCCTGTTTTTGAGCCTTTAAAAGATGGTGCATTTTTTAATAAAGCCCATGTTTTACATGGAACAGTAGCATGGAACAATGAAATTGATATTGATCCGGATACATTATATTTAGAAGGCAAACTATTAAATTGATATTGATAAACTACTTAAGCTATTCTTTAAAAGCATCTAACGCTTCTGTCGGTTTGCCGTTGTTATCAAAAGCACCCAGCGAATACCCCTGCCAGTTATTATAGCTTTCAGGCTCCCAATAAAAAACACCTAAGCCATTGCCGTTTGCAATAGATTTTGTTTCAGAAATGATGTCTGCAAGAAATGATTTGCATGCTACAGAATCTGTCCAGCTCATTCCAACTTCGCAGATCATAACAGGTTTGTTGTAACGTGAAATCATATCGTTCATGTTGGTTAAACATTGTGCATCTAATGTTGACCAATTGGTTGATGAAGGATATAAAGACATGCCAATAATATCCCATTTTGCATTGTTGGTTTTTAATCCATCGAAAATATAGCGGAACAAATTATTATCAAATCCATTTGAAATATGCACAATAACTTTTGCCGTATCAAACACAGATTTTACAGCATCGTAACCTGCTGTAACAAGCGCTGCAAAGTTTGCCATGTTGGTTGAAGCGCGTCCATCATTCCACAGCATTCCATCATTTGTTTCATTGCCTACCTGCACCCATTCCGGATAAATATTGTTTGATTTTAAAGTATCCATTACATGTTTTGTATAATCAGATAGCGCCGTTTTTAAATCGGTAAAATTTAATAAAGCCCATGCTGCAGGTTTATTTTGTTTTCCGGGATCTGCCCACCAATCGCTGTAATGAAAATCAATCATAATGCGCATGCCTGCTGCTTTTGCACGTTTTGCTTTTGCAACAACATCTGCTGTATTGCACCAGCCATCTGTTGGGTTTACCCATGCACGCAAACGGATAGAGTTCATGCCTTCATCTTTCAAAACCTGGTAACAATCTTCTTCAACACCATCACGATTATAAAATTTATAATCATTGCTTTCCATTTCAGTAAGCCAACTTATATCTGCACCTTTTGCAAATGTTGAATGACTTATAATTGTAGTATCAGGCGGCGGATTTGTTGTTGTATCACCACCATTATTATCCGGCGGTGCAGAATTGCTTTTACTGCAACTAACAATGCCTGCAAGCAAACAAATAAATAAAATATTTTTTTTCATATTTATTTATACTGGAATGTTTTGCTTTATAACGAATAGAAAAAGAATCCTCGTCAACAAACGTATATCTTTTGCTATGAAAATTGCATGTAAAAACCAACCTTACATAAAACGATTGCCAGATTTAATTTTTAAATACATGCAACATTTGTTAAAATTTTTTTGTTTATGAAGTGTAATAATTACACATTTGCATGACGATTGTGTAGATATTACACTTTGAGTTTGATTGCTTAGATATGATTTCGCAACTTTCAATTTTTAATAAAGACAATGTTATGCCTTTTGCTGAAATGAATAAACACAAGTTTGTTTATTATAGTATGGATATGCATCAAAAGAAAAGAACTATTTATCTGCTTAACTGTTTGCGCCATTAATACGAATCTCACTAATTATTATTATATAAAATCAAAAGCAAACTATGAATTTTCGACGACTGTTTATGGGTATTGTGCTGCTGTTTATTGGCAGTATATCTGTGAAAGCACAGAAAACAATTTCTGGTGTAATAACTGATTCGGCAACGAGATCTCCTTTGTCATCAGTTACTATATTGGTTAAGGGAACAAAAAACGGAACTCAAACCTCGGCTGATGGCAGGTTCACACTTACGGTTCCTGCAAATGCTACAACATTAATTATTTCATCTGTAGGTTATGGCAGCAAAGAAGTTGCAATAAATGAAAACCTGGATATTTCTTTAAGCCAGTCTAATGCTTCTTTAAATGAAGTTGTAGTTATCGGTTATGGTACCGTTAAAAAGAAAGATCTCACAGGATCGGTTGCTACAGTGGGTACTAAAGATTTTCAAAAAGGTTCTATCACTTCTCCTGAGCAATTGATAGCAGGTAAAGTAGCAGGTGTTACCATTACATCAAATGGCGGGCAGCCGGGCTCAGGAAGTGTTATCAGGATAAGAGGTGGCGCTTCATTAAATGCAAGTAACGATCCATTAATTGTTGTTGATAATGTGCCTTTGGATGGTGTAGATTTCCAGGGTATAAATCCAAATGATATTGAAACTTTTTCAATTCTAAAGGATGCAGCTGCAACAGCAATTTATGGTTCACGTGCATCTAACGGCGTTATAATTATTACAACCAAACGTGGCCGAGCCGGTAAACCTGTTTTAAACTTTAATACACAACTGTCTTCTTCTAAAATACAAAAAGAATATCCTGTACTTTCTGCTGCACAATTTAGAAACGTTGTAGATTCTTTTGGTACGCCAACACAAACCGCTTTAATGGGTGATGCAAATACTGACTGGCAAAAAGAAATTTATCAAACAGCGTTAACTACTGATAATAATTTAAGTATTGCAGGCAGTTTAAAAAATCTACCTTATCGTATTTCCGGCGAATATTTAAACCAGCAAGGTGTTTTAAAAACCGATAATCTTCAGCGCGAAGCTTTATCCGTTGTACTTTCTCCGGTTTTATTTGATAAACATTTAAAGATTGATATCAATCTTCATGGATCAAATACAGATTCACGAACTGCAAATACAGGAGCAATAGGAAATGCTGTTGATTTCGATCCAACACAACCGGTTTATACAAACGATAAAAATTCATTTGAAGGATATTATGAATGGAAAACTAATGATACAACACCTAATTCATTATCAACCCGCAACCCTGTAGCTTTATTACAACAGTATGATGCAGAAAATAAAGCATTAAGAAGTTTTGGTAATATTCAGTTCGATTACAAATTTCATTTTCTTCCTGATTTGCATGCAAATCTTAATTTAGGTTATGATGTAGCCAAATATACAGGAACAACAAAAGTGCCTTCATACGCTGCTCAATCGTATAACTCAATTCCTAATTTAAGAGGACAGAATAATCAATATTATAATAACCACCGGAATAAAGTTTTGGAATTTTATCTGAATTATAATAAAGATATTTCATCAATAAAAAGTAATATAAATGCAGTGGCAGGTTATGGCTATTATGATGATCATTATTTTACAAAAAACTATTATGGAATAAGCGCATCAAATGATACTATACCAGGTTCCAAACCATCATATCCGTCTTCTTTTAGTGAGGTTACGCTTCTTTCTTACTATGGCCGTTTAATATATACTTACAATGATAAATATATATTGATGGGTTCTATTCGTACTGATGGTTCTTCAAGGTTTGGCCCCGGTTATAAATGGGGAGTATTTCCTTCAGGAGCATTTACATGGCGCATTAACCAGGAAAATTTCCTGAAAAATTCAAGAGTTGTTTCAGATTTAAAATTGCGTTTAAGTTATGGTGTTACCGGCCAGCAAGATGGAATACCTTTCTATTCTTATCTTAACTATTATGCATTAAGCGGGAACAATTCACAGGTTAATTTTGGTGATAATTATTATAACTTTTTTAATCCGCCACCTTACGCTGCCGATTTGCAATGGGAAGAAACCGCAACAACTGATGCGGGAATTGATTTTGGTTTTTTAAATAACAGGATAACAGGAAGCGTGGATTATTACTACAAGAAAACAAGCCATCTTTTAGCATCAGTATATGTTCCGGCATTAACCAATTTCGGAAATAAGCTAACCCGTAATGTAGGAAACATGACTGATAAAGGTGTTGACTTTAATATCAATGCATCTGTAATCAGGAACAAAGATTTCTCGTGGGACGTTGGATTTAATTTTGCTTATAATGAATTCAAGATCACCAATCTTTCTGTAATACAGGATTCATTAGCAAAAGCAGCAAGTGATATTGCAGTTGGCGGAATTCAGGGGGGAACCGGTAACACGATCCAGGTTTTATCAGTTGGTTATAGTCCTTATACTTTTTATGTTCTGCAACAAATTAATGGCACTAACGGAAAGCCAATTGAAGGTTTATATGTTGATCAGGACAGAAATGGTACCATTACCCAGCCAAATGATTTGATACGCTATAAATCGCCTAATGCTCCATTTACATTTGGTTTTACAACATCTGTAAGTTATAAAAAATGGAGTTTAAATACAGTGCTTCGTGCAAGTGTTGGTAATTATGTTTATAACAATGTTGCATCTAATCTTGCCGTAACAAGAAATGTTTTAAACCCTACAAATTTTTTGGCTAATGCTCCGTCATCTGTTACAAATACATATTTCAATAACAACCAGTATTTCTCATCCTATTTTGTGGAAAATGGATCATTTCTTAAAATGGATAATCTTGGAGCTGTTTACGATGTAGGTTACTTATCAAAACATTCTTACAATTTAAGAGTTTCTCTTAATTGCCAGAACGTATTTACGGTTACAAAATATAGCGGATCTGATCCTGAACTAAATGGAGGTATTGATAACGTAATTTATCCACGGCCACGAGTTTTTACACTTGGCGCAAACCTTACATTTTAATTGTAATAAGATTATTAAAATAAAAAGCATGAAAAATATTCTTTTTAAAAATTCACTTTCTTTTCTTGCAGTTGGTTTAATCTTTTTGTCTTCCTGTACAAAAGATTTGAACCATTTACCTGCAAACTCTGTTTTCGCAGATTCAGTTTACAGCAATGTTGCAGGTTATACAACAGCTTTAGCTAACGTTTATGGAGGCTATACTTTAACAGGCACAAGTGGTGCCGGCAGTTCTGATATTGCCGGCGTTGATGCGGGTACTTCTGATTTTGTAAGATGTTTGTGGAACGTACAGGAGCTAACAACAGATGAAGCTGTTTGTGCCTGGGGCGATCCCGGTTTACCTGATTTCCATAACATGAGCTGGACTGCTTCAGATCCTATTTTAATAGGATTATATGCAAGATGTCTTTACCAGATTACTTTGTGCAATAGCTATATTTCGCACTGCTCTGATGAAGAACTTGCAAGTCATAATGTCACAGGTGATGATGCAGCCACCATCGGAGAATTTAAAGCTGAAGCTCGTTTTTTAAGAGCATTTCAATATGCTGTTTTGATGGATGCATTTGCTAATCCACCTTTTGCAACTGATTCAGATGCAATCGGACCATTAACCTTCCCAAAGCAAATAAAACGCGCAGATTTATTTAGTTATGTTGAATCAGAGTTATTAGATTGCCAGGCTTCACTATCTGCACCTCGCCAAAACCCATACGGAAGGGCAGACCAGGGAGCAGCATGGGCTTTACTTGCACGCATTTATTTAAATGCTGCGGTTTATACCGGAACTGCGAGATATGATGATGCTATAACTTATTCAAGCAAAGTTATTGGCGCAGGATATGGCTTAATGTCGTCTTATGCAAATCTTTTTAAAGGCGATAATAACTTAAACAATCCTGAAACTATTTTAGCTATTCCTTACGACGGAATTAATACACAAAATTATGGCGGCACTACCTTTTTAATTAATAGCTCATGTGCTAATTCCACTTACACGGAAGGCAGCCCGGGATATGCAATGAGTACTTCAAATTATGGCGTTCCAAGTGGTGGGTGGGCAGGTAACAGAAGTACTGCAAAGCTTCCCAATCTTTTTCCAACCCCGGATACAACAGTTGATAAACGTGCAATTTTTTTGAACACACCTGGTGTAACAGAAACTATAACCAGTATCTCACAATTTAATCAGGGTATTCCTGTAAATAAATTTACTAATATCACATCTCAGGGTGTACAGGCAGAACCAAATGCAGGTGGTACTTTTTGTTCAACTGATTTTCCGTTATTCCGTTTGGCCGAACAATATTTAATTTATGCAGAAGCAGTATTACGCGGAGGAAATGGCGGTGATGCTTCTACAGCACTTTCTTATATCAATTTATTAAGGGATAGAGCTTACGGAAATTCTTCCGGTAATATCACATCATCAGATCTTACTTTACCTTTTATTTTAGATGAAAGAGGCAGAGAATTATACTGGGAATGTTTTAGAAGAACTGACTTGATAAGATACGATGAATTTACAAGCAGCAGTTACTTATGGCCCTGGAAAGGTGGTGTGCAAAACGGAACCGGTGTAGATGCACATTATAGCATTTTCCCTATTCCGATTACTGATTTGCAAGCCAATAGTAACCTAACCCAAAATGCGGGCTATTAACCAATCATATCATTGATAAAATATAATTATTATGAAAAGATATTTGAATATGCTGGGAATGTTTACTGCTGTCAGTATTATTTTCTTAGCAGCGTGTAAAAAAGAAGGTACTGATGTTACTTATAATGGTAATGGCGCGCCTCCAAGTTTATCCGCAACTACAAGCGATACCATTGCTTTAAGTAATGCTACCAAAGACGACCAGGCGATAACTTTTAAATGGACGAATCCTGATTATACATTCAGCAACGGCATCAGTTCTTTAAATGTTACTTATAATCTTGAATTCGATACCACGGGTGCAAATTTTTCAAGCCCAAATAAACAAACTGTACAAATCAATTCAGATTTATCAATGTCTTATACAGTAGGTGAGTTAAACAGTTTGGTGGCAAACGGCATGCAGCTTGCACCTGGCAGTTCTCATAGTGTTGATGTTAGGGTTGTTTCTCAAATCACACCATATACTTCAGGTTCAGCAAGTATAGCTTCGCTGACATCAAATGTTTTAAGCTTTAAATTAGTTCCTTATGCGCCGCCGCCTGTTGTTGCGCCACCAACTTCAGGTGAATTGTTTGTTGTAGGCAGTGCAACTGATGGAGGATGGAATAATCCCGTTCCTACTCCAAGCCAGCAATTCACAAAAATTGATGACCTGCATTTTACAATCAGTGTACCAATGGCCGGTGGCCAGGAATATTTATTTCTTCCTGTAAATGGAGACTGGAGTCATAAGTACGCCTGTAAAGACAAAACAAAACAATCGGTTAATGGAGGTGATTTTAGACTGGATTTAGGTGATAATTTTCCGGGCCCCGCAGTTTCAGGCACATATAAAATTGATGTAGATTTTCAAAAAGGAAAATACACCGTAACAAAACAATAATTAATCAACAACAAATAATATTTAATGAAACATATTTTAAATCTTATTCTTGTAGCAGCCAGTATAAGTTTTATACTAAGCGCTTGTAATAAGTTGGCTGATTTGCCTGCAAATACATTTCAAAGTGGCACTGCTCCGGTGCTTTCAAGTGATGTTGCAAGTTTTACATCTGCCCCGGCAGATTCTGATAATGTAGCACTAACGCTTTCATGGACAAATCCTGCTTATGCTACAGATTCTTCAACAGTAAAATATATTGTTCAGATAGATTCAGCCGGTAAAAATTTCTCTAATCCACAAAGTGTAACCGTTAAAGGAAGTTTAAGCAACGCATTTATTGCCAAGGAATTTAATAACATGTTGATTGCATTAGGTTTTGATTTCGGTGTTACATACAGTGTTGATGTGCGTGTTATGTCTTCTTACTCAAATAATAACGATCAGCAAATATCTAACGTTATAACTCTCCAGGTGACGCCTTATGTGGTACCTGCTAAAGTATTGCCGCCGCCTAATGGAACATTGTTCCTGGTTGGAGGTGCAACTGCAGGAGGATGGGGTAATCCAGTTCCTTTACCTGCGCAACAGTTTACTAAAATTGATTCGCTTGATTATGAAGGAACTTTTTATTTAAGAGCCGGACAGGAGTTTTTGATGCTGCCTGTTGATGGAGACTGGACGCATAAATATTCTGTAGCTGATAATACGGTTGCGGGTTTAAATATGGGCGGCGATTTCGGTTATGATCTCAGCAGTAATTTTCCTGGCCCATCTGCATCTGGCATGTATAAAATATCTGTAGATTTTCAACATGGTACATTCACTGTAACTCCCGTAAACGTATTTACTCAACTTTATGTTCCCGGAGATTACCAGGGATGGAGCCCGCAAACTGCTCCCGCATTAGCTTCGCCGAACAATGATGGAACTTATGAAGGTTATGTAAATGTTCCCGCTGGTGGCAGTTATGAATTTAAAATAACAAGTGAGCCTGATTGGAACGGCACTGCTTATGGCGATGGAGGTGGTGGAACAGTAAGCATCAGTGGCGGTAACCTTAAATTTCCTGGCGCTGGTTATTATAAAGTAAATGTTGATCTGAATGCAAATACTTATTCTTTAACTCCAACAACATGGAGCCTGATTGGAAGTTTTGCCGCCAGCAGTTGGGGTAATGATATTGATATGATTTATAATTCAGGTGATAATGATTGGACAGCAACAATAACCATTGCTGATGGTGATCAATTTAAATTCAGGTCAAACCATGATTGGGGTTTAAATTATGGTGATGATGATGGAACAGGAAAACTTGTTTTTAATGGCGCCAATATTGGAGATGCAGGCAAAAACTTTTCACTATCTGCTGGCACTTATGCAATCACTTTGTATTTAAATAATGCAGGATTTTATACATATAAATTCGTAAAACAATAATTAAACATTTTTATTCTTAATAAACGGCTGCCTTAAAATGACAGCCGTTTTGTTTTATTTTAATGAACTTATTTATATCAATGAAATAAAACAAGATATTTGAACTTTAAATTTTGAAGATGAATATTTTAACTATCGATATTGGCGGTTCACACATCAAAGCAACAATATTAAGTGCAGAAGGAACACCTGTTTCAGACTATGCAAGAATGCCTACGCCACAACCATCTACACCGGTTAATGTAATTGATCTTATAAAAGAACTTGTAAAAAATTTTACCGGTTACGAAAAAATATCAGTTGGATTTCCTGGCTATGTAAAAAATGGTGTAATTAAAACTGCACCAAACCTGGGATCGGATTCGTGGAAAGATTATCCTTTGCAAACCAACTTAAGCGCTTTGCTAAACAGGCCTGCCAAAGTAGTAAATGATGCAGACCTCCAGGGTATTGGTATGGTTAGTGGCAAAGGGCTTGAAATGATGGTTACGCTTGGAACCGGTTTTGGTACTGCTTTATTACTGGATGGTAAATTATTGCCGCACTTTGAAATTGCGCATCATCCAATAAAAACGGATAAAGATTACGATGACTATATTGGCGATAAAGCTTATCAGAAAAGAGGAAAAGAACATTGGAACTACAGGATGAGTAAGGTATTTGAAGTATTAAAAACAGTTTTTAATTATGATCGTTTATACATCAGTGGCGGCAATGCAAAAAATCTTACGATTCCTCTTGATGATAACATGATCGTTGTAAATAACCGCGAAGGCATAAAAGGTGGCGCAATGTTGTGGAACGCAGCAAATGAATAAATCAAATCTCAATAATGAATAATGACGATGAGAAAAAACGCCTGATGCCTTATGTGTTCGGAATAATAATTGTTGGCGCTATTATAATTATTTTTTTAGTTGATTGGCTGTTCCGTGTGTTTTAAAATAAACACTATCGATTTTTAACCTGCAATATTTTTTTCAATTACTTCTTCAATCACTTTTGGAAAATATTTGTATTCAAGTTCATGAATGCGTTTAGCTAAAGTTTCAGTATTATCATTTTCGTAAACCGGGCAGGTAGTTTGAAAGACCGTTTTGCCATTATCATAAAACTCATCTACAAAATGTATGGTTATACCACTTTGTTTTTCTTTAGCTGATAAAACGGCTTCATGCACAAAGTTTCCATACATGCCTTTACCTCCAAATTTTGGTAATAATGCGGGATGAATGTTTATGATCTTATCCCGGTATTCATTAATTATCAGTGAAGGAATCTTCCATAAAAAGCCAGCAAGCACTATAAAACTTATTGATGCATTTTTTAATTCTGGTATGTAAGCATCAGCTTTAAAAAATTTTTCTTTTTGTATAATTAATGAAGGAATATTATTCGCTTCAGCAATTTTTAATACGCCAGCCTGGGGATTATTACAAACAATAAGCGCAACAATTGCTGTTTGTTTATTTTTAAAATATTGAATAATATTATCTGCATTTGTACCTGTTCCCGAAGCAAAAACTGCAATATTTTTTTTGTGTTGAGTATTCATGTAATGCCTGCAAATTAAAAATATAAAAGCGCTTAACTTAAGCAATCATTATTGTTAAAAAAAATTTTTTATGATATGTAATTTGTCAGCATCCTGTCATATTTTTGCGCCTGTCGAAGATTTTCCCAACATCGCAACAACCAGATTTGTGATATGTTCAAAAGACGATTAATCTCAGCGAAAGCTCCAATAAGTTTAGTTTTTTTTATAGCAGGTTTATTATTCTCTGCAAGCAGTTTTGCGCAGGATGGTCATGCCTTGTTCCAGGCAAATTGTGCGTCATGCCATAAAGTGGATGCAAAACTTGTAGGCCCTGCATTGGCTGGTGTGGAAAGCCGCTGGCCCAGCAGAGATAAAATACATGACTGGGTACATAACAGTACGAAAGTTATTCAAAGTGGCGACCCTTATGCGGTAAGCCTTTTTAATGAAAACAATAAAACACAGATGACTGCTTTTCCGCAGTTATCAGATAAAGATATTGATGCTATTCTTGATTATGTAAAGACTGAAGCAAGTAAAGCTCCAACAGTAGTTGCTGACAACGCTAAAGGCGGTCAAACAGAAGATAATGGAGATAAGACTTTATTATTCGGTGTTTTAACTTTAATACTTGCAATTGTTGCGTTTACTTTATTATATATCAATGCCAATCTCAGAAAGATGGCAGACGATAAAGAAGGTATTCCTGCACTGGAGCCAATTCCATTCTGGAGAAATAAAACTTACATCACTATACTTACACTTATATTATTCCTGATAGGTGGTTATTATGTTACAGAAGGTGCAATTGGTTTAGGCCGTCAGCAAAAGTATGAACCAAAACAACCAATTTTCTTTTCGCATAAAGTGCATCCGGGTATAAACCAGATCAATTGTCAATATTGTCACATTGGTGTTTACCAGGGTAAGCAGGCAACTATTCCTTCCGTAAATATTTGTATGAATTGCCATATGGCAATTAATGAATATAAAGGAGAGAAACTGGTTGATGGCGATGGTAAAGAAATAAATGGAACTGCAGAAATTCAGAAGTTATATAAATATGCTGGTTTTGAACCTGGCAAACCATGGGATGCAAGCAAAGCAAAACCAATTGAATGGGTTCGCATACATAATCTTCCTGACCATGTTTATTTCAATCATGCACAGCACGTAAATGCAGGCAGGGTTCAATGTCAAACATGCCATGGAGAAGTTACAAGCTATAATGAAATGTTTCAGTTTGCGCCTTTAAGCATGGGCTGGTGTTTAAATTGTCACCGTTCTACAAAAGTTCAGTTTGATAATAACGGATTTTATAGCATGTACGAAAAATATAAAGAAGATATTAAGAATCATAGAATGGATAGTGTGACGGTAAAGGATATCGGCGGTGCTGAATGTCAAAAATGTCATTATTAAGATAGTATAAGGATACGAACATTATATTATGGAGAAAAAGTACTGGCAAAATTTTGGTGAATTGAATCAGAGTGAAGCTTCAAAAAAAGCTTCAGCAGATGAATTTCGTGAAGACTTACCATTTGAGCTTTCCGGTAAATTATTTAAGGCACCAACACAGAGAAGAGATTTCTTAAAATATCTCGGTTTCAGCACTACTGCAGCTATGCTTGCAGCAAGTTGCGAAGTGCCTGTAAGAAAATCAATTCCCTTTGCAAACAAACCTGAAGATATTGTACCGGGCATTGCTAATTATTATGCCACTACTTATGTGCAGGATGGCGAAGCAATTAGTGTTTTGGCAAAAGTTAGAGATGGCCGCCCGATTAAAATTGAAGGGAACAGTTTATCTGCCATAACAAAAGGTGGTACTTCGGCAAAAGTTCAGGCTTCCGTTTTAAGTTTATATGATACAGCAAGATTGCGTTTCCCAACAATCGATGGTAAAGAAGTAACGCTTGAATATATAGATCAATCTATCGCTTCTGCCTTAACCGGCCTTGGCGGCGCACCGGTTGTATTGCTTACAAGTACAATTAATTCGCCAACAGGATTAGAAGTAATAAACCAGTTTTTGAATAAATATCCGGGAAGTAAACATGTAGTTTATGATGCGGATTCTTATACGGGTTTATTATTAGCAAATGAAGCCAGTTATGGAAAACGCGCAATTCCTTCTTACAATTTTGATAAAGCAAAAGTTATTGTAAGTCTTGGTGCTGATTTTCTTGGAACATGGTTAAGCCCGATTGAATTTGCTTCACAATATGCAATTGGCAGGAAGATAAATGAGAAGAATCCTGTGATGAGCAAACATTATCATTTTGAATCCATCTTAAGTTTAACCGGTTCAAATGCTGATGAACGCTATATGCACAAGCCTTCTGAAACCGGTGCTGTTGCTGTTGCTTTATTAAATGTTTTAAACGGTCAAAGCTCGTCCAATGTAAGTGATGCAAAACTTAATGCAGGAATTATAAAAGTTGCAAAAGATTTAATGGCAAACCGGGGCGCATCTCTGGTTGTTTGCGGAAGTAATGATCCAAATATTCAGCAGGTTGTAAATGCTATCAACAACGCAATTGGTGCAAGTGGCACTACAATAGATTGGTCTGTTATCAATAAAAGTAAAGCAGGTAGTGATGCTGATTTTGCTGCTCTATTAAATGATATGAGTGCAGGTAAAGTGGGCGCATTGGTTATTCATGGAGCAAATCCTGCATATACATGGAGTGATTCAAAAGCAGTTACTGATGCTTTAAAAAATATAAAAGTTACTGTTTCTTTCAATCCAAAAAATGATGAAACAACGCAGCTTTGTAAATATGTAATTCCTGATCATCATTTTCTGGAAAGCTGGGGTGATGCAGAACCTAAATCAGGATATGTTTCTTTAATGCAGCCTACCATCAATCAACTATTCAAAACACGCCAGTGGCAGGATAGCTTATTGAAATGGTCTGGCGGTCCAGCAGATTATCATACCTTCTTTAAAAATTATTGGGTTGGAAAACTTGGTAATGAAATGGCTTTTGACAAAGCATTACAAGATGGTATCATTAATAATGTTTCAACTAATATCAGCCTTACAAATATTTCTGCTAATGCAGATACAACCAATGTTTTAGTAACTGCACCTGTAAGAACCGCGACTGCCGGAACATATAATGGTGGTTCTGTTACTAATGCTGTTACAACGATTAACGGTGCAGCTAAAGGCGGTAATTTAGAATTGGTCCTTTATAAGAAAGTTGGTATTGGTTGTGGTGAAGGTTCAAGCAATCCCTGGTTGCAGGAATTACCTGATCCTGTATCAAGGGCAACATGGGATAACTATGTTATTATTTCGCCAGCAATGGCAAAAAGCTTGTTAGGCATAGATCTTACTGATGATGCACAGACTGATGAATATGAAGTGCATCCTGCAAAAAAAGTAGTAAAAATTACTGCTGGCGGAAAAGGTTCAGTGTCTTTGCCAATATTAATAGTTCCCGGAGTTCATCCAAATGTTGTTGGTATCGCTTTAGGGTATGGCCGTACCGAAAAACTTGGAAAGGTTGCAGCAGGAGTTGGTAAAAATCTATTTCCTTTTACCTCTTTTAACGGCACGAATGTTATTTGCGAGGTAACAGATATAACAATCGAAAAAACAAATGATACGTTTGATATTGCACAAATACAAACGCATAATATTTATACAACTTCAACCGGAACAAGGACAGATGTAATGAAAGAGCTGACTTTGGCTCATTTCAAAAAAGAACCTGATGAAATATTAAATGACCGTCAGGAAGAAGAAGAGCCATTCGGTGGCTTGCCTGCTTATGAAAAGCAAGGCACTATTTATCCTTATTATGATAAACCCGGTATTCACTGGGGCATGAGCGTTGATTTAAATAGTTGTGTTGGATGTGGTGCTTGCGTTGTGGCCTGTCATTTAGAAAATAATGTTCCTATTGTTGGTAAAAGTGAAGTGAAGCGTTTTCATGATATGCACTGGATTCGTATTGACCGTTATTACAGCGGCGATATGGAAAATCCGCAGGTTGTATTTCAGCCTTTAATGTGCCAGCAATGTGATAATGCCCCTTGTGAAAATGTTTGCCCTGTTAGTGCTACCAATCATAGCAGTGAAGGGCTCAATCAAATGGCTTATAACCGTTGTATCGGTACAAAATATTGTGCTAATAACTGTCCTTATAAAGTAAGGCGTTTTAACTGGGCTGATTATACTGGAGCAGATAGTTTTCCTGATAACCAGAATTTTACCGGTGTTGGCCAGCTTGATCCCGCAGTTCATGTAATGAATGAAGATTTGACAAGAATGGTTTTAAATCCTGATGTAACAGTAAGAGCCCGTGGCGTAATGGAAAAATGCTCATTCTGCGTTCAACGTTGCCAGGATGGAAAATTAAAGGCAAAAAAAGAAAGCAGGCCTATAAACACAAATTCAGCAACAACTGATAGAATGCCTGACGTTCAAACAGCTTGTCAGCAGGCTTGCCCAACAAATGCAATTGTATTTGGAAATTCGAATGATCATAACAGTGCAGTAACGCAATTGCGTGTGAATAATAAGCAAAGATTATTTCATTCTTTAGAACAACTACATACTTTGCCTAATGTAAACTATTTGGCTAAAGTGCGGAACAGAGATGAAGATATGATTACAAATACGGAAGGATAAATATTGACACATTGTTGCATAATCAAAGCGATGCGAGGCAATGAAACTAAATAGAAGTTTAAGCTGGTATCACAAAAGTGAAATAAAGCGAAAGGCAAAAAAGAAAAAGGTATGTCATTATTAAAATACGAATCGCAGCTAAGAGAGCCATTGGTTGATGGGAATAAAACCTATCATGATGTTACCGAGGATATATGCCGTCCAATAGAGGTTAAGCCTGGTAAATTATGGTATATAGGTTTTTTTATTGCTGTTGCTTTATTGCTTTTTGGTATTTATAGTGTATATCGTGAAGTTACTTATGGTATTGGCCAATGGAATGTAAACCATACAGTAGGATGGGGTTGGGATATTACCAATTTCGTTTGGTGGGTTGGTATTGGTCATGCGGGAACACTTATTTCTGCCATCCTTTTATTGTTCAGACAAACCTGGCGTAATGGTGTAAACCGTGCGGCAGAAGCCATGACCATATTTGCGGTAATGTGCGCCGGCCAGTTTCCTATATGGCATATGGGTCGTGTATGGAATGCTTATTTTGTTTTTCCTTATCCAAATTCCCGAGGACCAGTTTGGCCAAATTTTGCTTCACCATTAATGTGGGATGTATTTGCCATTTCAACATATTTTACAGTTTCCCTTTTATTCTGGTATACAGGTTTATTGCCCGATTTTGCTACTGTTCGTGACAGGGCAAAAACCAAATTACGCAAGTTACTCTATGGCATCGCTGCTTTTGGATGGAATGGATCTACAAAACATTGGCAAAGGCAGGAATCTCTCGCTCTTGTTCTTGCAGGTCTTGCAACACCACTTGTATTATCTGTACATACCATAGTATCATTTGACTTTGCTACATCTGTAATTCCTGGCTGGCATACAACAATATTTCCTCCATACTTTGTTGCCGGTGCAATTTTTTCAGGCTTTGCTATGGTGCAAACCTTATTGCTTATCACAAGAAAAGTTTTGGGATTGCAGGATTATATTACTATTGGGCACATTGAAGCTATGAATAAGGTAATAGTGCTTACCGGCTCAATTGTAGGTTGTGCTTATCTCACAGAATTATTTATGGCATTTTATAGCCAGAACCAATATGAAAATTATGCGTTCTTTTATACAAGGGCTAATCTTTTTAGTTCATACGGCTGGGCTTATTACGGCATGATGTTTTGTAACGTTGCAGCACCTCAGATTTTCTGGATAAGAAAAATGCGCAGAAATTTATGGGTAACCATGTTCATGAGTGTGATTGTAAATATAGGTATGTGGTTTGAACGCTTTGTAATTATTGTTACCTCACTGTTCAGAGATTACCTTCCTTCTTCATGGGGTTATTATTATAGCCCAAGTATCTGGGAAATTGGATTTTATCTTGGAACATTTGGTTTATTCTTTACATGTTATTTCCTTTTCTCGAAATATTTCCCTGTAATTGCAATTGCTGAAATTAAACAGATATTGAAAGTTACGGGTGAAAGCTATAAAGATAAAATGGGTGAGTTGGAGGCAGAACCGGTTGAACAATTTGCACATGAAGCAGCACATTAAAAAATAGGATTTATAAAGCCTGATATTATGGCAAAAAAGAAATTTGTAGTTGGTTGTTTTGATGATGAAAAAGTTTTATTTCCTGCAGTGAAAAAAGTTCGTTTGGCAGGTTATAAAATCCATGATGTGTACACACCGTTTCCTGTGCATGGCTTAGACCACGCTTTAGGTTTACGCGAAACAAGTTTACATACAGCAGGATTTATTTATGGTATTTCAGGAACAACAATTGCGTTAGGCGGAATGGGTTGGGTATTTACCAGTGATTGGCCATTGAATATTGGCGGTAAACCACATTTTCCTTTACCTGCATTTATTCCTATAACATTTGAAACAACAGTGTTGCTTTCTGCAGTTGGCATGGTACTTACTTTTTGTTATTTATGTCAAATGGCACCGTTTGTAAAAAAGCATCATTTTCACCCAAGGGCAACGGATGATCTTTTTGTAATGGTAATTGAGTGTACTTCAAAAACCAATGTTGCTGATTTACAGAATTTTCTTACCAATTCCGGAGCGGTTGAAGTAAACGTTCAGGATGCAGAATCAGGCTGGTGGATTGGCACTTATGATAAAGAGCAAACATTATTAAAAGAAGAACAACCAGCAGTTTAAATTATTTAACAATGAAAATCCGATTAATCATAGTTTGTATTACCGCAGGTTTAATTATTGCAGGATGCAGC